>CALZKB010000145.1 GCA_945787575.1 Thermoanaerobaculia bacterium | reverse complement strand
CCGGATCGGACCAATCGCGCTCCTCGAGGGGGCGACCGTCAGCGCCGAGCCAGCGCAGCTCCGACGACGAGTAGAAGCCAGACCGTTCCCAGCCGAGCCTCCGGCGCAGACCGAAGACCTCGCGGGTGAAGTCGAGCAGCTCGCGGCGCTCGTCGTCGAGCGCCCAGTCGACCCAGGTCAGCACGTCGTCATGGCAATAGGCGTTGTTGTTGCCCCGTTGGGTGCGTCCGATCTCGTCACCGTGGCAGAGCATCGGGACGCCCGCCGCCAGCGCCAGGCTGCTCAAGAGGTTCTTCTTGACTCGCTGCCTGACCCGACGGATCGCGGGATCGGTCGTCGGACCCTCGACACCCCAGTTGGCGCTCAAGTTGTCGTCGCGGCCGTCACCATCGTTCTCCCCGTTGTCGTGGTTGTGCTTGCGCTCGTAGCTGACGAGATCGTGCAGGGTGAAGCCGTCGTGACTGGCGACGTAGTTGACGCCGGTGAGCGGGCCGCTGCCTCGATCGCCGTAGAGATCGCTCGAGCCCGAGAGGCGGGTCGCGATGTCGGCGGCCCGCCCGCGGTCGCCGCGCCAGAATCCGCGGACCGCATCTCGGTAGCGATCGTTCCATTCACGCCAACCTTCGGGGAACGCGCCGACTTGACGTCCGGCGGGGCCGAGGTCCCACGGCTCGGCGACGAGCTTGACCCGCGAAAGCACCGGATCGAGCGCGATGGCGTCGAACAGCGGCGCCCGAGTCGAGAACTCGGGATCGCCGCGACCGAGCGTCGCCGCCAGATCGAACCGAAAGCCGTCGACGTGCATCTCGGCGACCCAGTACCGCAAGCAGTCCAGGACCAGGCGACGAACCGCGGACGAGGCGAGGTTCAGCGTATTGCCGCAGCCGGTGAAGTCGACGTAACTCGACGGATCGTCCGCGGCGAGCCGATAGTAGGTCGCGTTGTCGATGCCGCGGAGGCTCAGCGTCGGACCCTCCGCACCACCCTCGACGGTGTGGTTGAAGACGACGTCGATGAGCACTTCGAGTCCGGCTTGGTGGAACCGCCGGACCATCGTCTTGAACTCGCCCACTTGCTCGCCGATCGAGCCGGTCGCATACGCGGCGTGCGGCGCGAAGAAGGCGAGCGGGCTGTAGCCCCAGTAGTTGGACCGCTCGGTCTCGGCCAGGTGTCTCTCGCTCGCGAACTGGAGAATGGGCATGAGCTCGACCGCGGTGACGCCGAGCGAGAGCAGATGCTCGAGAACCGGTCTCTCGACGAGGCCGAGATAGGTGCCGCGCAGCTCCGGCGGCACCTCGGGGTGAAGCGCCGTCATGCCGCGGACGTGGCACTCGTAGATCAACGTTTTCTCCCAGGGCGTCCGCGGTGGCGCGTCACCGGCCCAATCGAACGATGGGTCGCAGACGACGCAGCGCGGAACCCAGCGGGCGCTGTCGCGGTCGTTCGTGCCCAAGAGCGAGTCGTTCCAGACCACCTCACCAGCCACCGCGCGCGCGCACGGATCGACGAGAAGCTTGCCCGGGTTGAACCGATGACCGCGATCGGGCTCCCGCGGTCCGTCGACCCGGAAGCCGTAGAGACGGCCGGGACCGACGTCCGGCACCTCGATGCGCCAGACAGCTCGAGGGTCACGATCCATCGGCAGGCGGACACTGGGAATCGTCTCTTCGAGCCGGTCGAAGAGACAGAGCTCGACGGAGGTCGCGTGCTCCGAGAACAGGCTGAAGTGGGTGCGGTCGCTTTCCCAGAAGGCGCCGAGTGGCTCGCCCGTCATCCGTCCCGTCCGCGCCCCGAAAGGAGAGTCAAACGGCGCAGCCTTGCCGCGAGTGCGGCGTCGAGTCGCTCGGGATCGAAGCGCCAACTCCAGTTGCCCGTGGCCAGCCCGGGGGTGTTCATCCGTGCCTCGCTGCCGAGCTCGAGAAGATCCTGGAGCGGAATCACCGCCAGCCCGGCGACCGAGGTCATCGCCGCTCGGATCATGCTCCATGAAACGTCCGCCGCGGTGCCGCCGACGTAGTCGAGCACTCGCTGTCGTTCCGGCGCCGGAAGCGTTCGAAACCAGCCCTCGGTCGTGTCGTTGTCGTGGGTTCCCGTGTAGACCACGTCCTCGGGGGTGTGGCGATGAGGGAGGTGGTCGCTGTCGGCCTCGCCGAAGCCGAACTGCAGCACCTTCATTCCCGGTAGCTGGAAGCGCTGCTTGAGCGCGACGACATCATCCGTAATCACCCCGAGATCCTCGGCGATCAGCGGCACCTTGCCGAGTGCCTGCTCGATCGCGACGAACAGGTCAGCGCCAGGCCCCTCTACCCATTCGCCCTCGGCGGCGGTCTCCGCCTCCGCGGGCACTCGCCAGTAACGGACGAAGGCGCGGAAGTGATCGAGTCGTAATCGATCTACGTATCGAAAACCCGCGGCGATCCGCTCGACCCACCAGCCGAAGTTCTCGGCCCGTAGCCGATCCCAGCGATAGAGCGGGTTGCCCCAGAGCTGCCCCGTCTCGGCGAAATAATCGGGCGGCACGCCGGCAACGGCCCTGGCCTCACCCTCCTCATCCAAGTCGAACAGCCGCTGATCGGCCCAGACGTCGGCGCTCTCGAGCGCGACGTAGATCGGCAGATCGCCGACGATCTCGATGCCGAGCGCCCGAGCGTGGGCGTGAAGATCCTGCCACTGACGCCGAAAGAGAAACTGGAGATAGACCTGGAAGCGGATCTCCTCGCGCAGACGCTCGCGGGCCTCTCGCACGGCCTGGCCCTCGAGCTGCCGGAGGCCGGCCGGCCAGGCGCTCCACCGCCGGTGACCGATCTCGCGCTCGAGGGCGGCGAAGAGCGCCCAGTCGGCGAGCCACCGGCGGGTCTCGACTGCCCTTTCGAACTCCTCGAGCTCGGCCAGCAGATCACTGTTCGAGCTCCCACGAACGTGGTCCCAGGACCGGCGAAGCAGGTCTTCCTTGAAGACCGTGGCCGCGCCGAAGTCGACGGTGCCGGTTGGACCCGTTCGGCTCTCCGTGACGGCCGAAGCGGGAAGGAGATCCTCGGCGACCAGCGCCTCGGGCGAGATCAAGAGCGGGTTGCCGGCGAAGGACGAGGCCGCGGCGTAGGGCGAGTCTCCCCAACCGGTGGGCCCGAGAGGAAGGACTTGCCAGATCGATTGGCCGGCGCTCGTGAGCCAGTCCAGAAAACGGTAGGCCGCCGGCCCGAGATCTCCGATGCTCCAGCGACCGGGGAGCGAGGTCGGGTGAAGGAGGACTCCGCTCGCTCGCTCTTGCACCGTATCTTGCGGAACCCCTGAGTTCGTAACCTTAGTTTGCCTCCCCCACACCTACCTCACCTCTCCACCCTGCAGGTCACGGACCTCAAGCTCCCATCGGAGGTCGAGTACCTTCAAGATCTCGCTTACAACCTCTGGTGGAGCTGGACACCCGCGGCGCTCCGGCTGTTCGCCTCGATCGATCGTGCCTCCTGGGCACGCTACCGCAATCCCATTCAGTTGCTACTCAATGCCGATCCCAAACAGTGGGAGACGCTGTTGCGCGATGACGACTTCATGAGCAGCTACACGAGCGTCGTTCGCGGCCTCGACGGCTACCTGAACTTCGAGAAGAGCTGGTTCAGCAGCCGATTTCCGGAGTACGAAGGCCCGCCGATCGCCTATTTCTCGACCGAGTTCGGCATCCACCAATCGCTCGCGATCTACTCGGGTGGTCTCGGCGTCCTCAGCGGCGACCACTGCAAGAGCGCCAGCGATCTCGGGCTGCCGTTCGTGGCCGTCGGTCTCCTCTATCGACAAGGCTACTTCCGCCAGGCGGTCGACGCAGACGGCTTTCAGCAGCACATCTACCCTAAGCACGATTTTCACCGCCTGCCGATCCAACCGGTCCTCAGCCCGCGAGGCCGGCCGCTGGAAGTATCGGTGCCGCTCCCCGGCCGGGAGGTTTTCGCCAAGGTGTGGCTGGCGCGTGTCGGCCGGGTTCCGCTCTTGCTCCTCGACACCGATGTCGGCGAGAACGACCCGGCCGATCGGCCGATCACGAATGCGCTCTACGTCCGCGGCCGCGAGATGAGGCTCACCCAGGAAGCGGTGCTGGGAATCGGTGGGGTCCGGGCGCTCAAGGCCCTCGAGATCGAGCCCGCTGTCTGGCACATCAACGAGGGACACAGCGCGCTGTTGCAGATCGAGCGTCTGCACGAAGCCCGCGTGAATCGCTCGTGGAGCGAGGCCCTCGATTCGATCGCCGAGAACACGGTGTTCACCACTCACACACCGGTGCCCGCAGGAAACGAGCAGGTCGACGTCGATCTCGCGGGGAGCTACGTCGAGGTTTGGGCCGAGCGTCTCGGGATCGAGACCGAGAAGCTCCTCGCCCTGGGTCGGGCCGACCACGGCAGTCCGGGTCAGCCGCTCAACCTCACGGCACTGGGGGTCCGAACGAGCGCCTTCGTCAACGGCGTCAGTCGGATCAACGGAGAGGTCGGCGATCGGATGTGGCGCCACCTGCGCCCCGATCTTCCGACCGGAGAGAGAGCGGTACACGGAATTACGAACGGCGTCCACATTCCGACCTGGATAGGTCTCGAGATGCGCACGCTGCTGATCGAGCACCTCGGTCCGGGTTGGCTCGACAAGCTGTTCGAGCCCGCCGGCTGGGACGCGATCCTGAAGATTCCGAACGTCTCGATCTGGGAAGCGCACAACGCCCAGAAGGCGCGGCTGACTCGCTTCGCTCGCGCCCGATTGAGAAGGCAGTACGCCCGCCACGGCCGCCCTCCGAGCGAGCTGCGGGCAGTGGCGAAGACCCTCGATCCCGACATCCTGACCGTCGGTTTCGCCCGCAGATTCGCGACCTACAAGCGGGCCGGCCTGCTGTTCAGCGATCTGCACCGGCTGCGTTCGCTGGTCAATCACCCCAAACGTCCGATGCAGGTCCTGCTGGCCGGCAAGGCGCACCCGGCCGATCGGCCGGGACAGGAGCTCATCCAGCACATCTTCAAGCTCAGTCAGGAAGCCGGCCTCAAGGGTCGCGTCGTCTATCTCGAGGACTACGACATGCGGATCGGCCGGATGATGGTGCAAGGGTGCGACGTCTGGCTCAACACACCACGGCGGCCGCTCGAGGCCAGCGGCACGAGCGGCCAGAAGGCGGCGATCAACGGCTCCCTGAACTGCAGCGTGCTGGACGGCTGGTGGCCGGAGGCGTTCGACGGCACCAACGGTTGGACTATCGGAGACGAGAGTCCGCCGGTGGACACGTGGCGGCAGGACGAGAGCGACGCTCACAGTCTCTACCAGACGCTCGAGGAGACCGTGGCGCCCAGTTTCTACGCGGATCGCAACGGCGCGCCCGAGACCTGGGTAGAGATGATGAAGCGCTCGATCGTGACGGTGGGAACGGGCTTCGGCGCCGACCGGATGGTCCGCGACTACACCGAGCAAGCCTACATGCCGCTGATCGTCGCGCCCTGATCAGACGAGATCGCGGCCGCGAGGAGACCGCGGGTCCGCCAGGACACGCCGAGGGGCGTCGATCAGTCGGCGGTAGACTGGCACCACCATGTCGATCCGATCTCGGCTTGGAGACCGATGACCTACGCGCTCGTCTTCGCCGGCGGCTGGCTCGCCGTCCTCGGGCTGGTGGGCGTCGTTCGGCCGGCCACGATCCTCGGGTGGATCGGAGGTTCCACGGCGACCGGTCGCTGGATCTTCGCTCTCGGCATCCGGCTCGCGCTCGGAGCAGCCTGCTTGCTTGCCGCTCCCGACTGCCGACATCCCCAGGTCGTCACCGCCCTTGGCTGGTTCGCTCTCATTGCCGCTGCGGGGGTCGTGCTCATGGGGCCGCGGCGCCTCGACACGCTCGTCCGCTGGTGGCTCGGGATGTCGACCGGGTGGGTAGTGCTCTCCTGCGCCTGCGCCTCCGTACTCGGCCTCTTTCTCGCCTACACAGCCTGGTAGCTGGCGGACAGCGGCGCAGCGCCGACGGTCTCGGCATTCCGGCGTCGAGCGTCGGCTATGCTCTCGCGGCAGGGCACTCGAATATGCCAATCGACGGCAATGCGGTAGCAGCGCCGAGGCGCTCGAGACGCCCCCAGTCGAGAGGAGAGTCCCGATGAAGAGAAACCAACCCACGCCGTTCTTTCTCGTCCTCACGCTGTGCACGGTCGGATCGACCGCAGGCGGCGAGCCGCCGCGGCGCCCGGTCCACACCTACTCGATCGTCGCCCGCGACGCGGCGACCGGCGAGCTGGGCGTCGCCGTGCAGTCACACTGGTTCTCCGTCGGCTCGGTAGTCAGCTGGGCCGAGGCCGGCGTCGGCGCCGTGGCGACTCAGTCGTTCGTCGAGGTCTCCTACGGTCCGCTCGGGCTCGACCTCATGCGCGCCGGAAAGACCGCCGGAGAGGCGCTCGAGGGGCTGCTGGCAATCGACCCGCACGCGGACGTGCGGCAGGTGGCGATGGTCGACAGCAAAGGCAATGTCGCGGTGCACACCGGCGCCAAGTGCATCACGGCCGCAGGCCACGAGCGCGGCGAAGGTTACTCGGTGCAGGCGAACATGATGGCGAAGGACACGGTCTGGGACGCCATGGCGAACGCCTACGAGGGAGCTTCCGGAGACCTCGCCGAGCGTCTCTTGACCGCGCTGGAGGCGGCACAGAACGAGGGCGGCGACATTCGTGGACAGCAGTCTGCGGCGATCCTCATCGTTCCCGGTGTCACGTCCGGCTCCCCTTGGCGCGAGCGCAGCGTCGACCTCAGGGTCGAGGATCACGCCCAGCCGCTCGTCGAGCTGAGGCGCCTCCTCGGCGTCCAGCGTGCCTACGATCACATGAACCGCGGCGACGAGCTTTTCGCCGACGGCGACGCCGAGGGCGCGCTCGGCGCCTACGCGGCAGCTGCCGAGCTCCTGCCGGAGAATCTGGAGGTTCGCTACTGGCAGGCGGTGACCCTGGTCGGCGCCGGCAGGGTCGACGAGGCCCTGCCGATCTTCCGAGAGGTTTTCGCCCGCGGTCCGCATTGGCTCGAGCTCACCCGCAGGCTGCCGGCAGTCGAGCTGCTGCCCGCGGACCCTGCGATTCTCCGCCGAATTCTCGACACCGGCGGCGGGTAGCGGACCGGTCAGTAGTGAATCGGCTTTGCGGATGGCATCAGCGCCCGCGCTCCGGGGCTCGACGGCGCTGCATCCGTGACGCTCCCTGAATGCTCGAGCGGCACCTCCCCTCGGCCAGGGCTCGTTCGGTTATCCTTCCGCGGTGCGAACGCTGCTTCGTTACGTGTTCAATGAGCTCGTCGGGCCCTCGACGCTGGGCGCCCTCGTCTTCACGTTCCTGCTGGTATTGAATCTACTCTACCGGCTCGCCCGTCTGATCATCGTCAACGACGTCTCGATCGGCCAGATCGGGTTGCTTCTCCTCCGCTCGCTCCCCAACATCGTCGTCCTGACGATTCCCATGGGGCTGCTCTTCGGCATCCTCGTGGGAATCGGTCGGCTCGCGGCCGACAGCGAGCTGACCGCCATGCGCGCGGCCGGCATCAGCCTCACCAAGCTCTACCGTCCGATCCTCCGACTGGCCGGGCTGCTCACGGTCGTCACGGCGGGGATCTATCTCTTCGTCCTGCCCCGCGCCAACTCGGCCGTCCAACTTCAGTACCTGCAGATCGCCGCGGTGAGCCCCGCCAAACAGGTGCAAGCACGTCAGTTCTACGAAGAGTGGCCGGGTAAGATCCTCTACGTCTTCGACGCGCCGATCGACGAGACCCAGTGGTACGGCGTCTTCCTCACCGAGGACCTGCCGAGCGGACAAACCAAGGTGACCACGGCGCGGGCGGGCGAGCTCCGGCTCGACACCGACAACGATCGTCTTCTTCTCCTGCTCGAGCAACCGGTGACCCACGAGGTCAATCTCGAGCAACCGACCCGCTACAACACGACCGTGCTCGAATCGTCGAGTCAAGTCCTCGAGGACAACTTCACCAGCAAGCAGCGCGAGAAGTTCGGATTCTCCAAGGATGTCCGCTCGATGACGGTCAGCGAGCTCTTGACCCAGTACCAGCGTGCCCGGAGCTCGTCGCAGCTGCGCCGCTCGGCCGAGGTGGAGCTTCACAAACGGGTCGCGATTCCGGTGGTCTGTCTCGTCTTCAGTCTGCTCGCTCTGCCGCTCGCCTTCACCGTTCGTCGCGCGGCTGGGCGCTCGTCGGGGTTCGCCCTTTCGGTCGGCATCATCGTTCTCTACTGGGTGCTGCTCGCCAATGGCGAGGAAGGCGCGATCACCGGGAAATGGCCGGTCGGACTGGCGATCTGGTTTCCGAACCTCATCTTGACCGCGGTCGGCACCTACCTGCTCTGGCGGCGCAATCGAGATCGGAGCCTGCTGGGTGGGATCGGACAGCTCGCAGGGCGAGCGTGGCGCTGGCTCGGAGCCAAGAGTAGCGATCGCCAGATTCGGAGGCGTGCCGCCGCTTCGGCCCGCGATCGAACGGCGGAGCGCGCGGTCACGCTGAGGCTTCCACGGATTTCGTCGAACATTCCCACCCTCCTCGACCGCTACGTGGTGCGGACCTTCTCCGGCGTGTTCCTGCTCGTCGAGCTGTCGCTCGTCTCAGTCTTTCTCGTGGCCAACTTGACGGAGACGATCGACGAGATTCTCGAGAACGCGGTCGCCAGCGACATCGTCATCGACTACTTCAAGTACTTCTCGCTCCAGGTTGCCTACGAAGTCGCTCCGATCGCGGTACTTCTCACTACGCTCATCACTTTCGGACTGCTCTCGCGCAGCAACGAGGTGACGGCGGTCAAGGCGTTGGGTATCAGCCTCTATCGCCTGTCGATTCCGGCAGCGGTGGCGGCCGCCGGAATCAGCCTCGCGTGCTTCGCTCTCCAGGCCGCGGTGTTACCGGCGTCCTCTCAGAAGGTGGCCCGGCTCAAGGACCAGATCCGCGGCGAGAAGGTCCGCACCTACCGCCGCGCCGACCGCAACTGGCTGTTCGGCCAAGGACGCTATATCTACAACTACCGCGCCTACGATCCAGCCACTCGCTCGTTGAACAATCTCCAAGTGTTCGAGTTCGACGACGAGACCTTCGAGCTCACCCGTCGGCTCTACTCCGCGCGAGCACAGTACATCGGCGACGCCTGGCTGTTCGAGCCGGGCTGGACGGCGCAGTTCGCCGGTGGCAAGGTTCTCGAATTCCAGCAGTTCGACGCGCCCGCCATCGATGCCTATCCCGAGACTCCCGATTACTTCGAGTCGGAGTTCCGCTTGCCGAACTCGATGGCGTACGGCGAGCTGAGGGACTACATCCAAGATGTCGAGGAGAGCGGGCGTCAGGTTCCCGAAATGAAGATCGAGCTCTTCAAGAAACACTCGTTCCCAGCCGTGAGCCTGGTGATGGCTCTCGTCGCGCTGCCGTTCGCGTTTCGACTCGGACGCAAGGGAGCGCTCTACGGCGCCGGCTTCGGCGTCGTCCTCGGGATGGGTTTCTTCGGCGTCCTCGCCTTCTGCACGACCCTTGGGGAAACGGGAACCCTCCCGCCGATGATCGCCGTGTGGAGCCCGAATATCGCCTTCGCGTTCTACGCGGTCTACCTCTTCTTGGGCGTCGAGACCTAAGAGCTCCAGATCGCCGCGCCTCCCGCCGCGCCTCTCTAGAAGCGGGACAGATCGCGGCCGAAGACGCGGGCCTTGAACCAGTCGAAGAACACCTTAACCTTGTCCGAGAGGCTCACCAGCCGGGTGAGGTAGACCGAGCGCCAGAAGATCCACGCGCCCCGGCCGCTCCATTGAACGCTGGGCAGGTCGGCGAGAGCCTTCCCGCCACCGATATAGGCGAGCATGCCGAGTTTTCGGTAGCTGAAGGGGGTCGGCTTGCGCCACGACCGGGCCAGCTCGCGAGCGAGGTACTTGCCCTGCTGCTGTGCCACCTGTGCCGTGGGCGGCAACGGGTTCTTGCCGAACGCGGCGCAGTCGCCGACGCCGTAGACCCCGGACTGGCCGGGGACGCGGAGGAACTCGTCGAGCACGATTCGACCGCCCTTCGTCGTCGCCAGCTCCAGCTCCGGAATGAGCGGCACCGGCGCATTGCCGCCGGCCCAGATCGCCAGACCGAATCCCAGCGTCCGATCGTCCGCGAAGAAGATCTCGTGCTCCTCGATGCGGGCGACCGGGGAGGCCGTTCGCACCTCGATCCCCTCCCGCATGAAGTGCCGCCGAGTGTAGGCGCCGAGCGCCTCGTCGAAGCCTCCGAGCAGGCGCTTCGAAGCTTCGACGATGACGACGCGAGCGAAGTCGGAGACCCGCGGGAATGCCTTCGCGAGCTCCCGGTGAATCAAGTCTTGAATCTCCGCGGCGACCTCTACACCGGTCGGTCCGCCGCCGACCACGACGAAGCGCAGACGCCGCTCGACCTCGGGGAGAGGGAGCCCGGGCAGTTCGGCTGCCGCGAACTGCTCGACGACCGCGGACCGCAGCCGGCGACCGCTCTCCACGCCGCGCAGGGGCATTCCATAGCGCTTGACTCCCGGGATCCCGTAGTCGGCGACGGCGGCGCCAACCGCGATCACGAGGACATCGAACTCGACCTCGAAGGTCTCGCTGCTGACGGCGGATGCGCAACCGACCGTGCGGCGGCTCCAGTCGACGGTAGTCGCCGTTGCCTCCAGCGACCTCACGTCCGGGTGCCGTCGCCGGATCGGCTCGAGGATGCTGCGAAACTCGACCGTACCGCTGATCGCCGACGGCAGGAGAGGGGTGAACAAGAAGTAGTTCCGGGGGGAGACGACCGTCACGTCGAACGCCCTCTCTGGCAGGCGGCGGAGGAGCGAATACCCGCCGAACCCGGAGCCCAGGATCACGAGCTTGCGCCTCCCCGCCGCCACTGATCGAGCCATTGGCTCAACCGTATCGCAGCCCCCATGCGGCCCGCTGGGGTTGATAGCATCTGCCAATCGTGGGCATCTTCTTCCTCTTCCTCGTTGCCCTCGCCGCCGGCTGCACCTCGACCCTCTTTTGGATTCCGGAAGATGATCTCGGGCGAGGCTACTTCCAGATGAACGCGCTGATCGTGCTCGGCCTCTTGGCCCTCGCCGCAGCCATCCTCCTGCTCGGCGGGGTTGCCCCCTTCGGCTCGAGCCACGGTCTCGGCCGCGTGAGCTTGCTGACGTCTCTCGCCGGAGCCTTCGGCTATTACGCGGGCGTGTGGCAGCGGCAGTGGGCGGCAGCGCGAATCGCGGCGGCGATCGTGCTGGTCGGCTCCGGCGTGACCCACTGGTTGGCGGGACGCGAGCTGGTGCGGGGCGCGGTGGCGCTGCCTTTCCAGAGCACCCTTCTCGCCGTCAGCCTGATCAGCTCGTCGCTCGTCCTCGGATGGGCGCTCGTCACCATGCTCCTCGGCCACTGGTACCTGGTGGCGCCGAAGCTGACTTTCCGCCACCTGACGGTCTTCTGCTGGACGCTGCTGGCGATCGTCCTCGCCCGTACCGTGGCGGTCGGTTCGACGTTGTTGATCGCTGGTGGTGTCGATCCCCGGGTCGAGCCCAATCCGTGGCGACTGCTGACCGGCTTCGAGGGCCAGGGCATGTTCTTCTGGTTTCGAATCCTCTGGGGTTTGGGGATTCCGCTCGCGCTCGCCCTCATGTCCCTGCACTGTGCCCGCCGGCGCTCCAACCAGTCCGCCACGGGCATCCTCTACGTCCTCGTCGTCGGCGTCCTCATCGGCGAGATCACCGCCTACTACCTGAGTGTGACCACCGGGGTTCCCGTCTGAGTGCGCATTCGGACCCAGTGCCGCTCTTGCGGACTGCCGTTTCGGGAGACGCTGACCCGGGAAACGACGACCCTCCTCTGCCCCGGCTGTGGAGAGCCCAGACCGGTCTCGACGACGGCTTGGTCCCGCGACGATCCGCGCCACGTCGAACGTTGCCTGATCTGCGACTGCAAGCATCTCTACCGGCAGCGTGACTTCAATCGCGCGCTGGGCTGCCTGCTCGTGGCGATCGGCGCGGTCTTCGTGCCGTGGACCTATGGCCTGTCCCTGGTCGTTCTAGCGGGAGTGGACCTCTGGTACTACCGGCAGCTCAAGGAGAAGGTCGTCTGTTACCGGTGCGACACGGTCTACCGCGATGCCGACCCGAGCCCTCGCCAAGGCGAGTTCGACCTGCTCAAGCACGACGTTCTGAAGTACGGCAAGAGCTGGCAGGACGTCGACCTGACCGAGAGCGGGTGATCGCGCTTCCGGTCGGCCCGTTCCCCTTCCCCCTTCAGCCGACGGAGACCGGCTCCTCGCCGACCACCCCGAGAGCCTCGCGCACCTCATCTGCGCGACTCGTGCTCTCCCAGCTGAAGCCCTCACGCCCGAAGTGACCGTAGGCCGCCGTTGGGCGGTAGATCGGGCGCCGCAGGTCGAGATACTCGATAATCCCCAGAGGGGTCAGCGGGAAGAGGTCGCGGACCACGCGCTCGAGCTCACGATCGGACACCTCGCCGGTGCCGAAGGTGTCGACGTGCACCGAGACCGGCTCGGCCACGCCGATCGCGTAGGCGAGCTGAATGGCGACCCGCTCCGCGACACCCGCAGCGGCGAGGTTCTTGGCGACGTGGCGCGCCATGTAGCTGGCCGAGCGATCGACCTTGGTCGGGTCCTTCCCCGAGAAGGCGCCGCCACCGTGGCTGCCCACGCCGCCGTAGGTGTCGACGATGATCTTGCGTCCGGTCAGACCGCAGTCACCCTTCGGTCCGCCGGTCACGAAGCGGCCGGTCGGGTTCACGTGGAAGATCGTGTCCGCGTCGATGAGCTCTGGCGCGATCGCCGGGCGAACCACCTTTTCGATGACCGCTGCGGTCAACTCGGCGTGCTCGACGTCGGGATCGTGCTGGGTCGAGACGACGACGGTGTGTACCCTACGCGGCTTGCGATTCTCGTCGTACTCGATCGTCACCTGGCTCTTGCCGTCCGGCCGCAGGAAGTCGAGAGCCCGCTCCTTGCGCACCGTCGCCAACTGCTGAGTGAGCGCGTGGGCCATCACGATCGGCAGCGGCATGAGCTGCGGGGTCTCGCGGCTCGCGTAGCCGAACATCAGCCCCTGGTCGCCGGCGCCGCCGGTGTCGACGCCCATCGCGATATCGGGCGACTGCTCGTCGATGGTGGACAGCACGGCGCAGGTCTCGTGGTCGAAGCCGTAGGCCGGGTCGATGTAGCCGATGTCGCGGATCGTGTCCCGGGCCACCCGGGCGAAGTCGACGTAGCTCTTGGTGGTGATCTCCCCGGCGACCAGGCACAGGCCGGTCGTCACGAGGGTCTCGCAGGCCACCCGCCCGTTGGGGTCGTCGGCCATGATCGCGTCGAGGATCGCGTCGGAGACCTGGTCGGCGACC
>CALZKB010000144.1 GCA_945787575.1 Thermoanaerobaculia bacterium | reverse complement strand
CCGCCGGTTGCGCCCAGGATGGCGATCGAAGATGAGGTTCTCGTGGTGGGTTCCATTGTTTGAACAAGCCTCCAGCTGCGAGCACCAGCGGATGATAGCGTCATTGCCTCGGGGCCGATTGAAGATCCGCCTGGGAGAAGCGTCGCGTGCCGAGCTCGCGCCAATACTCAGCCATCGAACGCTGTGTCACGGAGCTGAAATGAACAAGCAAGAACTCGTCGACAACTTGAATCGGGACCTTGCAGGAGAGCTCTCCGCCATCATCCAGTACATCACTTATGCGGCCAAGGCGACTGGCCCGTACCGGCCTCAGCTATCGGCCTTCTTTCTCGAAGAGGTCGCCGACGAGCAGCTCCACGCTCAGTTCCTCGCCAACAAGATCGTCGCTCTGGGCGGGGAGCCGGTCACGGTCCCGGAGCCCGTCCCGACCGCAAGTTCGAACCGAGAGATGTTGGAGGCGGTTCTGGCCGCTGAACGTAAGGCCCTCGCCGACTACACGCAGCGGGCTCGAGAGGCCGACGAGTTTGGCGACAAGGGCCTGGCGGTTCAGCTCGAGGACATGGTGCGCGATGAGAGCAACCATGCCGAGGAGACCGAGCGAATCCTGACGGACTGGCCGCTCTAGAGAGCCTTTTGGTTCCCGAGATCCGAATCTCCGCGAAGGGCGGCGCCGGAGCCCCATGACCACGGCCCTCGAGCCTGTCCTGCGCCTCGGCATCAGCTCCTGTCTGATGGGTGAGGAGGTGCGGTGGAATGGCGGCCACAAGCGCGATGCCTCCCTTCTGGGATTGCTCAACGATTACGTCGAGTGGTTTCCGCTCTGCCCCGAAGTCGAGATCGGCCTGGGCACTCCGCGCGAGACGATTCACCTCATCGGTTCGGTCGAGCGGCCGCGCCTCGTGGGTACGAAATCAGGCGACGATCACACGGAAGCGATGGAAGAGTGGTCTCGGCGACAACTCGAGGAGATCGCCGGCTGGAATCTCCACGGTTTCGTCCTCAAGCGCGCTTCACCGAGCTGCGGTCTCTTTAGGGTCAAGGTCCGTAACGCCAAGGGTATGCCGGAGCACACGGGGCGCGGCATCTTCGCGCGCGAGCTGGCGACGCGCTTCCCGCTTCTGCCGCTCGAAGAAGAGGGCCGCCTCAACGACCTCGGTCTGCGGGAGAACTTCATCGAGCGCGTCTTCGTCTACGAGCGCTGGCAGCGGCTGCTGCGGGACGACCCGACACCCTCAGGCCTGGTGGACTTCCACACCCGGCACAAGCTGGCGGTCATGGCTCACAGCCCGGAGCTCTATCGCACGTTGGGCCGGATTGTCGCCGCCGCCGGCAAGACCCCATGGCCGGAGCTCGCCGAGGGCTACGGTATTGAGCTCTTCGCTGCGCTCGCGATCAAGGCAACGCGGGGGCGACATCGCAATGTGCTGCACCACCTCCTGGGCTTCGTGAAGAACGAGCTCGAGGCTGACGACAAGCGCGAGCTGCTCGAAGCGATCGACGACTACGCCGAGGGTCTGACGCCGTTGGTCGTTCCGCTGACGCTGCTCAAGCATCACTTCCGGCGCGTCGAGACTCCGGACTGGGTCGGGCAGCAGGTCTACCTGCACCCCTACCCGAAGGAGCTGATGCTCCGCAGCCACGCGTAGGTCGGCAGGGCGTCCCTAGTCCGCGAAGACCGATTCCATCTTCTCGCGAGCCTTTGTGCACGCGGGAGGAGTATCAGACCGAAGGGACGCGGATCGTCTTTGCCGATGCGATCGAGGTGGGGTCGTGAGGGCACCTGGTGGGGCTGCCCTCGTTCGCAAGAGCTGAGCTGCAATCAGTTGATCGGGCTAGCAATCACATAGCAATCAACTTGGCGCAAATTGCCGCAAACTCAGGCTAAGATGACTAGCCAAGAACCCAATTCAATAGGCGCTCTGCTCGCCTCCTGGGACGACGAAATGGCCGTCCGAGAACCGCAACGAGCGGGCGTAGCGGAAGAAGATGGATGGCGCGCGCTCGTAGACCCAGCTCCAACCGACTCTGCCCATCAGAGCGTTCGACTCCGCCGACAACCGCCGGCGCCCTTCGAGCAGAAGTCCCAGATTCTGGTCTTTGATGAACTCCTCGAGAGTCGTGGCCTGTTTGGCGCGGCCGGTCAACATCCGCCATTCGCCGGGACGCTGGAAGGGGCTCGTCACGAGGTCGGTCGGAATCTCGAGCGTCGTCTCGCCTCCGCCCACCAGCGACTCGCCGATCGCCGTGAGGTCCCATCCAAGGGCGCGGGCCAGCCGCCGCCGTCGATCCCCACCCTCGCCCTCCTTTGGCCGAACCTCGAGGCGCCCGCTCTTGAAGCGGATCTTGTAGCCCAGCTCGTCAGCGAGAGCTTGAAAGCTCTTGCGCAGTTGTTTTTGGTCGAGTCCGACTCGGATTGTCGAGGAGAACCTGCGAGTCAGTCCCTCAAGATCGCTCAGGTAGTCGACGAGCTCGACGCGATGCTCAATGTTCTTCCAGTCCTGGTTCCTGCGGATCTGGACCAGCAACACCCGATTGAGGCTCAGAAGGAAGTCGTCCGGACCCTCCTCGATGTTGCCGGCGAGGCGGACCAACGCCTTGGTGCCCCCGGGGACATGGATCGATTCCTGCGCGACGGCAGCCGCAGAGCCGAGCAGCAACCCGGCTGCGAGCAGCGCGATGGAGGTTTTAACTACTGGACTCAGCTTCGGCGTCCTTGGCTCTCTCCCGTGCGAGAACAGCTCGAGCCGATCCGCTGCGAGGCCCTGCTGCGATTGAAGAATCTCCACCTCCAAAAGGGTACGAAGGGTTCGAGTCTAGCCGAAGACGCTTTTGTGATGTCTTGCCCGAACGGCCGTGAGAAATGACTGGGATGACGATGGCTTGTGTGCTGCTGTCGATCCAAGTCGACTGGACCCTGATAATCACGAGGAGGGGGATGGAGTTTGCGATGACGTTGACGAAATCGCGCCAGGTGCGCCTGTGTACGGCATATGGTGGTGCTGGGTCCCCCGGACCCGTCGGGGCCCGGATTCTGGGGAGGGATCCTTCCAAGCCTCCCCTCCCGGGGTGCCTCTCGGGAGCCCCTCGTCGGCTCTGAGAGCCTCGGAGCGATGTCCCTACGGCACCGTGGTCGCCCAGGCCGAGGTGTCGCCGGACTCGAAGCCATCGGCGAAGATCGGCGTGTCGAGTCGGTCTCACTTCTCTCGCAGGGAAACCGGGTTGAAGTCTCGATCCGTCACCATCTCGTAGTTGACCGCCTCGATCCCATCGTCACACATGATGTGAAAGACGTTCTGGTTCGGGCTACTCTTAAGCAACAACATCGTGTCCAGGCGGCCACACCAGAGTCCCTGCGACTGAATGAAGGTCTCGGTCATCCGGCGAAGCACGGGTGATACTCCTGGCGACTGCCTCTTCGGCTCCGGGGCACGCTTCGACGAAGGAGCTGGTGCGAGCGCAGCTTGCCGCTCTTTCCGACGGGCTGAGCGGGCAGCCGCGTCCTGCTTTATCTGCTCTCGCTCAAGCTGGAGTTGACCCGTTTCGGTGGACACCTCATCCTTTGGGAGACAGGAGTCCCCGATGGGCAAGACCCGTCCGCCGTACCCGCCGGAGTTTCGCCGCCAGCTGGTGGAGCTCGTCCGGTCGGGTCGAAGTCCCGAGGCGTTGTCTCGGGAGTTCGAGCCGACCGCTCAGTCAATCCGTAATTGGGTCGTCCAAGCTGACATCGACGAAGGCCGCAGCGACGGCCTGACGACGGCTGAGTGCGCTGTGTCGTGCGGCTCGGCAAACCGTGCGGGAGCTGATCGCGCAAGTGTCAGAAACGATGCTTTCGTTGTCACGCGCCGCCGCGCACAGAAACTGGAGCGGCGCCCACAGCTCTGTCTGATTGCCTCATCAGAAAGCATCTGCCGCGTCGCAAATGCCGTCTCCGTCGTTGTCTGCTCCTTCCCGCTCCTCCCAACTGCCGCACACTGAGACAGTCTCTCCCAGCACGACTACGACCTCACCTTCCTCGTACCAGCCGTACTCCTCAGTCACCTCAAACACCGATGTGCAGACGAGACATGTTTCCGGGTCGCCTCCGGGCCCTTCGGGTCCGCCCGGTCCGTCATCGGGCGGCTCGGGGAAGTCGGTTGTGTCATCGGGCGGATCGTCGTCCCCGATGGGCCGGTCCACGCAGCTGCCGTGAAGACAGTCTTGATTCGTACTGTCACAGTCCATGACGAAGACAGTCGCACATCCCGGTCCATGACCGCCCGGTTGAAGTCGACACTCCTGCTGCATTACTTTCGTGCCATCACAGTACGGTTGGCCTCCGTTGAAACAACTCCCGCTATTCTCTCCGCTGAACTCTCGGAATTCGCTACTTCTAGAGCGGATCCTATATGGACATTCCCTTCCCTCGTAGAATTCCGGATCCATGACGTGCGGCCACAGCGGGCCAGCGTAGTCGCCCGGCCGCCAGTTCCTGGGATCGTCCGAGCTTCGATAGCTCGGGGCGGAAGTTTTCACTTCCAGAGCTTCAATTGCCTTGGCATTCCCTCTGAGCAGCGCGCTAACCGACGCATCTCCACCGGTTCCATCCGACGCCTTTGTCTGGCTCCATCCGGTCAACTTCAGCCCTCCTTCGCGAGGAGCGTACTGAGCGGTCTCTACCTTGCGGATCAGAGTGTTATCGTCAGCCACGGCTGTGGAGAAGAGATGGTTGCTTCGTGATGCCATGCGGTAGCAAGTGCCGGAGTTGCAGGCCTCCTCGGCGAAGACAAAATCGTGCAGCTCGCCCCTTCCGGCGAGCACCAGGTGGCGACAGGCAGCTCCCTCTTTGGTCTTGAGCTGACAGTTTCGGCTATCAAGGAGAACTTCTTCGAATCCGCCAGCAAGAGAGCGCACCTCTCCCTCGGTCCACAGCCTCGCGCTTCGCTCGGCACTCTCGGCACCGGGCCCGGCAAACAGGGCCAGACATACCAGAACCGTAAGACACGGTATTAGTTTACATTGCATAAATGTCTCTCCTCTTGCAAAATGGGGGGATCGTGCGCCTTCAGAGCCAATACAATAGAGCCTTCCGAGAGACCGGAGCACTCCATGTTGGTGTCATTATGATTTCTCCTCGGGAGTAATAGGCGCCTGGACGGAGACCTTTGTTACGAGCTTCCGCGATACTCCAACGTCCCAGAAGCGCGGCGTTAGTCCCCGCGGACCGAAGAGCTCGAACCTCTACGGCCTAGTGGAGGAGCGCTACGATGAGGTTAAGGTACTATGGGCTGTCCTTGTCGGAAACTCATCCGCCCAGAACCTGACGGGGTACTGAGAATCATCTAGAGGGCTCCTCCTCCGAACAGGAAGTACCCTGTTCGAGGAAGACCAATTCCCTTGAAAGGAGGAGCCATTGGCACTGTACTGTGGGATCGACTTGCACTCAACGAGTAGCCATCTGTGCTTGATCGACGAGACGGATCGAGAGCTTCTGAGCAAGAAGGTCAAGAATCGGTCGGATGTAGTCCTCGGTGAGCTCGAGCCGTATCGAGAAGAGCTTGTCGGGGGTACTGTCAACTTGGGCTCCCGCGGGCGATCTTGGCCACGATATCTCGTGGCTGAGAGTAATCCGAACCACTACATTCTGCGGTCGTTCTCGGTCATTCCTGCTCGAGTTGACAGTGCCCCTGGACGAGCTCTTCGTCACGATCCGGGGCCGGCGGCACTACCTCTGGCGGGCCGTCGACGAAGACGGAGACGTGATCGATATCCTCGTCCAGTCGCGTCGGGACCGGCACGCAGCCAAGCGCTTCTTCCGTAAGTTGCTGAAAGGGCAGGGGAGCGAGCCACGCCGGCTGGTCACCGACAAGCTCGGGAGCTACGGTGCCGCGCATCGCGCCGTGATGCCTTCCGTCGTCCTCGACACGACACGACGCGCTACGCGAACAACCGGGCCGAGGTCTCGCATCAACCGGCTCGTCAACGGGAGCGGCAGATGAGGAGATTCAAGTCGGCGGCTCAAGCGCAACGCTTCGTCTCGGTCCAAGGTGTCGTCCTCAACCTATTCCGGGTCGGTAGACACCTCCTGCGACCAGCCAACCACCGGCTCCTGAGGACACGTGCTTTCGGGGTCTGGTCACAGGTGACGTGTGCCTGATGGCGGAGGGGAGGGGAGTAGGCACTCCGCGGGGGCGGAGTGCGTTCGGCGAACGCCAAGTTGACAGTACCAGCGCGAGGCCGAACGGCCTGCTTCAACGTGATTGCCCCACGCCCAGGAACGAGTGGAATCGGGGTGAGCGAACCGGGCTCGGCTGTTGCGGCCGGTCTCGACCCATTGGGTCGCGCGCTGGGCCAGCTCCGCAGCGGTGCGGCGTTTCGGGCGCCTTGCGGCTAGAATTCGCCCTCGAACGAATCTACAAAGGAACCAGCCGATGTCGCACTCGCTTTTCAATCACCGTCGCCTGCTCTGCGGCCTTCTGCTTCCCGCTCTGGTCGCCTGCTCGTCCTCTGGAGAGCGCGAAGCGACCGCCCCGCGGCCGGCGCCGCTCGTGGAGGCCGTCGAGGCGCGGTTCGGGGCTTTGCCGATCGAAGAGGCCGTACCGGCGGTGGTACGGGCGCGCAACCAGGTGACGATCCGGCCTGAAGTGGACGGGCGGGTCGTCGAGGTTCTGGTGCGCAGCGGCGCGGCGGTGCGGCGCGGCCAGGAGCTCGTGCGGCTCGACGCCGCGGAGCTGCGGGAGCGGCTGCGGCAGGCGGAGGCCGACGTGCGTCTGGCGGAGGCGGCCGCTGCTGCGGCCACGGCGCGGGCCGACGAGACCGAGGCGCGGGCGTCGCGGCTTCGCGCCCTGGCGCGCGAAGGCCTCGTGAGCGAGCAGGAGCTCGAGTCGGTGGAGGCGCAGCTCGCCTCCGGCCGGGCGAGCGCCGAGGAATCCGCCGCGCGGGTGGAGCAGGCGCGGGCCGCGGTGGAGGAGCGGCGCTCGGCGCTGGCCAAGGCGGTGGTGCGGGCGCCGGTCACCGGGCGGCTGGGCGAGCGGATGGTGGAAGTGGGAATGCAGGTCGATTCCGGCACCGTGCTGTTCGTCGTCGGCGACCTGGACGAGCTCATCGCCGAGGTAACCCTGACGGAGGACGCGCTGGCCCGAGTCGAGGAGGGGCAGACCGTGCTCCTCGACCCGCGCGGTGGCGGCGGCGCGGTGGTGCGCGGGACGCTCGCCCGCATCTCCCCCTTTCTCGCCGCGGACAGCTTCACGACGGTCGGGGAGATCGACGTCGACAACCGGGAGGGGCGGCTCAAGCCCGGCATGTTCGTGACGGCGCGCATCCTCGTGGGCGAGAGCGGGGAGGCGACGCTCGTCCCCCTGAGCGCCCTGCGCGAGGATCCCGAGACGGGCGAGCTCGGCCTCTTCGCCGTCGACGAGCCCGAGGGGCTGGCGGCAATCGACCTCGAGAGCAAGGCGGACCAGGACGAGGCGCGGGCGGTGTCCTTCCGGCGAGTCGAGGTGCTGGCGCAGGGCAACGGTCAGGCGGGAGTGCGCGGCATCGACGAAGGGACCTGGGTGGTGACCGTCGGCCAGCACCTGCTGACGGCCGAGCTCGGCGAGGCCGGCGTCGAGCGGGGAGCGACGGCCGCGGCCCGGGTGCGACCCGTCTCGTGGGAGCGGGTGGCCGGGCTGCAGGCGCTCCAGAACGAAGATCTCCTCGAGGGCTTCCTCGCCAAGCAGCGCACCCTGGCCGCGGCGCTGGGCGCGGAGATCCCGGAGAGCGAAGCCGTCGTGAATCGGGTGCTCGAGGAGGCCGCGGCGGCCGAGTCGGCACCGTCGCCCGTGGGCTGAGGGAGAGACGACATGGCGCTGACCGAGGTATCGATCCGCCGGCCCGTGGCCACGGCCATGGTCTACCTGATCCTGCTGGTGCTCGGCGTCGTCGCCTTCCGCACCCTGCCGATCGATCTGCTACCCAAGGTGGAGTTCACCCAGCTCACGGTGCGGGTGAACTACCCGAACGTGGGTCCGGAGGAGGTCGAGCAGATCATTACCGACCGCATCGAGAACGCGGTCGCGGGCCTGCCCAACCTCGAGCGAGTCACCTCGAACTCCGAGGAGGGTTCGAGCCGCGTCCGCCTCGAGTTCGCCCGCGGCACGAACATCGACGAGGCGGCCAACGACCTGCGTGCGGCGCTCGACACACTGCGCGACCAGCTGCCGACGGAGGCTTCCGCGCCGCGGGTCTTCAAGCTCGACCTCGACCGCGTGGAGGTGGTCAGCCTGGCCGTGACGTCGACGCGCGACTTCGAAGAGGTAACCCGCCTCCTCGAGGACGAGCTGGCGCGGCGCTTCGAGCAGATCCCGGGCGTCGGAGCGATCGACATTCGCGGCGGCGTCTACCGCGAGATCCGCGTCGAGCTCGACCTCGCGCGGCTGCGCGCCACGGGCCTCACGGCGCTCGACGTTGAGCGAGCGCTGGCGCGGGAGAACGTGACCCTGCCCACCGGCACCGTGCGCAGCGGCCTGAACGATCTCTACGTGCGCAGCCTCGGCGAGTACCGGTCGCTCGAGGAGATCGAGCGCACGGTGGTCGCCTCGCCGCGGGGGCGGCCGGTGCGGGTGGCGGACCTCGGCGAGGTACGCGACACCTACGAGGACGTGCGCTATCTCGTCGAGATGAACGGCGTGCCCGCCATCAGCCTCGGCATCCAGAAGCAGAGCGGCGGCAACACGGTGGAGGTGGCGCGGGCGGTGCGACGGGAAGCGGAGCGCATCAACGCCGAGCGCGACGACCTCGAGCTGACGATGGTGGTCGACCAGAGCGAGTTCATCCGGCAGTCCATCGGCAACGTCCAGAGCTCGGCGCTGTGGGGGTCGCTGCTGGCGGTGCTCGTTCTCTACTTCTTCCTGCGCAACCGCTCGAGCACGCTGATCATCACCCTGGCCATTCCCATTTCCGTGATCGCCACCTTCGCGCTGCTCTTCTTTGGCGGCTTGACGCTCAACCAGATGACGTTCGGCGGGCTGGCGCTCGGCGTCGGCCTCATCGTCGACAACGCCATCGTCGTGCTCGAGAGCATCGTGCGCAAGCGCGAGGAGGAGAAGGCGTCCTACGTCGAGGCGGCGCGGGTCGGGACGCGGGACGTCGCCGGCGCCATCGTCGCCTCGACCCTGACCACCTGCGTCATCTTCGTGCCCGTCGTCTTCACCCGGACGACCACGGGCGCTCTCTTCCAGGCGCTGGCGCTGGTCGTCGTCTTCGCGCTGCTCTGCTCGCTCTTCGTGGCGCTGACGCTGGTGCCGATGCTCTCTTCACGCTTCCTGCGCCTGCCGTCGCTCGAGGAGCGCGAGGTGTCGGGCCAGGGGCGCTGGCAGCGCCGACTGGAGAGCTGGTACACCGGCCAGCTGCAGGTCGCCATGCGCCACCGTGGCCGCATCTTCCTGGGAACGGGGATCGCCCTCGCCGCGGCGCTCGCCTGCTGGCCGCTGATCCCCGTCGAGCTCGCGCCGCAAACCGACGCCGACGAGATCGACATCCAGCTCGTGATGGCGCGCGGCACCAACATTGCCGTCGCCCGCGCCTTCACGGACGAGCTCGAGGACCGGGTGCGCGCCGTCGTCCCCGCCGGCGACGTGCGCCTCTTCTCGACCGAGATCCGCGGCGACAACGCGGCCGTGGAGCTCAAGTTGGCGGCACAGGACGAGCGCCGTATGGAGAGCTCGGCGCTCGCCGATCTGGTGCGGCGCGAGGTCGACGGCAAGGTGCCCGGGGGTGAGCTCGAGGTCGAGGCGCAGCAGGGGCTGTGGATCCTCAATCGGGTGTTCAGCTCGGGCGGCGGCGGCAGCGCACTGGAGCTCGAGCTGCGGGGCTGGGATCTCGAGGAGGCCGACCGCGTCGCCGCCGGCATGAGGCGGCGGATCGAGGCGGTGCCGGGCATCGCCGCCACGCGGGTGAGCCGGCGCGAGGGGCGGCCGGAGGAGCGGCTGATCCTCGACCGCGAGCGGATCGCTGAGCTCGGCCTGTCGGTGGAGGAGGTAGGCCGCACGCTGCTCGCCAACGTCGCCGGCGTCGAGGCCGGGCGCTACCGCGAGGGGGGCTACGAGTTCCCGCTGACGGTGCGCCTACGCCGCCGGGACCGGCTGGGCGCCGACGACC
>CALZKB010000143.1 GCA_945787575.1 Thermoanaerobaculia bacterium | reverse complement strand
CCTGCGGCGGCTCGACTGGAGGCGCTCGCTCGCCGCTGCGGCTGAACTGCCGAGGCGGCGCGAGCTGCGCTTCTCACCGCGGCGTCGGCCCTTCGCGGTTCAACTCGCAGGAGGTCTCCAATAGTTTGAATTCATTTGCTTGCCGCTGACTCGGTTACGCCCTACTCCCCAGGTCCCGAGGAGCCCGCCGAACGGCCTGTGAAAGGGCAACGGAGAAGCCTCCCGCGGTCTTGGAACCGGGATCGCTTCGAGGAGCCGTGTCGCTGGTGCCACCGGGTCTCGCCGGTCAGGCTGGAACGAAGAGAATGCCGTTCCCAGCAGCAATCTCTACAAGTCAAGGCAGTGAAACCCTGGGCGTGCCTCCGGCGTAGTCTCAGTCACTAGCGCTCTTGTCGCTGCCGACGATGCTCTCTGCGGGCCGTCGGAGATGGGCCGATCTTGGTTCGCCGTGAGCAAAAGGTGATATCTTGCGCGGATTCAGAGAGCTGGTCCGTGGCTTGCAACTGCAGGCTAGGAAGCAGTGTCGAAGGCATAGCTACACCAACTACTTGAAGGAGGACTCAATGCGTAGAGTTTTGGTTCTCGCAGGCCTGGTACTGATCGTCGCCTCGTCGGCGGCTTTCGGTCAGGCACAGCGGGGAAGAATCCAGGTCACGGTGACCGATGCGGACGGGCAAGTGCTCCCGGGCGCCACGGTGAGTGTCGCCTCGAACGAGACCCTCACCCGTCGTACGGTCATCTCCGACGACCAGGGCAGAGCGGACGTGGTCGCCCTCGCCCCTGCGATCAACTACGTGGTGACGGTCTCGCTCGACGGCTTCTCCACCCAGACCATCAACGACGTCGCCGTCCGGGCAGGACTGACGCAGACCTTGGCAGCGCAGCTCGCGCTGGCGAGCGTCAGTGAAGAGCTGATCGTCACCGCCGAGTCGCCGCTCGTCGACGTCAGAAAGACCCAGGCGGGCCAGGACATCACCCTCGCCCTGACCGAGTCGTTGCCGACCGCTCGTTCCTATCAGGACTACCTGCAGCTCGTCCCGGGCGTGCAGGACGCGCTCGGCACGACCGACAACCCGGCCTCGCGCTCCGGTATCAACTACCGCGACATCGACGGCAGCGAGGGCGACGTCGGCCGTTCGACGGACAACCTCTACTACTTCGACGGCATCAACGTCACCGACCGCACGGCCGGCACCAACGGCGCCAACCTGAACACCGAGATCATCCAGGAGCAGAGCGTCCTGACCGGCGCCATCCCGGCGGAGTTCATCGGCGCGCCCGGCCTGATCTCCAACGTCGTCACCAAGAGCGGAGGCAACCAGTTCTCCGGCTCCGTCAACTACTACCTACAGAACGACAGCCTCGTCGAGACCAACAAGAACTTCGCAGACGAGTCGTTCTCGACCTTCGACGCCGCGTTCACGCTCGGCGGTCCGATCGTGCGGGACAAGGCGTGGTTCTTCGCCAGCTTCCGTCAGGTGGAGGAGGAGCGTGACGTGGTCAACGAGGACGGCGTGTTCCTGCGCAAGCCCAAGGAGACCCAGGACCAGGGCTTCTTCAAGGGGACCTGGGCGATCACCGACAGCGATGTCCTCTCGGGCACCTTCCTGACCGATCCGCGTGATCAGACCGGCAGCTTCCGGCGCGACATCCCCAACTCGGCCGACTCGACGTTCGACGAAGGCGGAGAGCGCTTCAGCGTCGGCTACAACCGCGTCTGGGGCTCGGCGGCTCTCGAGCTCGCCGCCACCGACCACGAGGCCGACCTCAACCAGACGCCGCTCGATCAGTCGAACGCGAACACGGTCGGCTTCGCTCCCGGTGTGGATTTCACTTCGGCCGAAGAGCGGCTGGGCGGGCTGGGCACCAACTTCGTCGAGACCCGCAGCACCGAGTCCGTACGCGCGTCGCTCGAGTACCTCTTCGACACCAGCTGGGGCGACCATGCCCTCAAGTTCGGCATCGTCGACGGCGAGAGCACCCTGTTCGAGGCGGACGAGACATCCGGCAACCCGCCGGCGACTTACATCTCGCTCAGCCCCAGGGGCACCGCTGGGGCGGTCGTGCTGTGCGAGGTCGTGGGCTCATGCTCCGACTCGCCTTGGTCGAGGGTGGATTTTGGCGTCTCGACCGACGAGGTACAGGGCTTCAACGAGGGTCTCACCGGCGCGCAGCTGACCACCCTACTCGGCATTTGGGACGACAACAACAACGGCGTCCTCGACCAGGCCGAGATCCTCAACAACATGACGTTCAACACCACCTCCGGCAACCCGGACGGGCTGCTCAACTACACCCGCGACCTGCAGACACAGGTCGGCATCTCGAACAAGTCGTCGGAGACGACCCACTACTACCTCCAGGACGCCTGGCAGTGGAACAAGTGGAGCGTCAATGCGGGTCTGCGCGCCGAAGACACGACCTTCATCGCCGACAACGGCGACGACGTCGGCACCTGGGACACCGAGGTCGCACCGCGGCTGAGCATCGCTTACGATCTCAAGGGCGACGGCCGCAGCAGCATCGGCCTGTTCTACGGTGAGTACTATGACGCCTTCCGCGACACGGCGATCGACTTTGCCGGCTCGCTGACCGGGCGCATCATCGAAGAGCAGGTCTACGTCGACGCTCTCGGTGACTGGGTGCGGTTCCGGTTCCGCGGCGGCACGGCGGTTCAGGACGCATTCTTCGCGAACGACATCAAGACTCCGGTCACCGAGGAGATCCAGCTCCAGTACAAGCGGGACCTCGGTAGGAACATGATGTTCGAGATCAACCTCATCGACCGTGAGACCACCGATATCGGCGAGGACTACGGCGCGTTCTACTACCGCGCCGAGCAGTACGGCGGCGACATCAACGACCCGAACTCGTTCTTCCTGGGTCCCGAGTTCTTCGGGTTCGCGAGCGTCGACCAGATCCCGACCAACCTCAACTTTCTCATCGGCACGCTTCCGGACGGCAACTTCCGCGACTGGCAGGGCGTCGAGTTCGTCTTCCGCAAGCGCTACAGCGACAACTGGCAGCTCCTGACTTCGTACAACTATGCGGACGCCGACGGCAACTCCAACTCCGACGCCAACTTCGACGGCGCGGGCGACGTGATCTTCCTCGATCCGCGGGCGCCCAACCGTACCGGCGTGCAGCCGGGTCTCGTCGAGCATCTGTTCAAGGCGCACGGCTCCTACAACTGGGACAACGGCTTCCAGGTCGGCAGCAGCTACCGTTGGAACTCCGGAGTCATTCTCAACCGCAACGAGGGTCAGGCGTTCAGTCGCAGTCTGCCCGATCGGGTCACGACGGACTTCGCGTTCGGCGGCTGGCCGGGCGGCGGCTTCGATGACAGCTGGATCGCCGAAGACGCGCTCGGCTTCATCGACGGCAACTCCTACGGAGTGCTCGATCTTCGCGGCTCCTACGTGTGGACCGCCAACGATCGGACCGAGATCGACTTCTTCGTCGACGTCTTCAACGTCTTCGACCAGCAGGACGTCATCATCGTGCAGGATCTGCTCGGTGGCGGCGACGGCTTTGCCTACCTAGAGGGCAAGGAGTTCGTAGATCCACGCCGCTACTTCGTCGGCGCTCGATTGCGCTTCTAACGGCTGGCTACTGCGCAGTTCGAGAGCCCTCCTCCGGGAGGGCTCTTTTTTTGGGTCGCCAGTCTGCATTTCTCACCCCGCTCCGGCCGCAACGGGGTGAGAAAGGCAGGCTAGAACTTCGAGAACCGCGACACGTCGAGACGAATGGCGGAGAAGACACCGTTGACGTCGTCACGAATGCCGATCGCGACCCGCTGGTCGCCGCTCCGGAGCACGATTGGGAGCGGGTAGTGCGCCACGTTCTGTCGCGCCTCTTCGATCTTGTCGTCGGGAATGTTGAGGTGAAAAGGGATCTTCTGAACCCGGCTCGTCTCGCCGGCCGAGTCCATGGTCGTGACGTAGATCGTGAGCGAGCCGGCGTGCGCCCCTCCCCGAGGCACGAAGCCGAGCTTGCCGATCGGAATCTCCAACGACACGGGCAGGGCCCTGGTGCCGTCCTGGAGGGGACCTTCGGTGCCCGGAGTGGCACGGATCCGGAGGGGGTTGTCGGCCGTCTGGTAGAGGAGAGCAGCCAAGGTCGCCCCGGCCTCTTGCTCGTCCGGCTCGGGCATTCTCACGGCCTCTCGATGCCTGACCAGGAGGCTCTTGGACTTGATGTTGACCTCAATGTCGTGCTCGGACCCTAGGTCCCAGTCTGCCGGCGGTGTGAAGCCCAAGGAGTAGAAGGTGTCGAAATCGCCGAGCACGTCGACGAGCTGCTCGGTGAGCCGGCCGGACGAGCGTAGCAAGCGTCCGCCGGTGGCCGAGGAGGCGTACTCGAGCGGCGCCCGGAAGTTCTCGTCGACCACCGAGACCGCCTCCGAGGTCGCCCCTTGCTCGGTGAGGGCCGCACGCACTGACCCACCGTGGTCGCCTTCGGCGTCGACCGCATAGAGCGTCACACCGGCGCGATTGGCGGCGCCGGCGAGCTTCTGCATCGACGAATCGACGTCGTAGCGGCCGACAGCCCTCGTGTAGTCGGTATTGAAATCGAAGCGCCGCAGGCCGATGCCGGCCTCCGGGTTGCCTGTTCCGAAGCGGTTGCGCCATTCGACGAAGAGCCCTTCGCCGGGACGGCTCGGGATCCCCTCGCCCAAGTAGAAGAGAGCCTTGCGGCCAGGCACCCCGCCGAGGGTCGAGACGACCGTCTCGATCTGCCGCAGAGAGCTCAGGCTCCGAGCGTACTCGTCGGCCGCATAGGCTCGGATTCGGGAGATCAACATGTTCTTGTTGGCGAGCGAGGCTTGAGCCTGAATCCCGCCGCTCTGACCGCGGGTGAGCTCGCCGAAGATCTGCCGGCGCTCGGCGTCGTTGACCTCGGTTCGCATCGAGATCTTCGAGACATCGTCGAGAATCCGCTCGACCGCCTGCCGGTCATAGAGAAAGTCGGAATAGAAGACGAGCGAGCCCTCGATGCCGACGACGGCGACGAGATCGGTCTTGCCGAGTCGGGCCATCGCTTCGCGCAGCGCCGCGAACGCTCGCTTGCGGTTGTTGGCTCGCAGCCGGGTGTGGTCGATGAGAAGCACGACGTGGGTTCGCCGCGCGGGATCTTCCTCGGCTTCTTCCACGGTCACGAAGGACGAGTCGGAAGGTCGTTGGATCGTCCCCACGGCGGCGCGGGCAACGCCGCCCGCCTCGGCGTAGAAGTTGGAGATCGGCGTCAGCTTGCCGTCGACCCGGAGCTCGAACTCGTCGCGGGAGAGGCCTGCCACCGGATGTCCCGAGCGGTCGGTGACCAAGACGTCGACGTTGATCACTCGTACCTCCAGCGCCTCGGTGACGGTTCGGGTGGGCTCCTCCGAGGGGAGCGGCCGCGAGGCCGGTGCGCTCGGCTGTTGGGCGCCGCCGGCACCGGCGAGCAGAGCGAGAGCGATAGCCACGCAGAGGAATCTCCCCCGGTGACTGGTAGTTGGAAGAACCGAGTGCCGTTCGGACGGTCGGAGCATC
Source organism: Thermoanaerobaculia bacterium (assembly GCA_945787575.1). Taxonomy (GTDB): domain Bacteria; phylum Acidobacteriota; class Thermoanaerobaculia; order Multivoradales; family JAHEKO01; genus CALZKB01. Next base: position 4,610 of record CALZKB010000143.1, on the reverse strand, counting down.
AAATTCACGGGTGGACCTCTCGAGTGAAGAACGGGGCTTCGATCACGGCGCGGGCGGCTTGGTGATCGCCCGGTTATAGTAACGCTTGCAGGCACTTCCGAATTCGCGCGACTTCCTGGAGACCAGTCCTATGCCCCGATTCTGCCGCATCCTACCGCTGGCGATCCTCGTCCTCCTGCCGTTGGCGACGCCCGGACTGGCCCAGACCGGCATGCTGCGTGGCGAGGTCGTCGATCCCGATTTGAACCCGATCCCCGGCGTTCAGGTCACCGTGACCTCGGAGGAGCTCGCCTCCTACCGCAAGAGCCTGACGACCGACAAGCGGGGTGGCTTCCGGCTTCGCTTTCAGCCCAACCAGACCCAGTACCAGTTCCTCTTTCTCTTCGAGAAGCCTGGCTACCAGAGCTTCACTCAGCCGATCGCTCCTTCGGTGACCCAGGTCATGCAGCAGCAGTTCGTCATGGAGATCGCCGAGACTCAGGTGGTCGAGAGTCACGGCGATCTCGGCTCGGTGGTGACCGGCTCCAACAGCGCCGCGGTCGAGGCTTTCAACGAGGGACTGTCGGCGCAGAAGGCGGGTGACCTCGATCTCGCTCGTAGCCGGTACGAGCAGGCGGCGGCGGCCGACCCGACCCTCGGTCCGGCTCATGTCGGCCTCGCCCAGGTTCTGCTCGACGAGGGAGAGTACGCCCCGGCCCTCGAGGCCGCCGATCGAGCCCTCGAGCTGGCGACCAATCGAGCCGAGGCGTTGCGGGTCAAGCACCAGGCGCTGAGGGCGTTGGGAAGGAACGACGAGGCCGAGGCGGTCGCCGCCCAGCTCGTCGAAGCCGACGACGCCTCCGCTCGGGCGCGTCTCCTTTACAACGAGGGCGGCGAGGCCTTTCAGGCTGGCGATCGGGAAGCGGCTTTGGCCAAGTTCCAGGAAGCCGCGCGGATCGATTCGTCGCTCACGGACGCTCATCACGCGATCGCCACTCTCGAGTACGGCCGAGGTAACTACGAAGTCTCCGCCAAGGCGGCCGAGACCGCACTGTCTCTCGGCTCCGAGGACGTACGGACGCTCAGAGTCCTCTACGACGCCTACGACGCTCTGGGCCGGACCGACGATCTGATCGAGATCGCGCCGCGGCTTGCCGAGATCGACCCCGACTTTGGCGGCCCGAAGTTGGTCGAGCAAGCGGCAGCAATGTGGAACGCCGGCGAAGCGGAGCGCGCCGTCTCCCTATCCAAGCTCGCTCTGGCGGTCGACTCGACCCTCGCCAAGCCCCACTATTTCCTCGGTCTCGACCACCTGTCGAAGGGCCAGAATCCGGAAGCCAGGGCGGCACTCGAAAAGTTCATCCAGCTGGCGCCCGACGACCCCGAGGCGGCGACCGCCAAGGAGATGTTGGCCTACATCGAGTAGGACCCGGAAGCTGCCGGGGGCGCGAAGGGCTTTCTTCGCCTGAATCGGCGGGACGCGCCGGAACGATCAGCCGGATACGGCACCGAGCCCGGGTCCTCCGGCCAACCGGGAAGCGGGCGGCTACTGCGCCTGCTCTGGGGGTCCGGCCTGGACGTAGCCGGTCAGCACCGACGCCTGGAGCCCAAAGAGGTCGAGGACGGCGACGCCGACCTTCTTGCGTCCTCGACTCAGGAGCAACCGGTGAGTGTGCAAGAGCGACTCCTCCTTGGCCGCCTCGACGTGCTGATCGGAGAGGCGAAATCCGAGCGGGGCGACTTGGATCTCGGAGACCGCTCCGTCCTCACCCACCGCTGCCAGGAAGAGCCTCAATCTGGCTTCGTGACTGCCCTCGGTCACCGGAAGCAGGACCGTGTCGCGCAGCGGAACCCGTAGCTCGATCGGCAACAGGTATTGATTGCCCTCTCCATGAGGCACGGGATCTCCCCAGCCGACTCCGACGCCGAGCGGATTGGTCTGGTGGTCGTACAGCAAGGCGGACCTCAGGCTGGTGCGGACTCGAGCGTCGAGGCTCTGGCTCTGATACCCGGCACGATGGCGGATCCGCCACCCGTCGCCACGCTCTCGGAGCTTGACGTCGATCTTGTGGTAGCGGCCGGAGTCGGCCCCGGTGGCCGAGATTCCGAGCGAGTAGAACGACCTGAAGTCCCCGATCAACTCGCGCAGCGCCTTCAGACTGTCATTGCGGTTGAGCAGCGCGCGACCGCCCGTTTCGGCGGCGACGAACCGCAGGGGAGACTGTAGGTTCTCTGGGACCACCGAGTCGAGAGTGCGGCGCATGTTGGGGTTCTTGAAGCCGCCGTATTCGGCGCTGCCGAACTCGAAGCCGCGGAGCCCTCCGGCGTCCAGGGTGTTGAAAACGATCCGATGAGAGTTGGCGAGTCGAGTGATGCGCTCGAAATCGCGGGTGGTGTCGTGTCGCGGGATCTCACCATAGGGCTCGGATGTTTCGAAGCGTTCGGCAATGGCGTGGAACATCTCCTCGCCGGCCAGCATCGGGATGCCGCTCGAGATGTGGATGAGGGCCTTGCGGCCGGGGAGCCCCGCCAGCGTCTCGATCAGTCGCTCGAGCGCGTCCGTCGTGTAGCCGACGGCGTTCATCTGCTCATCCGCGTACTGCCGCGCATAGCTCAGCGCAATACTCGAGGATCTCGCGCGGTCGATGCGCTGGAGGGTGTCCATCCGCTCGCGGCGTCGAATGACGGCGTGGCCGGATTGCTTCGAAACTTCGACGAGCGTCGCGAACAGGTCGCCGAGGTTGTCGGTGAACGGTTGCTGCACTTCCAGCGAGCGATCGAAGGTGACGATCATCGCCCGGTCGCTCGGCCGGAGCGAGCGTTCGAGAAACTCGGCCACGGACGGCAGCACCCGGTCGCGCTCGACGGGGTCGATGTTGTAGTTGTCGATGTAGACGATCAGCCAGAGGCGGTGCTCCTCGGCGAGCGGGGCGGCCTCGGCGGGCGGTTCGGCCGTCGCCTCGCCGGGATCGGGCGCCGCCGGTTCCGGCTCCGCTGCGCCGCTGGTTTTTGGCCGGCCGTCGAAGACCGCGTAGAAGTTCGAGATCTCCACGGGCGAGCCGTCGCGGGTGACGACGAAGTTCTCGCGAGTGAGTCCTGGGACAGGCTGGCCGCGGCCGTCGCTGACCCAGACGTCGATGTTGACGATCTCGACGTCGATGACCCCGAAGAACTCTTCGGGCTCGCCGGCGGCGGCCGGCTCCGGCTGGGCTTGGAGTGGCGGGGCGAGCAGCGAGAAGAGTGCCAGAACGCCCGGCAGGAAAGCGAGGAAGCGTGTCATCGAGCCAAGGATCTCACGGGGGCCGGTGAAGGAAAAGGAGGGGAGGCAAGAGTCTGGGGCGCGCTACACTTTGAGGCGCCAACCGGGCAGTCGCGACAACTGACGAGGGGGAAGGCATGAGCCATAAGTTCAGTCGGAGAGAGTTCGTGGGAGTTGGTGCCGCCGCGGGGGTGCTGAGCGGGGTCCGGCCGCTGGGGGCAGAGGCGCCGGCCGTCAGGAGCAGCGAGCGGGGGCGCCCGCTGGTCATCGCCTCCGCCAACGGCAACCGCTACCGGAATGGCGGCCCCCGGAACTGCGTCGAGGAAGCCTTCGAGAGAATGGCCCGTGGCGAGGACGTCCTCGATGCCCTGGTGGAGGGAGTCCAGATCGTCGAGCTCGACCCGGAAGACTCGAGTGTCGGCTATGGTGGTCTCCCCAACGCCGAAGGGGTAGTTCAGCTCGATGCTTGCTGCATGCACGGCCCGAAGAAGCGAGCGGGTGGCGTGGCGGCGTTGGAGGGCGTCCGCACTCCGAGCGTGGTGGCGCGGGCGGTCGCCGACCTGACCGATCACCACTTGCTGGTCGGTCCGGGAGCTCAGCAGTTTGCCCGCAACATCGGAATCGAGATCGAAGCGGATCTCAATACCGATCGGTCGAGGAGTCTTTGGCTCGACTGGAAACGCCGCACCGATCCGCTTCATTATCTCGATCCGGAAGAGCGCGAGACGGCGCTGCGGCGGGTCGCCGACGAGATGATCGCGGAAGGCCTCGTCGATTCCGGGCATTACTACGGCACCATCAACTGCAACGGGGTGAACGCTGCGGGAGAGGTGTGCGGTATCACCACGACCAGTGGACTGGCTTGGAAGATACCGGGCCGAGTCGGGGATTCGCCGATCCTCGGTGCGGGCCTCTATGTCGACGGGGCGGTAGGGGCCGCCGGGTCGACGGGGCGCGGCGAGGCGAATCTCTTCGCCCTGGCGAGCTTCTTGATCGTCGACGAGATGCGACGCGGAGCAGCGCCGCTCGACGCGGGGATGACGGCGTTACGCCGGATCTCGGCCAACACGATCGAGAAGCGGCTGTTGACCGAGGACGGCCGCCCGAACTTCAATCTCAAGTTTTACGTCCTCGACCGCACCGGTGAGCACGCCGGCGTCTCGATGTGGTTCGACGAGCGGCAGCAGTACGCGATCTGCAGCGAAGGCGGCGCCGAGACGCTGGCCTGTGAGTCGCTGCTCGGGGAGAGGCCAATCAGCAGCTAGACGATCGAGGCCCCTCCTCGGCGACCACGCGACGCGGAGGCCACAGGTCCCCGGCCACCCGGTCGAGCGGAGGACGTAGTGTGTCCGGCCTTCGCTTCACACCGACC
>CALZKB010000142.1 GCA_945787575.1 Thermoanaerobaculia bacterium | reverse complement strand
TACTGAGAGCTAGCCTTCACGGGCTCCGCGGGTTCGAATCCCGCCCCCTCCGCCATCGTTGGCCTGTTGAGCAGGGAGGACTCACCCCTCGTGGTCCACTCCTGGTCCAATTCGAGTGGACCACGGATGGCGTGCCAGTGGACGAGCAACGGTCACCAAGCCGCCTGCCGGCGCTGCGGGTCGAGACCGCGGGGGACTTGCGCCGGGGAGTCCACCCCTCGGGGTGGTGCCCCCCGACCGACTTCATGTTCAGGTAGTCGCTACGAGGGACTCTGTCGTCCAAGGAGGCGCTTGTGTCGATTCTCTCCGCAATCTCCTTCCTCGTCGCAGTGCCGGGCCTCGTGCTCGGCGCAAGCGGTGACCTGCCTTCGATCGTCTCGGACACCGAGGGGGTGGGTTTCAGCCGCTCGCAGGCGAGCGTTCCGGACGGGCCGACAATTCAGAGAATCGGCGCCTGGCCCTACGGCCCGTCGCTTGCCATCGCCCACGATCCGGTTCGCGACCTGGCCTTCCTCGGCGCCGGCGGGGTGGTTCTGACCCTCGACGCCTCCGATCCCGCAGCTCCCACGCTGCTTAACGAGGACATCCACAGCGTCGGTCTCGTCGAGGACATCTTCTATCAGGCCGAGACCGAGCTCCTTTTCCTGGCGGTAGGGGAAGGAGGCCTCGAGATATGGGACGTCGGTGAGCCGACGGCGCCGTTGCGGCTGAGCGCCACCGAGGTCCTGTACTTCGGTTACGACACACTGGTGGGGCACGTGGAGGTGCGAGACAACCTGGCGGTGACCGAGTGCGGCTGGGGCTACGTAGAGGTCCTCGACGTGACGGATCCGACCCAACCGGTTCAAGTCAGCTTCAACGGCCAGATGGGCAATCCGGCCCGCGACATCCACATCTCGGAGGACGGGTTGATCCACACCACGGGCGCGCAGCGATATCAGCGCCTATCGATGGAGCCCAACGGCGCCCTGCACCTCGCTGGCGCCAAGGACTTCGACCATGGTCCGTACGCGGTCTTCGGCACCAGCGAGGTGGCCTACGTCGGGTACGGGGGGTACCTCTTCATTCTCGACCTCCTGATCCCCGGCTTCCCGCTTTGGAGCGCCATCGACGTCGGCGGTCTCCCGGCGTTGGAGGTAGTCGATGGGCTCGCCTACGTGATCAACGGCATGGGCCTGCGCATCTTCGACGTGACAGTGCACAACAACCCCTTCCACGTCGCCACGCTGCCAAGCGAGATGTCCTACAAGGACCTGGTCGTCTCAGACGGCTACGCCTGGGTGGCGGCCGGCGTCGATGGCCTGCGGATCATAGACGTAGGAGATCCGGCGGCCCCGGTCGAGGTGGGAGCCTACGAGGACGTGCTGTCGGTTACCTGGAAGACGGTGGTGATCGACGATCTGGCCTACGTGGCGCACGACCGCGACGGCCTGATGATCCTCGACCTCGAGACTCTAGAGCGCCCCGAGCTGATCGGCGAGATCGCCTGGCCGGACGGCGCCAACGACGTGGCTATCCAAGGCAGTCTCGCCTATGTGGCCAACGCCCTAGGCGGTCTCAAGGTCGTCGACGTCTCGGATCCGACGGCGCCGACCGAAGTGGGGTCGCTGGATGGCATCTACGCTACTCGGGTGCGCGTGGCCGGAGACGCGGCCTACATCCTCCACGCGGAGGTCAACGACCCCTACGTGCTGCGGGTGGTCGACGTCTCCGACCCGGCGCAACCCACGGAGATCGCCTCCGCAGCCCTGCCTGGAATGGCCTGGAACCTGGCCCTCGGGGAAGAGACGCTCTTCATCGCGGGCGACGACTTCGGCGTGCGCCTCTTCGACGTCACGACGCCGGCCGCGCCGACGCCGATCGGCTCGATCGCGCTGCCGTCCGTCACGGAGGTGGCCGTGCGTGGCGACGTTCTCTACGTGGCGGCGCACGAAGACACGGGCGGGGGTTTCATCCTCTACGAGGTCAGCGACCCGCTCGCCCCGCAGCTGCTCGGCAGCTACTCCACGCCCGGCTTCGCGCCGTTCCACCTGGCGCAAGACGGCGACTATGCCTACGTCAGCCGCGGTTCTTACCTCTACCTTTTCCTGGTCTCCGACCCTTCGACTCCGCTTCTTCTCGAGGAGTACCTCCTCCCGGGTGACTTCTTCGCCGTCGCCGCTCGCGGCGATGGCCTCGTCTTCGTCTCGGACGGCGCAGCCGGTTTGCAGATCGTCGAAAACACCCTCTTCGGTAACCCAGGCGGCGGCCTGCTCTGGCAGGCTCTCGACAGCGGCACGAGCGAGAACCTGAACGGGGTCTCGTTCGTCGACTCCCAGACCGGCTGGGTGGTTGGCAACCTGGGTACGCTCCTCGCGACCACGGACGGCGGCGAAAGCTGGTCGGCCCAGGAGGTCGGCGCAATCGACCTCGCCGCGGTCGATTTCGTCAACGCCGCGAGCGGGTGGACAGTCGGTGCCGGTGGCGTCATCCTGCACACCGCCGACGGCGGCGCCACCTGGAGCTCCCAGGCGAGCGGCACCGCCGAGCCCCTGACCGACGTCGACTTCGTGGACGCCGCGAGCGGGTGGGCCGTGGGCGCGAACGGCGTCATCCTGCACACCGCCGACGGCGGCGCCACCTGGAGCCCCCAGGCAAGCGGCACCGCCGCCGGCCTGCTCTCCGTGAGCTTCGCCGACGGCTCCACCGGATGGGCCGTGCCGAGCAGCGGTTTCGGGGCTCTCTTGAGCACCCTCGACGGCGGCTCGCGCTGGCAGGAGATCGACACCGGCTCAGGCGCCATCCTGCTGGCAGTGGACTTTCCCGACGCCTCCAATGGCTGGGCGGTCGGCAGCTTCGGTGAGGCCGTCCGGACGGCGGACGGCGGTGCCTCCTGGGTGCGGCAGAGCACCCCCCATCCCCCGCACTGGCTCCACGACGTGGAGTTCGTCGACGCCGCGACCGGCTGGGCGGTGGGCTTCAACGGTCAGGTGCTCGCCACCTCGACCGCCGGCGAGGTCTGGGAGGACCAGCCGACCGGCGTTCACGCCCAGCTCAACGCCGTGTCGTTCGTCGACGCCGGCCACGGCTGGGCGGTTGGGGAAAGCGGCACCATCCTGCGCGCTCTGGCGTCCCCGGCCGGGAACGAGATCTTTGCGGACGGCTTCGAGTCCGGAGACACTAGCGCCTGGCAAGTGACCGTTCCCTGAAGACATCCGGCCGCGGCGTGGCACGCGATCACGGGCGTGTCCACTTTCTTCAGCAGCGCCTACGATCTGGTCAACGAAGTGGACATCGCCTTTGGCTCGAAGAATGGTCTCATCGTCTTTGCGAACCAAGACCCGGCCTCCACGCAAGGGGCCAGCGACTGGTCGTTTGTCGTCTGCGGCATGTTCGTCGAGCGAACACCGTAACGGGACGAGTAGAAACTCGAGCTCCCAATCGTGTCAGACCCAGGTGTTGCTTCTTGTCGGCATGGGAGTAGGCTTCGCGCACGCTTGCTGCTTCACGTGGGGCACCAGCGGAGGGCTTCAGATGAGGGCGAAGATCGGAATCCGACGCGAGGACAAGAGCCGTTGGGAGCGGCGGGTTCCCCTGACGCCGAATGACCTGGCGGCTCTGCGCGAAGACTCGGGACTGGAGTTCGTCGTTCAACCCTCTCCGATCAGGGTGTTCACCGATGAGGACTACCGGCGGGCCGACGTCGAGATCGACGAGGATCTCTCGAGCGCCGGAATCGTCCTTGCGGTCAAGGAGATTCCGCTCGATCTGCTGGCGGAGAAAAAGATCTACGTCTTCTTTGCGCACGTGATCAAGGGGCAGCCGCACAACATGCCGCTGCTGGCGCGCCTGATGGAGCTCGGCTGTTCACTCGTCGACTACGAGACGATTCTCGACGACGCCGGCCGGCGCCTGATCTTCTTCGGCGTGCACGCCGGCTACGCGGGCGCGATCGAGACCCTGTGGTGCCTGAGCCGTCGGCTCCGTGCCGCCGGGCTGCCCGGTCCCTTCGCCCCCTTCTCCGATATCCGCCACGCCTACGAGTACGACTCTCTCGACGAAGCGAAAGAGCATCTGGGTGCAGTCGGAGAACGAATCCGGCAGCGGGGTCTGGGACCCGCCGACCGGCCGCTGATCTTCGGCATCGCCGGCTACGGCAACGTGGCCCGCGGCTGCCAGGAGGTGCTGGACAGCCTCGGCGTCGTCGAGATCCCGGTGGCGGATCTGCCCGCCGTGGCCGCCGGCGAGGCGGCTCCCCTGGCTCGAGAAGCGCCCCTCTTGCGGGTGATCTTCAAAGAGGAGGACATGGTCGAGCTGCGCCAGGCCGCCGACGAGAGCGCGGCCGCCGGCCGGCCCTCCGACGGGCGCGGCGAGTTCGATCTCCAGGACTACTACGACCGTCCCGAGCGCTATCGCGGATGCTTCGACAGGCACCTGCCGCACCTGGACGTGCTCGTCAACGCCGCCTACTGGGACGAGCGCTACCCGCGCTTGGTGACGCGGGAGTGGGCGCGCGACCACTACGCGCGGCCCGGGCAGACCCAACAGCCGCGACTCAAGGTCATCGGCGACATCAGTTGCGACCTCGAGGGCGGTATCGAGCTCACGGTACGAACCACCGAACCGGACGCGCCGTGCTTCACCTACCTGCCCGAGAGCGATAGCGTCCACATGGGATGCGAGGGCTCCGGTCCGGTGATCATGGCGATCGACAATCTGCCCTGTGAGCTGCCGCGAGAGGCGTCGGAGGACTTCAGTCGCGCGCTTCGCGGCATACTGGCCCAGCTGGCCGGCGCCGACTGGGGGGCCGACTTCGAACAGCTGGACCTCGCCCCGCACCTTAAGAACGCCGTCATCGTGCATCGCGGAGCGCTGACGCCCGACTACCGCTATCTGGAGGACCATCTGAGATGAAGAACGTGCTGGTTCTGGGAGCGGGGCTCGTCACACGGCCCCTGGTCGCCTATCTCCTGCAACGTGGCTATGCGGTGACCTGTGCCAGTCGTACGGTCGCCAAGGCGGAGAAGCTCATCGACGGTCACCCGCACGGGACTGCCCACGAGCTCGACCTGAACGACGAGGACCGGCTCGCGGAGTTCATCGAGAACTGTGATCTCGCGGTGAGCCTGGTGCCGTTCGCCTTCCATCCGACGGTCGCGAGGATCTGCATCGACCGCGGCAAGCCGATGGTGACGACGAGCTATGTTTCCGAGGAGATGGAGACGCTCGACGGAGCCGCCAAGGAGGCTGGGGTCACGATCCTCAACGAGATCGGCGTCGATCCGGGGATCGACCACATGTCGGCGATGCGGATCATCGACGACGTCAAGGGCCGCGGCGGCAGGATCGTCGCCTTCAAGTCGTACTGCGGCGGCCTCCCGGCTCCCGAAGCCAACGACAACCCGTTCGGCTACAAGTTCTCCTGGGCGCCGCGCGGCGTGCTACTGGCGAGCCGCAACGATGCCCACTACCTTCTCGATGGGCGCAAGATCGAGGTCGAGCCCGAGCGCCTGTTCCGAGACATGCACGTGCTCCAGGTCGACGATGTCGGCGACTTCGAGGCCTACCCCAACCGCGATTCGATCGCCTACCTCGACATCTATGGCCTGCAAGGCATCCGGACGCTCTATCGCGGCACCCTGCGCAATATGGGCTGGTGCGACACCCTCCACAACTTTCGACGACTCGGTCTGCTCGACCTGGAAGAGATCGACGTAGCGGGCAAGACCTACGCCGATTTCATGCGCGCTCTCCTCGGCGCCGGTGCCTCGCCTGAGCCTGGCCCGGGCTCCGAAACCGACCTCCGCCTCGCCGCGGCGCGCAAGATGGGCGTGCCGCCCGATGCCCTGCCGGCCTGGAATCTCCACTGGCTCGGCATGTTCAGCAATCGCAACCTGGGTGTCGAGAAGATCGCGCCACTCGACGCCCTCGGCAATCTGATGTTCGAGAAGCTCGCCTTCCAGCCGGACGAGCGCGACATGCTCGTCCTCTTCCACGACTTTCGCGCCGAGTACCCGGATGGAGCGAGCGAGCGCATCACCTCCAGGATGATCGACTTCGGCATCGCCGGTGGGGACTCATCGATGTCACGGACCGTTTCACTGCCCGCGGCGATCGGCGTGGACCGAATTCTGTGCGGCAAGATCGAGACTACTGGGGTGCTGCGACCGGTGACGCCGGAGATCTACGAGCCAGTTCTGGACGCTCTGTCGGAGTTGGGGATCGAATGCCGGGAGGCGACGGAAGAGCTGGAGCCGGAAGCGCAATGAGTCCGATTCGAAGGTGACCGCAATGCTCCTCAACCCGAAGCGAGGTGTCCGCGAGTACCCGGACGAGGCGAGTCGCGAAGCGATGCTCGCGGTGATCGATTTCTTTGAGAGCAAGGGTCTGGCGCGCATCAAGCACGACGACCACGAGCGAGTCTGGTATCGGGACTTTCTCGACTTCGTGAAGGAGAGGCGCCTCTTCTCCATCTTCCTCACGCCACCCGAGTACGGCGACGAGGGATGCCGCTGGGACACCTGGCGAAACTGCGAGCTCAACGAGATTCTCGGCTTCTACGGCCTCGCTTACTGGTACACCTGGCAGGTGACCATCCTGGGACTCGGCCCGATCTGGATGAGTGGCAAAAGCGGACGGGACCTTCTTGGCGCGGGGCGAGAAGTATTACATCGGCAACGGCAACGAGGCCGCGCTGGTCTCGGTCTTCGGCAAGGTGGCCGATTCGGACGACTACGTCTTCTTCGTCGTGGATCCCAGCCACGAAGGGTACGAGTGCGTAAAGAACGTCTGCAACTCCCAGAACTACGTCTCGCACTTCGCGCTCCACGACTATCCGATCACCGAGGCCGACGTCCTCTCGCGCGGGCGCGAGGCATGGGACACCTCGCTCAATACCGTCAACGTCGGCAAGTTCAATCTGGGCTGGGCCTCGATCGGCATCTGTACCCATACCTTCTACGAGGCGATCGACCACGCGTCCTCGCGGCGACTCTTCAACCACTCGGTCACCGACTTTCCCCACATCCGGCAGTTCTTTACCGACGCCTACTGCCGGCTCGTCGCCATGAAGCTCTTCGCGCTCAGAGGGTCCGACTACCTGCGAACGGCCTCGCCGGACGACCGCCGCTATCTCCTCTACGACCCGCTGGTCAAGATGAAGGTGACGAGCCAGGGCGAGGAGGTCGTGAACCTCCTGTGGGACATCATCGCCGCCAAGGGCTTCGAGAAGGACATGTACTTCGAGATGGCGGCACGCGACATCCGGGCGCTGCCCAAGCTCGAGGGCACGGTGCACGTCAACATGGCGCTGGTCATCAAGTTCATGAAGAACTACTTCTTCAAGGCGAGTACATTTCCCGAGATTCCCGAGGTCAAGGAACCACGGCACGACGCATTCCTCTTCGATCAGGGTGCGACCAAGGGGCTCGGGAAGATCCGCTTCCACGACTACCGGCCGGTCTACGACCGCGTGGATCTACCGAACGTCCGCGTCTTCAAGAGGCAGATCCGGACCTTCAAGCATCTGCTCGCGGCGGCCCGTCCCGGCAAGGAACAGATCAAGGACATCGACTTCCTGCTCATTCTGGGCGAGCTCTTCACGTTGGTGGTGTACGGCCAACTCATTCTCGAAAACGCGCCCGTCCACTCCGTGGAGGACGACGTCACCGACCAGATCTTCAACGTTCTCGTCCGCGACTTCTCCAAGTTCGCGCTCCAGCTCTATTCGAAGTCCTCGAGCACGGCGATGCAGCGGCTGTTCTGCCGGCGCATGATCAGGAAGCCCATGGTCGACGACGCCCGTTTCGAGCGGGTGTGGCAAGAGCACGTGTACCCGCTCCGGGGCACGTACCGGATGAATTCGTAAGGCAGCTCGACGACCGATCGTCGGGCTTGATAGTCCCGGCGGCCGCTCGCGCGGCACGGTTGCGGAATTCGTGCCCCACCCGTTGGAAGCGGCACCACTCGGCCGTCCGCGGCGTGGACGTGAACCGCCAGGAGCCCGGCGGGGCTCGAGCGTTGGGCACGAAGACCAGGGTGCGCTCGCTCGGGATGTGGCTCTGAAGGTGTTGCCCAGCGAGGTGGCGGCCGCCCGCCCTCTGAACTACCGAGCGGCATGCTGCAGGTGCTGGGCCGGGATGTCACTCCGGCCCCGGAGGATTGATCGGCAGCAGCACGCGGAACGTCGAGCCTCGGCCCAGCGTGCTCTCGACGGCGACTGTGCCACCGTGTCTTTCCACTGCGTGCTTGACGATCGAAAGGCCGAGGCCCGTGCCGCCCTCACTCCGGCTGCGTCCGCGGTCGACACGATAGAAGCGCTCGAAGATCCTCGGGATCGCTGCTCGAGGGATCCCGCGACCGGTGTCGCTCACCTCGAGCTCGCCCCAGCCGCCTGTTTGGGACAGCCCAATATCCACTCTTCCGCCGGCGCGGTTGTACTTGATCGCGTTGTCGATCAGGTTGAGGCAAAGTTCGGCCAAGGCCTCGTAGTCCCCCCCGTCGAGGACGACATCGTCAAGAGCGAGCACGAGGTCGACCTCATGGTTCCGAACTGACGTCTCCAGGACTTCTGCGGCTTCCTGCACGACCCTCTTGAGATCGACTCTCTGGAGCTCGCGTTCCTCGTCGTCGCGCTCGAGCCGCGACAAGGTCAGCAGGTCATCCAGCAGTGCCTGCAGTCGTGCGCACTGCTGGAGGATGCGCTCGCTGAAGAGCCGGGAGGTCTCCGGGTCCTCGAGGGCGCTGTCCAGCAGGGTCTCGGTACAGCCCCTGATGGCCGTCAGCGGCGTCTTGAGCTCGTGCGACACATTGGCTACGAGGTCTCGTCGGATCTGGCCCAGCAGCAGGAACTCGCTGACGTCTCGAATCGAGACGATGCCCCCGGTGCGGTCTTGGAGCGCTGAGCATGTGACCGACAGCGTTCGGCGGCGAGGGCCCGGGGCCTCGACTTCGAGATGCCGACTGGTCCCCTTCTTGAGTGCCTTATTGAGCGCCTTTTCGATCTTGGGGATGCCGGTCAGATCGCGGACCGATCGCCCCTCGACTTCCCCGCTCACCTTGAACAAGCGCCGCAGAGCCGGGTTGACGCTCAGTACTCGGGTCATCCGATCGGTGACCAGAATGCCGTCGGGCATGCTGTCACTGATGAGCTGTAGCCGCTCTCGCTGCGCCGCTGCCCTCTCTACCTGGTTCTGCACGCGCTCAGCCAGCTGGTTGAGAGTTCGAGCGAGAGCCCCGGTTTCTTCCGAGCGGGGCACGTCGACGCGGCTGTCGAAGTCGCCCTCCACCAATCGGCTGGCTCCAACGGCGAGCCGCCTCAGAGGCTTGAAGAGCTCGCGATCGAGCCAGAGCGAGATGACACCCATCGCGATCAGGGCGGCGACGGATGACAGCAGCACGCACAGGGCCAGGCGTCGGCGCAAGGTCTCTGAGGCGGCGAACGGCTCGGCCAGTCGAAGGTAGAGGCCGGGTCCCGAATCTCGATCGATCCTCCGGGCCACGTACAGAACGTCGCGGTCCAGCGTGGCGCTGCGGCGAACCGCGCTGCCGTACCCGTTTGCGGCGGCGCCGAGGATCTCCGGCCGAGTGCTATGGTTGTCCATCGTCGCGAGCTGCGCTCGGCTGCTCTCGCTGTCGGCCAGCACCACGCCGTCGGCTGAGACGAGAGTGATGCGAGCTGCGGCCTGCGAGGCGAGCTCGCGGACTCTTCGGTCGATCTCCCTGGGGCTGCGATCGAGGCTTTCCGACAGGCCGTGCTCGATGACGGCAAGGGTGCCACCCAGGTGCTCCTCGGCGCTCTGACGAAGGAGGCTTCTGGCCAGCACCCAGATCAGGGGCATGGCCACTAAGAGGGCGATCAGCGTCGGGAGGAAGAGAGCGAGGCGCAGTCGAGGGGTGAACCGGGGTGTGGACATACCGTGAGGTCCTACTGACCACGAAACCTGTAGCCGACGCCGAAAACCGTCTCCAGCGAATCGGCCCTGGGCCCCATCTTGCAGCGCAGCCGGCGGACGTGAGTGTCGACGGTACGTGTATCCACATCCTCAGGATAGCCCCACACATCGTTCAAGAGGCGCTCGCGCGTCTGAACGCGCCCCCTTCGCTGCATCAGGAGATGAAGCAGCCGAAACTCGGTCGCTGTCAGGGGGACCTCGCCGCCATCGACGGTACAGGTGAAGGCCTCGGGATCGACGCATACGCCGCCGACCGTGATCGCTGCCTCGTCCCGCTGGTCTGGATAGTCGAGTCGACGCAGGATGGCTTTCACCCGCAGGGTCACCTCGCGCGGGCTGAACGGCTTCGGGATGTAGTCGTCGGCCCCGAGCTCGAGTCCGACGATCCGGTCGATCTCTTCGCTCTTGGCGGTAAGGACGACTACCGGTAGCGCCCGGGTCGAGCGTTCTCGGCGCAGCTCTCGCAAGACGTCGAGGCCATCGATTCGCGGCAACATCAGATCGAGAATCACGAGGTCGGGCATCCGCTCCCGAATGGAGGACAGGGCGAGGTCGCCACGCTCCGCCACTCGGACTTCGTAGCCCTCTCGCTCGAGGTTGTAGACCAGAACCTCGGCGATGCTGCTCTCGTCCTCCACCACGAGGATGCTCGCGCTCATCGGTGGGATGCTAGCAGCGGTTCGACCTTGCACTGTCACCAGCCTGTTCTGACTGCTTCACACGATTGTCACAGGAGGTCTCTACGATCGTGGTCGATGCGCGTCCCCTGGCGCGCCTACTCATTGGCAAACAACAACCGAGGAACCGGGAATGAAGAAGCTAAGTGCACTGTTGATCGCCGTCGCCCTGATCGGGTGCGGCTCTCGTTCCGACAAGGGGGGCTCGGGCGGCCGCACTCTGATCCAGAACAAGGGCTCGGACACTCTAGTCAACGTCGCCCAGGCCTGGGCCGAGACCTACAAGGAAGTCGATCGCAACGTCGCTGTCGCGGTGACCGGTGGAGGTTCGGGGACGGGGATCTCGGCGATGATCAACGGTACGGTCGACATCGCCAACGCGAGCCGCAAGATGAAGGACTCCGAGATCGAGGCGGCGCGAGGCAATGGCATCGAGCCGGTCGAGTGGGTCGTCGGCTATGACGCCATAGCGGTCTACGTGCATGTCGACAACCCTGTCGAGAGCTTCAGCCTCGAGCAGCTGGCCGGGATCTATGGCGACGGTGGCGCGACCGAGGCGTGGTCGGATCTGGGACTCGAGATTCCGGGTTGCGATTCGAGCGAGATCGTTCGCGTCAGCCGCCAGAACAACTCTGGGACCTACGCCTACTTCAAGCAAGCGGTACTGGGCAAGACCGGCGAGTACAAGCTCGGCTCTCGCGACATGCACGGCTCGAAGGACGCAGTCGACCTGGTCCACAACACGCCGTGCGCCATCGGTTACAGCGGCCTGGCCTACGCCACCGACGACGTGAAGATGCCGTGCGTGTCGAGAGGTGAGGGCACGGAGTGCGTCGCACCGACGGTGGCGACGGCCAGCGACGGCTCGTATCCGATCGCCCGTCCGCTTCTGATGTACACGGCCGGCCAACCCGAGGGCGCCATCAAGACCTATCTCGACTGGATTCTCAGCGACGTCGGGCAGTGCATCATTCTCGAGAAGGGCTACGCCCCGGTGCGCGCGGTCTCTTGTGAGGAGCCAGCCTAGAGATTCACGTAGCTCATCGAGGGCTAGCAGCCGCCGGGAGGCGCGTCATGACTCATTACGAAGAACGGCTCGAGCACGACCTGGAAAACATCCGTGGGCGCGTTCGCGATCTCGCCGAGCGTGTCGACGTGGCTCTCGGCGATGCTCTCAAGGCACTGCTCACCGGCGATCGGGAACTGGCCAACGACACGATCCTGGGCGATCTGGTCGTCAATCGTCGGGTGCGAAAGCTCGATGGCCGTTGTCACGCCTTTGTCGCCAGACACCTGCCGAGCGCCGGACACCTCCGATTCGTCTCCTCGGTGATGCGCCTCAGCGTGGCGCTCGAACGGATCGGTGACTATGCGGTCGTCATCGCCCGCGAGCTGGGACAGCTCGAGAGTGAGCTGCCGGAGAAGCTGGCGGCCGATTTCGAGAGGGTCGGCGATCAGACGCGCAGCATGCTGCGGCAGGCGGCCCAGGCATTCGACGAGGGCAACGCCGACATGGCGCGTGGCACGCTCACAATGGGGCATGCCATCGACGTCAGCCTGCGCTCGGTGTTTCGAGACCTGTTGGCGGAGGGCGAATCCGGGAGCCGGTCGGTGAACGACCTGTTCGCCCTGGGCGGTGCGATCAACCGCCTGAGTCGTGCGGCCGACCAGGCGGAGAACATCTGCGAAGAGACCATCTTCGCTGCGACTGGCGAGATGACCAAGAAGCGGTTGTCGAGCGTGCTCTTCGTTGCCGAGCGCGACGACGCCTACACCCAGCTCGCCGTAGGTTACGCCCGCAAAGCTTTCTCCGAGAGCAATCGCTTCGAAAGCGCCGGCTGGTCAGCGGCCGACGAGCTCGAGCCACGGGCTCGGATCTTCCTGGAGCAGCGCGGACTCGATTCTGGGCAGCTGAAGCCGGTCTCTCTCGAAGAGCTGGGTTCCGAGATCCTGCAGTTCGATGTCGTCGTCAGTCTCGAGGGTCGGCCGGAGGGTCATATCGCACACGACCTGCCCTTCCGAACGGTAGTGCTCGAGTGGGATGTGGGCGTGCCGCCGAACCATCTGGATCAGGATCGCGCGGAGGCGGCCCTGGAGCAGGCATTCGGTCGTATCAGGGAAGATATCGGTCGCCTGATGGAGATGATGCGTGGCAAGGAGGTCGACTGAGCGATGAGCTCACGCGACCCGGGCCAGGCCGCGGCCCTCGATCGAAGGGACCTGGCTTGGTACGTCGACAAGCTGGCCCAGATCCTGGTCTTCATCGGCGGCATCTCGGGGATCATCTTGATTCTCGGTATCTTCGTTTTCATCGGTAGCGAGGGTCTGCCGTTTATCGTCAGCAAGCTGAACATCGGCGAGTTCTTCACCTCACCGCTGTGGCGACCGACGTCGGAAGCCAATCCGACCTACGGCATCCTCGCCCTGATGGCGGGAACGGCGAGCGTTACCGGGCTCGCCATGGTGGTGGCGGTTCCCTTCTCCCTGGGAGCAGCGATCTACATCGCCGAGTTCGCTCGCGGCCGCACGCGCGAGGTGCTCAAGGTGCTGGTCGAGATGCTGGCGGCGATTCCTTCGGTGGTGTGGGGCTTCATCGGGCTGTCGATCATGAACCCGGTGATCATCAAGCTGTTCAACGTGCCGGTGGGCCTCAACGTCCTCAACGCCGGCTTCATCCTCGGCCTGATGGCAGCGCCGATCATGACCACCATCGCCGAGGACGCGCTCAAGGCGGTGCCGGAGGGCTACCGCGAGGCGGCGGAGGCGATGGGCGCCACACGTTGGCAGGTGGTACGCAACGTGGTGCTGCCGGCGGCCAAGAGCGGGCTGGTGGCGGCGGTGCTGCTCGGGGTGGGGCGCGGCTTCGGCGAGACGATGGCGGTGCTCATGGCGAGCGGCCACTCCATCAACCTGCCGACCAGCCCGTTCGACTCGGTGCGCGCCTTGACCGCGACCATCGCCGCCGAACTCGGTGAGACGGCGGTCGGCTCGGATCACTACCGCGTGCTCTTCACCCTCGGAATCCTGCTCTTCCTCGTCACCTTCGTGATCAACCTCACCGCCGACCTGGTCGTGCGCGGCATCGGCAAGAAGTAGCCGCAATGTTCGAAACCACCACACTCAACGAGCAGAACCGCACGGTGGAGAAGCTGTGGCGGACTCTGTTACTGGTGATGACGTTACTGTTGATCTTGCCGGTGCTCGTGATCCTCGCCGTTCTCGTCTACAAGGGCGGACCGGTCCTGTCGCTCGACTTCCTCCTCACCGAACCGACCAACGGCATGACCGCCGGCGGCATTCTGCCGGCGCTCATCGGCACCGTCTGGTTGGTCAGCGTGGCCCTGCTGGCATCGGTGCCGATCGGTGTCGCGGCGGCGCTGTACCTGTCCGAGTATGCGCCGGAGAACTGGCTGACCCGGGCGCTCAACCTGGCGATCATCAACCTCGCCGGGGTGCCTTCGATCGTCCACGCGCTCTTCGGGGTCGGCGCTTTCGTGCTCTTCTTTCGCTTCGGCACCAGCATTCTGGCGGCCAGCCTGACCCTGGCGGTGATGACCTTGCCGGTGGTCATCGTCGCCACCAAGGAGTCGCTCCAGGCGGTGCCGCAGGCTTTTCGCGAGGCGTGTTGGAACATGGGCGCGACACGCTGGCAGACGATCCGCAAGATCGTGCTGCCGAACTCGATCAGTGGCATCCTCACCGGCGTCATCCTCGAGGTCTCGCGCACCGCCGGAGAGACGGCGCCGATCATGTTCACCGGCGCCGCCTTCTTCCTGCCCTTCCTCCCACAAGGGGTGTTCGACCAGACGATGGCGATGTCGCTGCACCTCTTCGTCGTCTCGACCCAGGTGCCCGACGTGCCGGAGGCGCTGCCGTACGGTGTCGCGTTGGTGCTGATCGCCATGGTGCTGGCGATGAACGCCACGTCGATCGCGTTCCGCACCTATCTGCGAGGTCGGAAGAAGTGGTAGAGCCGGCCGCGGAGGGCAAGCCGAGAGCCAAGGTCGAGGTACGTGACCTGACGATTCGCTACGGCGCTAAGGCGGCGCTGGCGAACGCCAGCTTCGAGATCCGGGAGAACGAGATCTTCGGCATCGTCGGCCCGGCGGGTAGTGGCAAGACGTCGTTTCTTCGAGTACTGAACCGGATGGACCAGTTCGTGCCGGAGATGGAGACCGAGGGCCAGGTCTTGATCGACGGCAATGACATCGATCGCTGGCGCAATCTCTACGCGCTGCGGCGGCGCATCGGTGTCGTCTTCCCGCTCCCGGTCGGCCTGCCGTTGTCGGTCTACGACAATGTCGCGCTGTCACCGCGTCTGTCCGGGGTGCGCAAGAAGGTCGATCTCGACGTCATCGTCGAGCGCTGCCTCACCCGGGCGGCGCTGTGGGACGAGGTCAAGGATCGCCTCGATTCGCTGGGCAGCCTTCTCTCCGGCGGACAGCAGCAGCGGCTGACGATCGCTCGCGCGTTGTCGCAGGACCCCGACCTCCTGCTGCTGGATGAGTTTTCGATCGCTGTCGATCCGGTGACCACCATGCGCATCGAGGACGTTCTCAAGGATCTGCGCGACGAGATGACGATCGTGCTGGTCACCAACCTCGTGCAGCAGGCGGCTCGGCTGGCCGACCGCACGGCCTTCTTCCTCACTGGGGAGCTCGTAGAGGTAGGCGAAACCGAGGCCCTTTTCGGGGGCAAGAGCGAGGACGAGCGGACGCGCGGCTATCTCGCGGGGCGCTTCGGCTGACGCAATGAAAGAGCAGCGCATCAACGAGGCGCCCGCCATCGTTACCGAATCCCTGAACCTCTGGTACGGAACCTTCCAGGCGCTCTTCGACATCGATCTCGAGGTGTCGCGGAACAAGGTGACAGCGATGATCGGCCCCTCCGGCTGCGGCAAGACGACTCTGCTACGCAGCGTCAACCGGATCAACGAGCGCCTGGGCTACGTGCGCACGACAGGTAGCATCGAGGTGTTGGGCCACGACATCTACGAGCCCGAGGTCGACCTCGTCCAGGTGCGCAAGCAGGTCGGAATGGTCTTCCAGCGTCCCAACCCCTTACCGCTGTCGATCCGCGACAACGTGCTCTTCGGTCACCGCACCCACCGCGAGCGCGGAGTGAAGGTATCGCGGCAAGATGAGGACGAGATCGTCGAGAAGGCGCTGCGCGAGGTCCTGCTTTGGGACACGGTCAGAGACCGGCTCGCCGGGGCGGCCACCGAGCTCGCCCTCGAGGAGCAGCAGAAGCTCTGCATCGCTCGCCTCCTCCCCGTCAAACCTGCTGTGTTACTGATGGATGAGCCTTGCTCGGCGCTCGATCCCAATGGCACGGAGGCGGTCGAGGAGCTGATCTGGGATCTGCGGGGCGACTACACGATCCTCATCGTCACCCACAACATGGCCCAGGCCCGTCGGGCCAGCGACGAGTGTGTCTTCATGTTGCTCGGCAAGCTGGTCGAGCACACTCGCACCGACAAGATGTTCGTCGCGCCAAAGCACCAGGAGACGGCCGACTACATCGAGGGCCGCTATGGTTAGGCGTCGCCCTGGCGCATCGACTTGAGGACGGTGTGCCCGAGGGCCTTGCCGCCTCAAGGCGCAGTTGCCGCTCTGATCGCCAAGCGTACAATCGAAAACCACACAGGTCTCACTCTTTGGGTGGATAATCAAACTGTGATCGGCGAGGTACTGGGGCATTACCGCGTGACCGGGCGTCTGGGCGCGGGCGGGATGGGGGAGCGCTGGCCCGGCTCGGGCTGGCGGAGGCGGATCTCCAGGAGCGCAAGCCCGAGGACGCGCTGATGAGGTTCCGTCGGGCAATGGGCGCGATCGAGAAGGCTCCGCGTGCCCTCGGTATCGGCTGGTTTTGCGTCAAAGCCAAGATCGGCCTGGCCCGAGCGTTCAGCACCCTGTTCATGCGGCGGGAGGAGACCGCCGCCCTCGCCGAGGCCCTCGAATTGCGCGAAGCCAAGGAGCGCTTCGATTTCTCCTGCATCTGGGAGGGCGGCGAGATGGAGATGGAGATGGATTTGGCGGTCTACCACGCGGAGAGCGGCAGGCACGAGGAGGCGGTGGGCTGCGTTTTGCGGGCGGCCGAGTTCGGCTGGCGCGAAACCCGGCGTATCGAGATCGATCCGCTTCTGGTGCCGATCCGAAACCAGGGAGCCCTACACCAGCTGGTGGCCGTTCTGCTCCA
>CALZKB010000141.1 GCA_945787575.1 Thermoanaerobaculia bacterium | reverse complement strand
GTGCTGCGGTGTTGCCGCGCCTCACCGATGCTACGGCATCGCCTGCGGCCCGGCGCCTGGCATCACACTCGAAAGCGCTCGCAACGCGACCCACAGGACGTCTGCCAAGGGCTGCTAGCAGCCCGCCCCCGGCTGAACCTCGACTCGTCGCGGCCGCGCTCTCAGCTGCTGCTAGGCCGTTTCGAGAAGTCGAATGTCGGTCGCCTCGCCGATCAGCCCGTGAGCTGCCGCGCGCCGGTAGAACTCGGCGAGGCCGGCGAGCGCTTCCCCGTTCAGTGCGTAGCTCAGATTCTCGGTCAGGTAGGTAGCGAGATCGTCCGCCCCGAGGCCGAGCTCCTGGTGGGCACGTTCGATGATCGCGGCCATCTCGCGGCGGCCGAGCTCGAGGCTCTTGTCGAGGACCGCTACGATCTCGGCGGCGCGATCGAGAACGGGTGCACGGATCGCCCACACGGCGAAGACGAACGGCAGCCCGGTCAGCTCCCTCCACTCGGCGGCGAGATCCCAGACCCGGTAGCGGTCGCGGGCGACGTGGAGCGCCGGGTCGCCGATGATCAGAGCGGCGTCGGCCCGCGCCAGCATCTCGTCGGCGTCGGGTGGGACCTCCTCGACAGCGGCGTCCGTATCGTACTTGTCCCTGAGCAGAATCCGGACGAGGGCGGCGGAGGTTCGGCTGTTGCTGTCGAGCGCCACCCGCCGTACCTGCTCGAGAGGCCGTTCGGAGATGAGGATCACGCTGCGTACTTCGTGGGTCGCAGCCACGCAAAGATCGGGGACGACGGCCAGGCCCTCGATGCGCTGGACTTCGATCGACGGGACCAGCCCCACGTCGAGGCGGCCTGTGGCGAGCGCGTTGGCGACGTCGGCGGGCGCCAAGAAGACCGCTTGGAAAGGGTCGGCGAAAGCGCCGGTGAGGAATCCCCAGGCGAGCGGCCAGGCGTTCAGGTAGTCGACGATCCCGACGCGGACTCGCCCTGCATCGGTCATGGGCGAGCTGCCTCTCCCCACGCGACCCCTTCGGCTTGCGTTGCCGGCGTCAGCTTCGCCAGGCGAGAGACCCTCTCGTCATCGCTCATCGCCGCGAGCTCCGAGGCGGCGGCATAGAAGTCGGCCCAGTCGCCATCCTGCTCGTTGAAGATCGCGCGAAAAGCCGGCACCAGCTCGTGGTAGCTCCCGATCGAGGCGAGCTCTGCGTTGTCGAGCTCGCTCGCCATGTACTCGTCGTAACGGTCGTCGTCGCCCCACCCTTCCCTGGCTTCCGCATAGCGGAGGGGGAGCTCGGCAAGCACCTCCCGCTTGCGGCGGCGTTTCCAGTCGTCCGGCGCCGCCTCCTCGTAGGCCTCCCGCAGCTCCTCTCGAACCGCGAGCATCAGGTCGACGAACTCGGCGTCATGCCGGCGGCGGAGCGCTTGCTCCTCGAGCTCTGCCTCCGAGAGCTCGCCCGCCCGCATCCAGCGATCGAGCCCGAGCTGCTCGACCGCGGTGGCGAACGACTCGTTGAAGGTGGTGTCACCCTTGAGGTATACGACCTGGTGAGAGAGCTCGTGGAAGATCAGGCCGGCGAGGTCGGCGGGCGGCAGGTCGATGAAGCTCGACAGCACCGGGTCCGCGAACCAGCCGAGGGTCGAGTAGGCACGAACACCGTACACCGACACGTCGTGCCCCCTCTTCGCGAGCTTCGCGGCATAGCGCCGCGCTCGTGCTTCGTTGAAGTAGCCTCGGTAGGTAACGCAGCCGGCGATGGGGAAGCACCAGGTGATCGGCTCGACCGAGAGCTCCGGCGCGGCGACGACGTTCCAAGTCGCGTACGGGCGGCCGAGGTCGACGTAGGTGCGATAGCTCCGGTTGTCGGGTAGGGCGAGCGACTCGCTTGCGAAGTCGCGGGCGCGCCGCGCCAGCTCCAGCCGAGCCCGGAGTGGCGAGTCGTCGCCGGCCAGCTCTTCGAGCGATCGACGGCCGGCGAGGATCCGGACCTGTCCGAGCACGGCTTGCGAGTAGTACGACGATCCGCAGGCCGCCAGCAACGCCACCAGCGCCAGCCCCAACGGAGCAGTCCAGCGGCGGAGAGTCACCTTCGTCGGCCGGATCCGCCGCTACTTCGACATCGCGGCCAAGAAATCCTGGTTGCTCTCGGTCTTTCTGAGCTTGTCGAGCAGCAGCTCCATCGACTCCACGGTCGACAGCGGATTGAGTACCTTGCGCAGCACCCAGACTCGCTTGAGCTCGTCGGCGGGCATGAGCAGCTCCTCCTTGCGGGTGCCCGACTTGTTGATGTCGATGGCCGGGAACACTCGCTTGTCCATGAGCTTGCGGTCGAGGTGGATCTCGCAGTTGCCGGTGCCTTTGAACTCCTCGAAGATGACGTCGTCCATCCGGCTGCCGGTGTCGACGAGAGCGGTGGCGATGATCGTCAGCGAGCCCCCTTCTTCGACGTTGCGGGCCGCGCCGAAGAAGCGCTTCGGCCGGTGCAGAGCGTTGGCGTCGAGGCCGCCTGAAAGCACCTTTCCCGAGGGCGGCTGAACCGTGTTGTAGGCGCGCGCGAGCCGAGTGATCGAGTCGAGCAGGATGATGACGTCTTTCTTGTGCTCGACGAGGCGCTTCGCCTTTTCGATCACCATGTCGGCGACCTGCACGTGACGGGTCGCCGGTTCGTCGAAGGTCGACGAGACGACCTCGCCCTGCACCGAGCGTTCCATATCGGTGACTTCTTCCGGCCGCTCGTCGATGAGCAAGACGATCAGCACCGCCTCGGGGTTGTTCTTCGACATCGCCCGGGCGATCGACTGGAGAAGCATGGTCTTGCCGGTGCGCGGTGCCGCCACGATCAGCGCTCGCTGCCCCTTGCCCATCGGCGTCGCGAGGTCGAGGACCCGTGACGAGAGATCGTCTTCGTTCTCCATCGCCAACCGCTCCAACGGATAGAGCGGCGTCAGGTTGTCGAAGAAGATCTTCGAGCGTGCCACGTCGGGGTGCTCGAAGTTGACCGCCTCGACCTTGATGAGGGCGAAGTAGCGCTCACCATCCTTGGGCTGGCGCACCTGACCCGAAACCGTGTCTCCGGTGCGCAGATCGAAGCGTCGGATCTGGGAGGGGGAGACGTAGATGTCGTCGGGCCCCGGCAGGTAGTTGTACTCGGGGGCCCTCAGGAAGCCGAAGCCGTCCGGCAGGCACTCGAGCACTCCTTCGGCAAAGATCAGCCCGCTCTTCTCGGTCTGCGCCTGCAGCACCTTGAAGATGAGCTCCTGCTTGCGGACGCCCGAGGTCCCGTCGATGCCGAGGCTCCGAGCCGCCTCGGTGAGCTCGGCGATGTTCATCTCTTTGAGCGCGCGAATGTCGAGGGCATCGCGGCTGCCGGGGCGTGAGCCGCTCTCAGCCTTCCCGCCGCTCTTGCTCCTCTTCTTGGTGGCGACTTTCTCAGTGTCTTCGGCCTGCGGCTCGGCAACCTCGGGCTGCTCGACGGCCTCGACTTTCTGAGTGCTCTCACTGGGTTCGGTCATGACGCTCCCTGTGCCTGGTCAGGCTGTAGGTAGGTTGTGGAGGAAGGACTCGATCGACTTCCAGAGCTCGGCGACACCGGTACCCTGAACTGCGGAGAACGGGATCAGGTCGAAGTCCTCGGGCAGCTCGAGGTCCGCTCGAATCGCCTTGAGGTGGCGGACGCGCTTACTGCGCGGGACCTTGTCGATCTTGGTGGCCACGACCGTCGTCGAGATGCCTATCTCGCTGAAGTAGTCGGTCGCGTCTCGATCGAGCGGCGTGGCGCCGACCTTGGCATCGACAATCTGGACGACGCGCGTGCGCTGCGGCGTGGACGCGAAATAGCCGTCCATCAGTCGAGCCCAATCGCGACGTGTCTTCTTGCTGACTTTGGCGTAACCATATCCCGGTAGATCGACGAAGTAGAACGAGGTGTTGATGAGGAAGTAGTTGATGGCTCGGGTACGACCCGGAGTGGAGCTCGTGTGGGCCAGAGACCTGCGGCCGAGCAGACGATTCAAGAGGCTGGATTTCCCGACGTTACTCCGTCCGACAAAGGCGATCTGGGGCAGACCGTCTTCGAGGAAATCCGACTTCGACACCGCCGATCGAATGAACCGACCCGACTCGATCCTCACGATTCCGTCTTTCTTGGACGCCTAAAGCCCTCTCGAGGGGAGCTCTGGGCTGAATTGAGGTGGGAAGATCCCGAGAAATCGGTTGGAACCGAGGCAGGAGGCTGTAGTCTAGCCGAAAACCGCTACTGGACGGTACCCAGCGGCGGCTCGGGCGTCGAATCCTTGCGCGGCGCTTCCGGTCCGGGCACCACGCTGAGGTCGCCGTCGAGGGCGATCCTCAACACTTCGTCCATCGACTCGACGAGGTGGAATTGGACCGCTTGCCGAGCCTCCTCGGGCAGGTCCTCGAGGTCCTTCTCGTTGTCCTTGGGGAGGATCACATCGCTCATCTCCGCCCGGTAGGCGGCCAAGAGCTTGTGTTTCAGGCCCCCGACCGGCAGGACCTTCCCGCGCAGCGTGACCTCGCCGGTCATGGCGAGATCCTTGCGAACCGGGATCTTGGTCACGGCCGAGACCAGCGCCGTCGCCATCGTGATGCCCGCGGACGGACCGTCTTTCGGAATCGCGCCTTCCGGCACGTGGATGTGGAGGTCATGCTTGTCGGCGAAGTCCGGGTCGATACCCAACAGATCCGAGCGGCTCCGCA
This sequence comes from Thermoanaerobaculia bacterium, assembly GCA_945787575.1. GTDB lineage: Bacteria > Acidobacteriota > Thermoanaerobaculia > Multivoradales > JAHEKO01 > CALZKB01. Next base: position 8,066 of record CALZKB010000141.1, on the reverse strand, counting down.
GGTACGACACGGCGGCGCGCGCCGACTCCTGCATCACTTCGCCCAGTTTTCCCGTGAGGCTGAGCTTGCCCTTGCCCTTCATCAGGCCGACCTCGGTCTCGAGCAGCTCGCCACCGACCTGGGTCCATGCCAGGCCCGTCGCCACCCCGATCTCGCTCGCCTCGCCCTTCTGACGCCGCCGGTGCTTGATCTGGCCGAGGTACTCGGTGAGGCTTTCGGCCGTCACCGGGACCTTCTTCGACTTCTTTCCCTCTTCGACGATCTTGCGCGCCACCTTGCGGCACACCTTGGCGATTTCGCGCTCGAGGTTGCGGACCCCCGCCTCCCGGGTATAACCCTCGACGAGGCCCTTGATCGCGTCGTCCTCGAAAGTGACCGACTTCTTCTTGAGGCCGTGCTGCTCGAGCTGCTTGGGGAGCAAGAAGTCGCGGGCGATCGCGAGCTTCTCGCTCAAGGTGTAACCGGTGAGCTGGATCGTCTCCATCCGATCGTGCAACGCCGGCGGAATCGTGTGACTGACGTTGGCGGTCGCTATGAACATCACCTTCGAGAGGTCGTACTCGACGTCGAGATAATGATCGACAAACGAGTCGTTCTGCTCGGGATCCAGCACTTCGAGCAGAGCCGCCGACGGGTCTCCGCGGAAGTCCATTGCCATCTTGTCGATCTCGTCGAGCAGGAAGATAGGGTTGACGGTCTCCGCCTTCTTCATCATCTGGACTATCTGCCCGGGAAAAGCGCCGATGTAGGTGCGGCGGTGGCCGCGGATCTCGGCTTCGTCCCGCACCCCGCCGAGAGAGAGACGCACGAACTTGCGGCCCATGGCCCGGGCGATCGACTTGGCCAGAGACGATTTGCCGACGCCGGGAGGGCCGACGAAACAGAGAATCGAGCTCTGGGTCTGCTCGGTCAACTGGCGGACCGCGAGAAACTCGAGAATCCGCTCCTTGATCTCGTCGAGCCCATAGTGGTCCTCGTCGAGGATCTTCTGAGCCTTGGCGAGGTCCTTGTTCTCCCTGCTCTTCTTCTTCCAGGGGACCCCGACCAGCCAGTCGATGTAGTTGCGCGAGACGGTCGCCTCGGCCGAGACCGGCGGCATCGCTTCGAGTCGCTTGAGCTCCTGGTCGGCCTTCTCCTTGACCGCCTCCGGCAGGCCCGCCTTTTCGATCTTCTCGCGCAGCTCCTCGACCTCGTCGGTACGATCGTCCTTGCGACCCAGCTCCTGGTGAATCGCCTTGATCTTCTCGTTGAGGTAGTACTCCTTCTGCGCCTTCTCCATCTGCTTCTTGACCTGCACGTTGATGCGCTTGTCGATGTTCACCTTCTCGACTTCCACGTCCAGCAGGTCGTGCAGCCGGCGCAGCCGCTCGTAGGGGTTGACCATCTCGAGCAGCGCCTGCTTCTCGATGGTAGAGACCATCAGATGCGAGGCCAGCTGATCGGTGAAACGGTCTACATCATCGGTCTTGATGGTCGAGACGAGGCCCTCGAAGGCGAGATGATGGGAGAGCTTCGCATACTGCTCGAAGACCGCCAGCACCTTTCCGATGTACTCCTCGACCTGATCGTCCAGCGGGTAGTCGACGGTGAGCACGTCGACGTCCGCGATCAACGTCCCTTCGTCCTCGCGAAGCTCGACGGCTTCGGCGCGGCCGAGGCCCTCTACCAGCACCCGCACGTTGCCGTTGGGCAGCTGGAGGTTCTGGACTACTTTGGCGACGACGCCGAGCTCGTGCATGTCCTCGCCCTGCGGCTCGTCCACCTTGGGATCGGTCTGAGTGACCAAGAACAGACGTTTGCCGGGTTCGGCCAGCGCTTTCTCGAGCGCGACGACGGAGCTCTTCCTTCCTACCAGGAAGGGCGCCATCATGTGGGGAAAGACGACCATGTCCCGCAGCGGCACCACGGGCAGGGTCTCGCGCGTTTTCTCGATGAAGGACTCTTGGACGGGCATTCGCCCTCCTGGGATCAGACGGCGCGCTTGAGCGGCGTCGAGCGACTGCGGTTGAGGACCATGTCCTTGGTGATGACGAGATCCGCGACGTTGGCTTGAGACGGGATGTCGTACATGAGATCGAGCATCAGCTCCTCGAGGATGATGCGCAGGCCTCGAGCGCCGACGTTGCGGTTCGACGCTTCCTCGGCCACCGCCTCGAGGGCGCCGTCCGTGAAGCTCAAGCCGACGTCTTCGAGCTCGAACATTGTCTGGTACTGCTTGACCAGGCTGTTCTTCGGCTCCTTGAGGATCCGCACCAACGACTCGACGTCGAGCTGTTCGAGCGTCGCGACGACGGGAAGCCGTCCAACGAACTCGGGGATCAAGCCGAACTTGATGAGATCTTCCGGACTGCACTGAGCGAGAGTCTCGGAGTTGCGCTGGTCCTTGCGCTCCTTGATGTCCGCGCCGAAACCGAGCGTCTTCTCGTTGAGCCGGCGCTCGATCGCGTCCTCCAGGCCGACGAAAGCGCCGCCGCAGAGGAAGAGGATGTTGGTCGTGTCGATCTGCAGGAACTCCTGATGGGGATGCTTGCGGCCGCCCTGCGGCGGCACGTTGCACATCGTCCCCTCGAGGATCTTGAGCAACGCTTGCTGGACGCCCTCACCCGATACGTCGCGGGTGATCGACGGGTTGTCGCTCTTGCGGGCGATCTTGTCGATCTCATCGATGTACACGATGCCGCGCTGGGTCTTCTCCTTGTCGTTGCCTGCCGCCTGGTAGAGCTTGAGGATGATGTTCTCCACGTCCTCGCCCACGTAACCTGCCTCGGTGAGGGTAGTAGCGTCGGCAATCGTGAACGGGACGTGCAGCAGGCGAGCCAGGGTCTGCGCCAAGAGGGTCTTACCCGTGCCGGTCGGCCCGATCAGCAGGATGTTCGACTTCTGCAGCTCGACGTCGCCGCGGGTCTTCTCAAGGAACTCGATGCGGCGATAGTGGTTGTAGACCGCCACCGAAAGCTTCTTCTTGGCGGTCTCCTGTCCGATCACGTACTGCGCCAGGAACTCGTCGATCTCTTTCGGCTTCGGGAGCGAGGTCTCCTGCTGCTGCTCGAGGAGCTTGTCCTCGGCGATGATGTCGAGGCAGATGTCGACGCACTCGTCGCAGATGAAGACCGTGGGCCCCGCGATGAGTTTCTTGACCTCACGCTGGCTCTTGTTGCAGAACGAGCACCTCAGGGCGTCGTCGCCGGTCTCTTTCTTCGCCATCTCGAAAACCTCGGGTCTCTGCTGCGGGTTCGGAATGGTGCCGTGCAGCCGCTCCACTCCTGCTCAAATAGTGCCAACGGATCGGCCGCAAGAGACTATTCCTCGACGGCGCGACATCCGTGGGCAGTATAGCAAAGCCCCTCTCGCGAACCCTCGCCGGGGATCGCCCTGCTACTCGGTCGCCGGCGCGGTTCGCCGATCCATCACCCGGTCGACGATGCCGTACTCCACCGCCGCAGAGGCCGTGAGGATCTTGTCGCGTTCGGTGTCGCCGTGGATCTCGTCCTTGCTCTTGCCGGTATGCTGGGCGAGGATCTCGTCCATCCGATCGCGCATGCGCGTGAGGTCCTTGGCGTGGATGTCGATGTCCGTCTGCTGACCCTGCAGACCGTAGAGCAGCGGCTGGTGGATGAGAACCCGACTGTTGGGCAGTACCGCGCGCTTGCCTTTGGTGCCTCCGGCCAACAGGACGGCAGCCATCGACGCGGCCTGCCCGACGCACAGGGTGGCGACGTCGGGCTTGATGTACTGCATCGTGTCGTAGATCGCCATTCCCGCCGTGATCGAGCCCCCCGGCGAGTTGACGTACAGGGAGATATCGCGCTCCGGGTTCTCCGCCTCGAGAAAGAGCATCTGAGCGATGATCAGGTTGGAGACGTCGTCGTCGATCGGCCTGCCGAGGAAGACGATGTTGTCCTTGAGCAATCGGCTGTAGATGTCGTAGGCGCGCTCGCCTCGATTGGTCTGCTCGACCACCATGGGAATCAGCATCTTCGCTACTCCTCTTTCGGGGCGCTCGACTCGAGCGCACTCGGGTTGTCGTCGTCTCCGAGAAGCCGACTCAAGGCGCGCTCTCGGCGCAGTTGAGCTCGCAGCTCTAGCAGGCGACCGTCACGGTCGAGAGCCTGTCGTAGCTGCGCTGCCGACGTCCCCTGGGCTCGTGCGAGGCTCGCGAGCGTCGCTTCGAACTGGTCCTCGGGCACTTCGATGGCCTCCTTGGCGGCAACTGCATCGAGCAACAGTCGGGCGTGGACACGACCTTCGGCCTGGGGCTGGATCTGGTCGGCTAGCTCCTGCCAATCGATGTCGGCCTTGGCCGGGTCGATCCCGCGCGAGCCCAGGTTTTCGGCGTAATCGGTCAGCATCTGTCGGGTCTCTGCTTCGACGACGCCCGGCGGCAGATCTCCCGGGTTGCGCTGCCGCAACTGGTCGAGCAGCGCCCGCTCCCTCATCCGCCGCCCCTCTTGTTGCTTGGCAACCTCGAGCCGAGCCCTCATGTCGCTCTTGAGCTGATCGATCGATTCGAACTTACCGAGCTTCGCGGCGAGCTCGTCATCGAGCTCCGGAAGCTCACGCTCCTTGACCGCGGTCACTTCCAGCGTGTACGCGCGGGCTCTCGGCTCCTCATCGCCTTCGCCGGGCTCCTGACGGGTGAACGCGCCCTTCTGCCCGGCCGTCTTCCCGGTCACTTCGAGGGACAGCTCTTCCCAGACGTTCGGATCTCCCACCTCGAACGCTACGGGCTGAGGCTCGTCCTCCTCGTCGGTCACTTCGGCGAGCCGAGCTTCGACGAGGAGACCTTGAGCGGCCGGTACTTCTACATCGACCCACGGGGCGATGCTGCGGCGCATGTCCTCCAACGACCGAGCCAGCTCCTCGTCCGTCACTCCGCCGGGAAGCGGGGGGATCTCGAACTCCTCGAGATTACCGAGCTCGAAATCCGGGCGAACCTCGACGAGCGCCGTGAAGGTGAGCGGAGCGCGGGCTAGAAGGCTCACGTCCTCGACGGTGGGCGGGGTCAGCGGATCGATCTCGGTTTCGGCCTGCGCCTGGCGCCAATAACGCGGCACCAGCCGGTCGAGAACTTCCTGGTTGATCTCCTCGCCGAAGCGCTTGCGCACGATCTCCAAAGGTACTTTGCCCTTGCGGAAGCCCGGCAGTTGAGCCCGGCCCCGATACTCGGAGGCGACCCGAGCCGTCTCGGCTTCGACGGTAGCGGCGGGCACTTCGACCCTAAGCCGCTTCTGACAGGGACCGGCCTCTTCGACCGACAACACGACGCTCATGACGGGGTTTCTCTTCGGAGATTCAGCGAGGCGACCGGCGGAGCGCTCTCCCGACTGGAGTCGAGACCCGGCCTGGTGCGAAAGGGGGGACGATGGTGAGCCGCCAGGGACTCGAACCCCGAACCCGCAGATTAAGAGTCTGCTGCTCTGCCAGTTGAGCTAGCGGCCCATCGGGGAAAACCCCGGCCGCAGATTATACTCAGGGGGCGTCCACCCTCAACCCCCCTGCTCGAAACGCACCATTTCCCCGGTCGCCGGTCGCTAGCACGGTCGAACCGTAGGCGTTTCGCGGTACGACCTCACCGTTTCGCTCGAGCGCGGTCACAAGCGCCACCGCGTCGACGCTCGCCAAGCGGCGAAGGTCGCCGGTGACCGCGATCTCCAGCTCGGGCTCCGTCGATCTCAAAGCAGGTGCTTGATCTCGGCGCTACCGATCGAGCTCGAGGCGGTGATGATGAGCGCCGCCGAGTTCTCCGGGACCTCGGGCACGTCTACGATCAGCTGCAAGGTACCGTCCTCGTCGGTGGCGCCCTCGGCCAACGTCACCGGGGCGCCCGTCTTCGAGATCATGCGCACGGCGATGCGGGCGTCGGCGATCGGCTTGCCTGAGCGACTGGCGTGGGTGCCGAGGTCCATGCGGGTCGTCGAGCCGCTGGCGAGCGCCGGACTCTCGTCCATGAGCATGACGAGACTCTCCTCCGCCGCGACGCTCGACAGGTAGTCGAAGATCACCTGATCGAGGCTCGGTGCCGTCCCGTCGAGGGTGGGGGTCGAGGGCGTCGACGGGGTCGGCGGAGGCGGCGTCGGAGCCGTTATCGGCTCCGGCTCCATCCGTGGATCGATGACCGTCGCCGCTTCATCCTCTTCGGGCTCTTCACCGAACAGAGCGCGCGCCTGCTGCTGCATTCTCGCGGTGGCGATCGACTGTTCGGACTTCGCTGCCTCGTCCGGCGCGGCGGGCGCGGCGCCCTGCACGGTCTCGTCGTCGAAGCGACCGTCACGGATTTGCTGGATCATGACTCGGTGCTGGCGCTCCATGAGGTTGGCTATCGCCTTCTTGCCACCACCCTCCTCCAACACCTGCCTGTAGGTCGCTCGCTTGCGAGCGAGAATCCGGCCACCGACGTAGATCAGACTCTCGATCCACGCGCTGGCTTCGCCCTTGTCCTCGGTTTGGACGTGGAAGACGCTCCCACGATAGTTGATGTCGTTGTTGAAGCCGGTAATCATCGCAGCGCCCGTTAGGATCCGAGCGTCGGGATTCTACGTCCACCTCTGCGCTGTTACAATGTCCCGACAGTGGCACTTTACTCAATCGGTGGAGTTCGTCCGGTCCGCGACATCCCGGTCCCGAGCGGTGATTCGCGCTCGCGTCTCGTCGACAGTTTCGGCCGTCGGCTGACCTATCTGCGGGTCTCGGTCACCGATCGCTGCAACCTGCGCTGCCTCTACTGCCTTCCGGCGGAGGCCCATTTCCCCTTCGGCGATCGCGACTTCTTGTCGCCGGCCGAGTTCGAGGAGACGGTCGGCACCCTCGTCGACATGGGCATCCAACGGGTGCGGCTGACCGGCGGCGAGCCTCTGGTGAGGCGCGACATCCTCGAGATCGTCGAGCGATTGCGTCGCCTGCCCGGCCTCGAAGACCTCGCTCTCTCGACCAACGGCACCGAGCTACCCCGGCTGGCCGGGCCTTTGAGGGACGCCGGAATCGATCGCGTGAACGTGAGCGTCGACACCCTTGACGGCGAGCGCTTTCACCAGATCACCCGCCGCGACGACCTCGAGAAGGTGTGGCGTGGCGTCGAGGCGGCGCTCGAGGTCGGTCTCGACCCCGTCAAGCTCAACTGCGTGCTGCTCGCCGACCACGAGCCGGAGGACCTCGATCGCCTCGTCGAGCTCACCTTGGCGCGCCCGCTCGCTGTCCGCTTCATCGAGATGATGCCGACCGCCAGCAACGAGCACCTACAGGCCGGCCAGTTTCGCTCCTGCGACTGGCTACGAGAACGGATCGAGGCGCGCCACGGGGCACTCGAAGCCGCCGACCCACCGTTTAGAACCGGACCGGCCAAAAGCCTGCGGGTGGCCGGCGCTCGCGGCACGGTCGGCTTCATAACTCCCCTCTCCCACACCTTCTGCAAGGACTGCAACCGGCTGCGGCTCACCGCGCGAGGTGAGCTCCGGCTCTGCCTCTTCGCCGACCGCACGTACCCGCTGCGCCCGCTCCTCGGCGACAGCGCGGCACTCGAGGCCGAGATCGAGCGCGTCCTGGCCGACAAGCCGGAAGAGCACATGCTCACCGCCGGCGACTACGGCAATCTCGCCAGCTTCATGCAAATCGGCGGTTAGCGCCGGATTCATGGGTTCGCCCTCCGGCGACCCTGGCCCCCGGTTGTCAGGTCTTGGGTTGATGGTTGTGTCGCGCGTCCGACGGATTCAGGCGAAGAAGCCCTTGACGGTGCGTACAGGTGCAGCTTCTCCCAAGGTCGCTTGGCGCTAACGCATCTGCACCGTGGACATTCTCGATCGCACTCGGCGGTAGTGGCAAGTACGGTCAACGACAAAGGACGGCCTTCGACGGATCGAAGCAGCCGCGGCAGAAGCTGCAACAGTCCGGATGGTCAAGGCGAAGAAAAGGGGGTTCCTCCGGATGGGGTTGGGACGGGCTGGCCATTCGGAGGAAAGCGCTTTCTTCGCCTGAATCCGTCGGACGCGGGTAGCAGCGATCAGCCCCGAAGAACCAACCGGGAGCACGAGTCCCCGGCGACCGGGTCCAGGCCAATGTTGCCCGGTCCCGCC
>CALZKB010000140.1 GCA_945787575.1 Thermoanaerobaculia bacterium | reverse complement strand
CCGGCTTGCTCATGATGTCGATCTCCATCGTGTATTGGGCCACCTGGGCGGCTTGTGTCTCGGTCATCGTTCGCTCTCCTGTCTCTCTCTTGATTTCTCTACCGCGGCCCTGATCCGCAGCAGACGGTCGGCCGGAAGCGCCTCGAAAGGGCGGATCCAGCGGCGGTAGATCTCCTGGATGGGAACCGGATTGAGATGGTTGACTCGCTCTCGGCCCCGACGCTCGACCACCACGAGACCCGCTCTCTCGAGGATCTTCAGGTGCTTCATGACGGCGAAACGGGTGAAGTCGAACTCGGCTGCAAGGGACCCGGTCGTCCGCGAACGTCGTCGCAGGAGGTCGAGCATCCTCCGCCGCGATGGATCGCCGAGGGCTCTCCACACCCAGCTGTCGCGCTCAGTGCACGCCCGTTCGCGAGCCTTCTCGTTCATATGTGACCTAATCGTCACATATAACCGGAATGCCGTCAAGCACTGCAAGCCACTAGAATGGGCGCTCGAGACCGGCGACCGGCCACCCGGAGAACCTTGACAAAATCCTCCACGTAGTTACGTTTGACATTCTTGGTCTACCCGCTTCGACGTCGACCACTGCGAGGGGGCGATTCACATCTTCGAGTCGGTGGAGAACTGATGATCCAATCTGGTCCCCAGCGTTTGATCGCGGCCCTCGTCGCCGTGGTGATCCTGGGAGCTCACCAGCTCGCGTCCCAGGGGTGGGGTCCAGCGCAGGTGGGGATCACGCCCGCCGCCGAGACCGAGCTCCAAGCCGTGGTCCAGCTCGCGGGAACCGTCGAGGCGGAGACTCAGGCCCGGATCGCCAGCGAGGAGGCGGGGGTCGTCGCCGAGCTTCGCGCCCGGGAAGGCTCCTTCGTGAAGCAGGGAGCGACTCTCGCTCGGTTGAAGCGCGAGACCCTCGAGCGCGACCTGGAGGCGGCCCGCGCCCAACTCGCGGAGGCCCAGGCCCGCCTCGATATCGCCCAGCGCAGTCGCGAGCGCTCCCGCGAGCTTCACCAGTCGGGGGTCGTCAGCCGCCAGCAGTTCGATGACGCCGAGTCCGAGGCCGGCGCCTGGCAGGGCCGCGTCGCCCAGGCGAAGGCGCTGATCGGACGGCTCGAGATCCAGATTCGGCGCTCGGTGATCCGGGCCCCCTTCTCAGGAGTCGTCGTGGCGGAGCTGTGCGAGGTCGGCGAGTGGGTCGCCGCCGGCGGCGAAGTCCTCGAGATGTTCGCTCCGGATTCTCTCCGTGTCGTGGTGAGCGTCCCCGAGCGCTTCTTCGCGGGCGCCGCGCTCGGCGAAGCCGCTCGCATCCGGCTCGAGTCGATGCCCGAGCGCGATTTCGACGGCGAGATCGTGTCCATCATCCCCAAAGCCGATCCGCAAGCACGGACCTTCCCGGTCAAGGTCAGCATCCTCGAACCGGGTCCGACGATCGGCCTCGGCATGACCGCGACGGTCGCCTTCCCCACCGGGAGCGTGCGCCGGGCGACGATCGTCCCGAAGGATGCGGTGATCAGCCAGGGGTCGCAGCGCCTCGTCTACCGGGTCGATGCGGGGCCGCCGGACGAAGAGGGCAACCCGACCGAGATCGCCACCCCGGTCCCCGTCGAGCTCGGCGCCGGCGTGAAGGAGTGGATCGAGGTGCGCGGGATCCGCCCCGACGACCGCGTCGTCACCCGCGGTAACGAGAGGCTCGCCCCGGGGACCCCGCTGCTGACCGAGCCGGTCGAGTACGAGGTGCCATGAAGATCGTCGAGGGAGCGATCCACTCGCCGGTGAAGACCGCGGTCGGAGTCATTCTGCTGCTCCTCTTCGGGGGCCTGGCGTTACTCGGGATCCCGGTCCAGCTGACCCCGACGGTCGAGGAGCCGCTGGTGACCGTCCAGACGATCTGGCCCGGCGCCAGCCCGGGGGAGATCGAGCGGGAGATCATCGACGAGCAAGAGGAGCAGCTCAAGGGGCTCGACGGTCTCGTCAAGATGGAGAGCTCGAGCCAGGACTCGTTCGGCACGATCACCCTGACCTTCGAAGTGGGGAGCGACAAGAGCGCGAACCTCCTCCGGGTCTCGAACCGCCTCGAGCAGGTGCCGGTCTATCCCACCGACGCCGACAAGCCGGTCATCTTCACTTCCGATCCCAACCAGAGCGCCCTCGCCTGGTTCATCCTGCAGCCCCACGGCGACGAGCCGTACGCGGACGACATCTGGAAGCTCCACAACTTCGTCGACGATCAGATCAAGCCGGCGCTCGAGCGAGTCCCGGGCGTCGCCCAGTCCGGGTTCTTCGGCGGCCGCGAGCGGGAGATGCAGGTCATCGTGGATCCCGCGGTACTGGCGAGCTACCAGGTCACCGTCAACCAGCTCGCGGCGGCGCTCGACCGCGAGAACCGCAACTTCAGCGGCGGCGACTTCTCCGAGGGCAAGCGGCGTTACGTCGTGAGAACGGTCGGCGAGTACGACTCCGCCGAGGCGATCGGCGAGGTGGTCGTGACGGTGCGAAACGGGCTGCCGCTCTATGTGCGGGATCTCGCCCGGGTCGAGCTCGGCTATCGCAAGCCGGCGGCCAAGATCTTCTACCGCGGCGTCGAGATGATCGCCGTCAACGCCATCAAAGAGCCGGGCGCCAACATCCTCGACGTCATGAAGGGAGTCAAGGCGACCGTCGCGGATTTGAACGACGAGCTGCTCGCCGATCGCGGACTCCGGCTCACGCAGGCCTACGACGAGACCGACTACGTCTACAGCGCGATCGGGCTCGTCCGCCAGAGCCTCGTGCTCGGCGGCATCCTCGCGATCATCGTCCTGCTTCTCTTCCTCCGCAGCCGGACCAGCACCTTCATCGTCGCCGCCGCTATTCCGATCAGCATCGTCGGCTCTTTCCTGGCGATGAACCTTCTGGGGCGCACCCTCAACGTCATTTCGTTGGCCGGCTTGGCTTTCGCGGTCGGCATGGTCGTCGACAACTCGATCGTCGTGCTCGAGAACATCTATCGCCACCGTCAGATGGGCAAGGAGCGCTTCGATGCCGCCCACGACGGCGCGAGAGAGGTCTGGGGCGCGGTGCTCGCCAGTACGCTGACGACGATCGCGGTCTTCCTGCCGATCCTCTTCGTCGAAGAGGAGGCGGGGCAGCTGTTCCGCGACATCGCCCTCGCCATCAGTTGCGGCGTCGGCCTGAGCTTGATCGTCGCGATCACCGTGATTCCGAGCCTCTCGGCAAAGATGCTCGACACCGCGGGCAGCCGCCGCACAGGGGAAGCGAAGGCGCCCGAGGGGGGCTTTCTCGACCTCTGGGGGCTCGCTCCCCGCTTCTCCGCGCTCGCCGCGTGGATCACGAGCAGCGTCGACTGGATCTGTCAAACGACGCGACGGAGGGTGACGGTCGTCGCTTCCTTCACCTTCGGCGCGATTCTCCTCTCGATGTTGCTCGTCCCCAAAGCCGAGTACCTGCCCCTCGGCAACATGAACTTCGTCTTCGGATTCGCCCTGCCGCCGCCCGGCTACAACGTTGACGAGGTGGCGAGCTTCAACGACATCTACGAGCGCGAGCTTCGCCCGTCGTGGGAGGCGAGTCCCGAAGCGGCGACGGCGCTGCCCGGCGGAGGGATCGACCACTTCTTCTTCGGTGTCTTCGCGAACCAGGCGTTCATGGGCGCCCGGGCTCGCGATCCATTGCGCGCCCGCGAGCTCGTCGACCAGATTCAGGAGATCAACGGGAAGCTCAAGGGGACGATCGCGTTCGTCTCCCAGGCGTCGCTGTTCTCGAGCGGCTTCGGCGAGGGACGCAACATCGACGTCGAGATCACCGGACCGGAGCTCACCCGGCTGATCGCCCTCGGCGGCGAGGTGATGGGCAAGATCCAGGGGGTGCTGCCGGGCGCCCAGGCGATCCCGATTCCCGGCCTCGATCTCGGCAATCCCGAGATCCGAATCCGTACCGATCGGCGCCGCGCCGTCGAGCTCGGCATCTCCAACCGTGAGCTCGGATACGTAGTCAGTGCCCTCGTCGACGGCGCCAAGGCGAGTGACTACCAGCACGAGGGACAGGAGATCGATCTCGTGATTAGGGCCGGCGAGACATTCGCCCACCGGACCCACCTGCTCGAGCAGATGCCGATCGCCACACCCGATGGTCAAGTGGTGACCCTCGGGTCGATCGCCGAGGTCGAGCTCGTCAACGGCCCGGTGCAGATCGCCCACCGCGAGCGCGAGCGCACCATCACAATTCAGGTGACGCCACCCGACGAGGTGCCGCTCCAGGCAGCGATGGAGGCGATCGACGCCGAGATCCTGCAGCCGATGCGTGACGGCGGCCGGATCGGCGGCCTCTATCGAGTCACTTACTCGGGAAGCGCCGACAAGCTGACCCAAACCCGACGCGCACTGCAATGGAACCTGCTGCTCGCGATCGTCATCACCTATCTGCTGATCGCGGCGCTGTTCGAGAGCTTCCTCTATCCTTTCGTCATCCTCTTCAGCGTGCCGCTCGCGGCGCTCGGCGGCTTCCTCGGCCTCGGCATCCTCAACCTCTTCAGCTACCACGCACTCGACGTCCTCACGATGCTCGGCTTCATCATCCTGATCGGCACGGTCGTCAACAACGCCATACTCATCGTCCATCAGGCTCTCAACCACATGCGCCGGGAGGGAATGGCTCCAACCGACGCCATCCGGGAGTCGACCCGCACCCGGATCCGGCCGATTTTCATGAGCGTGTCGACCAGCCTCTGCGGAATGCTCCCGTTGGTCCTCTTCCCCGGCGCCGGTTCCGAGCTCTATCGCGGCCTCGGAAGCGTGGTCGTCGGCGGTCTCGCCGTATCGGCCGCCTTCACTCTGTTCCTCGTGCCGGCGCTGTTTAGCCTGGTGCTCGACGCACGGATCGCCATCGCCGCCCGTTTCGCGGGCTCCGAGGCAACGGCTGACGAATCGCCCGCCCCCGCAGCCTGACGGGTCGAAGCCGGAAGACGGCCGAGTTCGACCCGTGGCTTATTCCTCGCTCGCCGGCGCGGGCTGCGAGCTATAGTCCGAGGCCGAGGACGACAATCCGCCCCGGCTGCGGCTCCCTTTCTCGCGGAGGTCATCAATGCGGGTTCTGACATCGCCAGCTCGTATCCTTCTGATGTGGCTCACCGTAGGGCTCGCCGGCTCCGGCTCACCGGCGGCCCACGGCGGCACCGTCATTCAGAACGACAGCGTCGTCGACTTCGGATCGGTCGCCATCCAGGTCGGCTTCGCCGCCAACGAGCGCGGGGGCGCGTGGCTCACGTCGCCCTGCGACGGTGGCCTGACCGCAGTCCAGGTTCTCTGGCTCGACGGCACGAGCAGCGGTACCCAAACGCTCGGCGATTCGATCACGATTTCCGCGGCCGGCTCCTTCCCGGTCCCCGGAACCACCCTCGCTCAGCTTGTCGCACCGCTGATGACCGAGGGCTTCTTCAACGAGTTCGCGCTCGATCCCCCGGTCGCGGTCGCCACCGGCGAGACCGTCGTCGTGGATTTCAAGTTCTTGGAGTCGCCACCCCCTGACGGGCCGAGTCTCGTCACCGACATCGACGGCTGCCAAGCGGCGAAGAACGGCATCTTCGCGATCCCGCCCTCGGCCTGGATCGACGCCTGCGCCCTGGGAGTCAGCGGTGACTTCGCGATCCGTGGTGTCGTCGACTGCGGGGTCGACACTCTGATCTTCGCCGACGGCTTCGAGAGCGGTGACACCTCGGCGTGGTCGAGCGAAGTGCCGTTGCTCCCGAGCTTTCCCGTACTGCGCATCGATCCTGGGGCTCCCCCTTTCTGGGAGCGCCGCGATCTCTCCGGCGGCGAGCGCCCCTAGCTTCGAAGCGCGACGAACTTCGCGCTCCAGACTCTTCCCTCGAAGCCGGCCGCCAGCCGGCCGAGGAGGGCGCCCACCACCCGGCGAAGCCAACGCGGCCCCCGCACGGTGCCCGCCTCGGACCTGGCGAGCTCCCTTAGCTGCCCCCCGCCGTAGACCAAGCGCTCGGAGACCGTAACCTCCGCGAGACCGGCGCGTTCCAGCCCGGCCAGATACTCGGCCTCGCTGATCGCTCCGGCCACGCACGCGCTGTGCAGACGGCTGCTCCGGCGCAACCAACCCGGCATCCGCTCGATAACGATGTCGGAGATCGAGACCCGGCCTCCCGGCTTCAGCACTCTGGCGATCTCGGCGAAGACTCGATCCTTCTCGGGGGAGAGATTGATCACGCAGTTCGAGATCACCCAGTCGACGCTCGCGTCAGCGACCGGCAGCTCCTCGATCAGTCCCTTGCGCACTTCGACCTGGTCGTAACCGGACTCCTCCGCCGCCCGACGTGCTCGCTCGATCATCTCGTCTGTCATGTCGATGCCGATCACCTTGCCGGTCGGTCCGACCTGCCGTGCCGCAAGAAGCAGATCGATCCCGGCGCCCGATCCAAGGTCGAGCACCGTCTGGCCCGGCTCGACATCGCTGAACGCCAGGGGATTCCCGCAGCCGAACGAGTTGAGGACCGCGGCCTCGGGCAACGAGGCCAGCTCTTCACGGCTGTAGCCGGCCGTCTGGGCGGCGACTCCCTTGGGGACGGCGTCGCCGCAGCAGCTCTTGCTCTCTCGAACGGCGGCTCCATAGCTCGAGCGCACCCGCTCGCGAACGTGTTCACTCGTCTTCATCGGATCCTCTCCTCATGTTGGTCGTTTGTCCTGCCGCGCAGGCTTCCAGCGCCTCGGCCACCTGCCTGAGCCACTGGGCCACCGGTCGGCAACACAGTTCGTAATAGACCTCGCGCCCGCGCTTCTCCGCGGTCAACAGCTCCGCGTCCCGCAAGACCGCGAGGTGGCGCGACACGACCGACAGATCGACTGGGCAGCACGAGTTGAGCTGACCGACGGTTCGGGGCTCGCTGGAAGCCGCCAAACGGCTCAACAGGACCAAGCGGTTGGGATCGCTCAGCGCTTTGAACACCGTCGGATCGAGCAGTGCCTGCAGGTCGCAGCACGGGGATTCGCGACCGTCCGAGGCTCGCTCGCCCGTTCGTCGAGGCTCGACATAATTCTTGCGTGTTTGCACCATGGTGCAAGTATAGTCGCTCCCCGACAATTTGTCCAGCCCCGCTCCCGGGCGATTCCGCGATCGCGGCGAGTCGGGGCGAGGCTCGAATCGATCTGTAGGTAGAATGCGACCGCCCCCATGACCGTCCGGACCCTCCTCATCGGCCTGCTCTTGGCGTCGGCGGCGGCCGATGCCGCTGCCGACGACGCGGTGGCCGCCGCGCGCGCCTACCGCGAGGCGCACGGCGCAAAAGTGCTGGCGGACTTCGCCCGGTTTCTCGCCATCCCCAACGTTGCCAGCGACCTACCCAACATCGAGCGCAACGCGGCTTACATCCGCGACGCGTTGATCGCCCGAGGAGCCCGGATGGAGCTCTGGCGGCAAGACGGCGTGCCACCCTTGGTCTACGGCGAGCTCGACGCTCCGGGGGTCGAGCTTACGGTCGGCGTCTATATGCACTACGACGGCCAGCCGGTGGTCCCGGCGCAGTGGACTCACGATCCGTGGAGCGCGACGCTCGCCTCGAGCGCGATCGAGAGCGGTGGCACCGCGATCCCCTTCCCTGCCCCAGGCGACGCGATCGATCCGGAGTGGCGGATCTACGGCCGCGGTTCGGGCGACGACAAGGCACCGCTCGCCGCCATTCTCGGGGCTCTCGACGCTCTCGACGCCGCAGGCCTGCGGCGAACGGTCAACCTCAAGTTCTTCTTCGAGGGTGAGGAGGAGGCGGGCTCCGCCCATCTCGAGCGGTACATGACCGTCCACCGAGATCGTCTCGACGTCGACCTCTGGTTGATTTGCGATGGACCGGTTCACCAGAGTCGGCGGCCGCAACTCGTCTTCGGGGTCCGCGGCTACACCGGCCTCGAGATCACGATCTACGGCGCGAGGCGGTACCTGCACAGCGGTCACTACGGCAACTGGGCTCCGAATCCGGCGCTCCTTCTCGCCAGCCTGCTCGCCAGCATGAAGGATACCGCGGGCAAAGTGACGATCGACCGGTTCTTCGACGACACCGTGATGCCCGGACCTGCGGAGCGCGCCGCCCTCGACGCCCTGCCGGCGGTCGAAGACGCGCTTCGCCTCGAGCTGGAGATCGCGCCGGGAGCCACCGAAGGGAGGGGCGCCTCGCTCGCCGAACGGCTGCTCCTCCCGTCGCTCAACATCCGTGGGATGGTCAGCGCGGCGGTCGGCGACGGCGCCCGCAACGTCATCCCCACCGAAGCGGTCGCCAGCCTCGATATTCGACTGGTCAAGGGTAACGACCCGGATCGGATGCTCGAGGCCGTCGAAGACCACGTCCGAGCGGAGGGCTTCCACGTGGTGCGTGAGACCCCCGATGCCGAGACCCGGCGCACTCATCCCCGGATCGCCAAGATCGTCCGCGGCTCCGGCTATCCGGCGGCCCGCACACCTCTCGATGCCCCCGCCGCGGCGATCGCCGTCGACGCGGCTCGGAGGGTGGCCGGCGACGCTTTGATCCTCATGCCGAGTCTCGGTGGATCGCTTCCGCTTTACCTGTTCAACGACCTTCTGGGCAGCCCGGTCGTCATCGTGCCGATCGCCAACCACGACGACAACCAGCACGCCCCTGACGAGAATCTGCGCTTGGCCAACCTCTGGTACGGCATCGATCTGATGGCGGCTCTCTTCACGAGCGGCCCTTCCCGACCCGACCCCCCTCCAGGAGACTGACCCATGAAAGCTCGACTCTTCCTGCTCCTTGTCACGTTTGTGACTCCGGTGAGCGCCGACTCCGCATCCGACGCCGCCGCCACGCTCCACGACATCTTCGAGCGCGAATGGGCGGTGCGGCTCGAGGAGAGCCCTCTGACCGCTACTTCGGTGGGAGTCCACGACTACAACGATCGACTCCCGACCGTTGCACCGACCGATCTCGAGCGCAGGGACGCGCTCTGGCGCGGCTTTCTCGCGGAGGTCGACGCGATCGACCGCGAGTCCCTCGGCAAGGAGGATCGGATCAACCTCGACATCTTCCGTGCCCAGCTGGAGAACCGGGTCGCCGGTCACACCTTCGGCTCGTGGCAGATACCGTTCAACGCCGATTCCGGCTTCTACAGCAGTTTCGCCCGGCTCGCCTTCAACATGCCGTTCCGAACGGTCGAGGACTACGAGAACTACCTCGGCCGTCTGCGCGCATGGCCGCGCTACGTCGGCGAGCAGATCGCCAACATGCGCCAGGGTCTCGCCCGCGCCATGACCCAACCGCGGGTTGTGCTCGAGGGGATCGACGCGGTGTTCGAGAAGCAGATGGTAGACGACCCGGAGACGAGCGTCTTCTTCCAGCCTTTCGAGCAGTTCTCGGTCGCCGTCGCCGAGGAGGAGCACGAGCGGCTGCGAGAGGTCGCGCGTTCGACGATCCGCGACAGCGTCGTGCCGGGCTACGTGGCCCTGCGCGACTTCATGGTCGACGAGTACGCGCTGCAGGCGCGGACCTCGCTCGGCGCCTCCGAGCTGCCCGACGGCCGCCGGTACTACCAGCAGCGAATCCGCCACTTCACGACCCTCGACCTCACTCCGGAGGAGATTCATCGGACCGGACTCGCCGAGGTCGCTCGCATTCGGGCCGAGATGGACGCGGTGATCGCCGAGGTAGGCTTTGAAGGCACGTTCGACGAGTTCCTCGAGTTCTTGCGCACAGACTCCCGCTTCTATCCGGAGACCGCCGAGGAGCTGCTCAAGGAGGCCGCCTACATCGCCAAGACGATGGACGGCAAGCTGCCGGCCCTGTTCAAGACGATGCCTCGCCTCCCTTACACGGTGGAGCCAGTACCCGACGACATCGCGCCCAAGTACACCGCCGGCCGCTACGTCGGCGCCCCCGAAGGGAGTACCCAGCCGGGCCGCTATTGGGTCAATACCTACGCCCTCGATACCCGATCGCTCTACAACCTCGAGGCGCTTTCGCTCCACGAGGCCGTCCCGGGGCACCACTTTCAGGGAGCGCTCAACCGGGAGCTCGGCGAGCTACCCAACTTCCGGCGTTTCTCCTACTTGTCGGCGTTCGGCGAAGGGTGGGGGCTTTACTCGGAGTGGCTCGGTCTCGAGGCCGGCTTCTACAAGGACCCCTACTCGAACTTCGGCCGCCTCACCTACGAGATGTGGCGGGCGTGCCGGCTGGTCGTCGATACCGGAATCCACGCCATGGGCTGGAGCCGCGATCAGGTGATGGACTTCCTGGCCACCAACACGGCGCTCTCGCTTCACGAGAAGATCAAGGAGCTACGGCGACGCGCCGAGCGCGAGCTGGGAGCGGCGTTCGACGTCCGGCTGTTCCACGACGCCGTTCTCTTGAACGGTTCGATCCCGCTCTCGGTGCTCGAGGGTCAGATCGACGCGTTCATCGCCGAGCAGAAGTCGGCGACCGGCCCTTAGCTACTCCCCGCTGCTCGCGACCGGCGTAATTGCCTGTTACCCGGCAACCGGGGGACCCGTGCCCCCGGCTACGAGGGGAAGGGCGTTCAGGTCGTTCGGGACGAGGTCCCCTGGCGTCGCGAGCTGGAGAGGTCCGGCTTCTCCGACGGCTGCTCGAAGCGGCCTGCGGCCTATTTGACCCGTCGGCCGTGCTTCATCACGAGATCGACTCGCTGCAGCAGGTTGATGTAGCGCAGCACATCGCCCTCGACGGCGATGATGTCCGCGTACTTGCCTTCGCTCACCGTACCGTAGTCCTCGTCGACGCCCATGTGCACGGCCGGCCAGTAGGTCGCCGCCTGGATCGCCTCCATCGCCGGGATTCCCATGACCCGGACCCAGATATCGAGCTCGTTCCAGGTCGACTGGATGTGGAACTTCATCGGAATACCGCTGTCGGTACCGATCAGGAGCTTGACACCCGCCTTTCGTAGCTGATCGATCTTGGTCTTGAGCGTCGGCTTGCGCAGCGGTGTGATCTGGAAGTAACCGAGTCGCTCCGGGTGCTCGAACGACCGGCGGATGTCCTCGATCACGTGCTCCGGCAGGCCGAGGTGCCAGTCGCTCCGATCGAGCATCTCGGGGTTGTCGCGCACGTAGTCGTAGTTGTAGAGGCCTTCCACGGTGGGTGTCCAGAAGAGCGGGCCGAGATTCATCTGTGCGGTGCGCTCGGCGATCAGCTCGAGCACATCCTCCGGATAGCCGGGAGCGGTCGCCAGGCCGGTGTGCTCGAAGCAGTCGACTCCGGCCGCCAGTCCGCGCCGGATCTCCTCGGGGCGATGGCCGTGGGCCGCGACGGTGAGGCCGTGCTCGTGGGCCTCGTCGACGACCGCGTGAACCTCCTCCATCGTCATCTGATCCTGGTCGATCAGCTTGATGACGTCGACTCCCGCCTTGGCCAGCCGGCGAACCTTGGCGCGGGCGTCCGCGACGCCCTCGACCCCCCAGCGGAACTGCTCGGTGCCCGGATATGGCCGGTGCTGAAGGACGGGGCCCGACATGTACATCGTCGGACCCGGGACGTCACCCCGGTTGATGGCGTCACGAACCGCGATCGATTCCGCAAGCGGCGCCCCGAGGTCACGCGCGCTCGTCACCCCCGCCATCAGCAGCTGATGAGCCGACGACGGCATGATCACGTCCTCGAAAAGCGGTGGGTAGGTCTCGTCCCAGTGACCGTAGTCGGCGTGACCGTTGATCATGAGATGGACGTGCATGTCCCACAATCCCGGCAGGACCGTCATCCCTTCCGTCGAGTACACCTCGGCGCCCTCCGGCACCTCGAGCGTCGCCACCGTGCCGACGGCCTTGATGCGCTCCCCCTCGACGAGCACGACGCTGTCGCGGATCGGGGTCGAACCAAAGCCGTCGATCAGAGTACCGCCGACGAGCGCCTTGAGATCGGCCGCGCGGAGCCCTCCACCGCCGGCCGTCATCGCCACGAGCACCCACGTGCCGATCGCACGCGCTGTCCCTCGAGTCATCATCTTGCCTCCCCCCGAGGTGTCCTCCCCGAGCAGGCGGAGACTCTACCAATCGGAACTCCGAGCGCGAAGTGTGCGTAGTCTCGGGTAAGGAGGAACTCATGCAACTCATCGCACTGATCGCTCTGGCGGCGGCCGGCCTCGCTACCGCCACCGCCGCGGGCACGATAGACCGCAATTTCCACGAATCGTTCGCCGCCACTCAGGGGGTGGTGTTGAGGCTCGATCACGGCGACGGCGACGTAGAGATCCGGCCCTGGGACCAGCAGCGAGTGGACATCGAGGTTCGCTACCGCGCCACCTCTCGAGGAATCGGCGCCGGGCAGCGCGACTTCGACGTCGACTTCGAACAACGCGGCAACGTCATCTCGGTTACCGACCGCGAGCAGTCGAGCCCGCTCGTCGGTTCTTTGCGCACCTACGAGCACCTCTATTCGATCCAGGCACCGCCTTATGTCGCTCTCGAGATCACGGGGGAGGACGGCGACGTCGAGATCCGTGGCTGGGCTGCCGACATCGATCTCGACCTCGAGGACGGCGACATCGGGATCGACGGCCTGCGCGGCGAGCTGCGCGCCAAGGTCGACGACGGGGATCTCGACTTGCGCGACTGCGAAGGTCCGACGACCACCCTGCAACTGGAGGACGGCGACGTCACGGTGAGAGGCGGCGGCGGCTCTTGGAGCTTCACGATCGACGACGGAGACCTCGACGCTTCCGGCCTCGCGGCGGAAGCGATCCGCGTCCGAGCGCAGGACGGCAACATCCGGCTCGCCCTTTCCGGCACTGGAGCCCTCGACGTCGATCTCCAGACCGACGACGGCGACGTTTCACTAGGGCTGCCCCCCTCGGCATCGGCTCGCTTCGACCTCGCGGTCGATGACGGCTCGATCTCCGTCCTCACCACCGACACCGTGATCGAGAGTTCGAGTAAGCGCTCCACGCGAGGGGTGATCGGGGCCGGCGACGGCCGCATCAGGATTACGACGCAGGACGGCGACATCCGAATCCACGATTCCGACTGACGGCGGGAACGACTCTCCGAGAGCCGAGGCTGATATCGTCGGCTCGTCCACCTCGTCGTAGTCCGATGCCGCGTGCTGGAACATCGATAGTCCGCCGGGCCCTACTTCCGCTGAGCCTGGCGCTCTTCGCCGCCACCTTGGCAGCTCAGGAAGGGAGCGAGCCGCGCGATCACTTCTCGGCCGTGGTCGAAGTCGCTCTGCTCGATCTCCAAGCGGTCGTCACCGACCGTAGCGGCGACCGCGTCCACGGGCTGCGACCGGAGGACTTCCGAATCTCCATCGACGCCGAGGGAGTCGCGATCGAGCTCTTCGACGAGGTTGTCGACCCTCCGGAAGGTGCAGCCGAGGTTCGGCGCGCGGGGTCGCCCTCCAAGCCGCGACCGCCGGTCAACTATCTCGTCTTCATCGACGATCTGATGACCCTCGAGCGCAATCGCGACTTCGTCCTCGAACGGCTGATGACGGATCTCGAGCTCATGGAAGAGGGCGATCGGATGGCGGTCGTGCGCCTCGGCGCCCACCGCAAGCTCCAGCCGCTCTCCGACTGGACCGGAGATCGTCTCGCCCTGGAGCGAGCCCTGGGCCAGGCGCTGGACTTCGACGCCTTGGGGGATCAAGTACGTCGCGCTGCGCCGGATACCGGACTTCATCGCCAACTGGGAGGGGAACGATACCCGACGATCGGTTCTGGCCGCCGCCGGCAGCATGCGGTTGCTCGAGCAGCCCGAGGGTCGGCGAGCCCTCCTGTTGGTTGCCGGCTCGTGGGATCCAGCCGAGGCGAGCCGAGCGGATCGCTTCTCTCCGTGGTGCGTCACCGGCTGGTGCCAGGGGGTCGGCGTCTACGACGTGCTGACCGACACCGCCAACCTGCTTGGCTATTCGATCTACGCGATCGACGTGGAGGGGACCGATCCCGACTTCAACTGGAACCGAGAGCAGCGCCTCCACGGAGTCCTCACCGAGCTCGCCCGGGTCACCGGAGGCCGGAAATTGCTCAACGGCGAGCGCGGTCGCATGCTCGCCGCGGCAGTCGAAGATACGCGCTCCTACTACGCGATCGCCGTCGCGCCTCCGCCGGGGAGCGGCGACCGCCGCCTTCTGATCGAGATCGAGATGGTGCCCGAAGGGCTCGAAGCTCGCTCGCAGACGGCGGTCGTCCCGCTCTCTCCGGAGCGAAGCCGGCAGTTGGGAGTGCTCAACGCACTCTGGCTCGAGGCCGGCTCGGACGAGGGTGTAGCGCTCCGGCTCGGCCACCCTCGACGTCTCGGAGGAAGTCGCGTTTCGATCACCGCCCATCTATCGATCGCCACCGAACAACTCCGGTGGCGTGAGCTCGACGGCCATCCGACCACCGACTTCATCATCCGGGTCGCCACCGCGGACTGGCGCGGCAACTCGAGTCCGGTCGTCTCTCGTCGCTTCCGCCTCCGCCGGGGGACGCGGCGGGATCGAGAGCTGGTAGTTCCGTGGCAGCTCGAATTGCGGCGCCGGCGCTACACGATCGTGGCGGATATCGAAGATCGATTTGGAGGCGACAATCTGACCGCGGTCGCCGAGATCTCTCCCCGCGAGACCCCTAGCCGCGAGGCGACCATCGAGGCCCGCAGACGGCGTTAGCGGACAGCCGGCGGACACAGGTCCTCCCTACGTACTTGGAGGGTTCGTGGCCAGCCGCTCGCTACTCGACCTCGACGATCATCTCGATCTCGACGGCGAGGCCGATCGGCAGCGACACCATGCCGACCGCCGATCGCGCGTGGCGGCCGCGCTCGCCGAAAACCTCGACCATGAGATCCGAAAAGCCGTCCATCACCTTGTGCTGATCGGTGAACTCCGGCGCCGAGTTCACCATTCCTAGCACCTTGACGATCTGCTTCACGAGGTCGAGCGAGCCGATCTCGCCCTTGAGCGAGGAGAGCAGAGCCAACCCCGTCAGGCGGGCGGCCGCCTGCCCGTCTTCCACGGTCAGCTCCTGACCGACCTTGCCGGTGACGTATTCGCCGTCGGGTCGCACTGGGCCGTGCCCCGCCAGAAAGACGAGATCGCCCTCAGAGGACAAGGGTACTGAGGAGAATGCCATGAGAAAGATCGTTCTCAGCTTGATCGTCGCTTGCCTGCTGATCCGCCTCGCGGCCGGTGCCGAGTCGGCTCCTCCTGAGCCGACGCCGGAGGCGCGGCTCGA
>CALZKB010000139.1 GCA_945787575.1 Thermoanaerobaculia bacterium | reverse complement strand
GAAGTCGGCGAAGTGCTCGCGGGCGCGACCCGTAGCTTCCAGATCCTGCCCGGCGAACACCGTGACGTAGCGGTTGGGCGTCACCTCGTGCTTCAAGGCGGCCCGGACCCCCGGGCGCGCCTGCCCGGCTGCGCAACCGCAAACCGAGTTGATCACCAAGAGGGTCGTTCCCTCTTGCTGTCCGAGCACCTCGTCGACCTCCGCCGCGGTGCGTAGCTCTCGAACTCCAGCCGTGACGAGCTCGTCGCGCATCGGCTTGACCATCAATTCTGGGTACGGCACTCGATTCCTCCTCGTGTGAGATTCCCGCCGACTGGCGAGCGCTCATTGTACGCGACTCTCGCGGCGATGGCCCCCTGCGGGACCTCCGCCGCGGACTGCTAGACTCGCGGGCCGATGGCTGGGAGGCGATGAAAGTGACGATGGCTACGCTCCGGACCCCTTGCCACCCTCTGGCGCTCTTGGCCTGCCTGCTCGTGGCCGGGTGCGTGAGCACGCCCGGGCGAGCAAAGCCCGACGAATCGGGGGCCGCCGGCAACTTGATGGCCGGATTCCTCGTCGTCGATGGCGTCTACAACACCGAACTGATGGCTCCCTATGACGTCCTCGAGCACGCCAACCATCACCTCCCAACGGGCCGTGGCGTCGAGGTGTTCACGGTCTCCCCCGACGGCAACGAGATCGTTACCGCCGAGGGGTTACGGCTCGTCCCCGACTACAGCTTCGCGACCGCTCCGCCGATCGACGTCCTGATCGTGCCCAGCGCTCGCGGGAGTCGTGAGGAGGATCTGCGCGACGGCGACCTCGTCGACTGGGTCCGCGCTCGCGGCGAGCGTGCGCAGTACGTCATGTCGTTGTGCTGGGGAGCTTTTCTCCTTGCCGAGGCGGGACTGCTCGACGGCTACGCCTCGACGACCTTCCCGGCGGACTACGCCCGCTTCGCTCGGACCTACCCGCATCTCGACGTGAGGTTCAACGTCAGTTTCGTTCATGACGGAGGGCGGCTGACCTCTCAGGGAGGCGCGCGCTCCTACGAGGTCGCGATGTACCTCGTCGACCTGCTGTTCGGCGAAGAGACCGCGATCTCAGTGGGCAGCGGCCTCCTGATCCCGTGGCCGCCGGAGCCCAAGGACCGACCCGCGATCCTCTCTCGACCGCGGTCGACTCGCCCCTACTGACGGCTCGCGAAGCGCAGGTGCATGGCGCTCCCGTCGAATTCGACGGGCTCGATGAACTCCACGCTCGCTGCAACCAGGTCGGCCACGACATGCAGCTCCATGCCACCGGCCATCCGATGCTTACCGAAGCGCAGCTGCCGCACGTGCTCTGAGTCGATCGGCACCTGCGACGGCACCCGGCCGGTGATGCCGGCGATCTTGACGACGTAACGTGGCTCTCCGGTCGCGACGCTGAGCGATTCGATGCGCTCCGCCGCCGGGCTCCGGTCGAACCTCAGCGTAACGACGGTGTCGCCTTCCTCGCTCCTCCAGGTGATCCGATCGAGACGCACGGGGTCGATGAGCGGTACGTCCGCTTCTGGGGACACCTCACCGACGTTCGCCGTCTCGGCATCCGGCATGCCGGGCGGGGGCGGCGGCGCGTCGTCCATCACCGCCGGAGGTGCCGCGGCGGCCGGCTCGGAGAGGGTCGGCGCCTCCTCGTCGTCCGGGAAAGCGGCGACCGCGGCGGCCTCGTCCGCGGCAGCTCCGATCCCTTCTCCCTCGACGCCGGCAGCATCCTCCTCGGCAACATCGAACTCGGCGGCATCGACGCCGTCCGCGGCCGCGGCTCGAGCCGTGTCGTCGGCCTCCTCAGCCAGCGAGGTCGGCCGCGCGGGTGGACTGCGAATCTCGGAACTCGCGGGCTCGCCCGCCGCTACCGCACTCTCCTCGCGCGTCGGGCCCCAACCCCCAAGGCCGAGCTGCTTGGCGAAGAAGAGACCCGCTCCGACGCCCACCACGGCGATGACGACCCACGGCCACCAGCTCGAGTTGACGGTTGCCGCAGCCCACTCCTCCTCGAGCTCGGCGGCGCCGGCTTCGTCCCATTCCGTCCCTCCGATCTGCAGGTCGTCTCCGACTTGGGTCGGCGGGATGTAAGTCGACGGAAGCGGGTCGGTCTCCCCGGTGCCGCTATCGAAAGCGAGCGGCTGACTGCCGCCGGCCGCCTCCTCGAAGGTGCCGGAATGTTCGTCGAGCGTCTCTTCCGCAGCCTCCAAGTCGATCGTGTCCGCCCGGTCCGCTATGGCCTCGTCAGGCGAAGGTGGCGCCGTCGGAGCGACCGGTTCCACCGGCGACCGCTCCTCTGTCCCAGGAGCTTCGATCTCCGTCCCCGAGTCGTCGCTCGGCTTGAGAAAGCTCGTCAGCTCGGGCTCCGGGTCTCTGCTCCACTCACCGTCAGGATCGACCTCGGCGAAGGGAAGGTCGGCGGTCTCCCCCCCGTCGCCACCCTCGGGACCGTCGACGGACTCGAACAGGTCGTCGACGCCCGGCTCCGGCTGGGCCGACAGGACGGTCGGCTCGACCGCCGAGTCCGAGTCGTCCGAGCCGATGAGCTCGACCTTTTGGCCCGGGATCATCGGCTCGAATTTCGTGCCGCCTTCTGCCTGGTGCTTGCTGATGACCTTCCGGACGAGGTTCTTGCTCGGCTTGTCGAGATGGTCGAAGCTGATCATCATCCCCTGGCCGTCGGGTCCGTCTGCGGGGCCAGGCCCGACGGAAACGACGTGACCAGATCCGTGGAACAGGCGGAATCCGTCAGCCAGCAGGATGTCGAAGTCGACCACCTCGCCGACGCCCGCCGGATCCTCGGATTGAACCCACATCCCCTCCTCGGACAGGCAGGGCCAGAGGCGGCTCGCAAAGTCTTGGAAGCTCTCGAACTCGAGTTTCAGTTTCACCAGTCAGGCTCCGGTTGTATTCCGAGACCGTCCGCTAGACGGTTATAGAGATTGAAAAAGCCTGTGACTTGCACGACATCATGGATCCCTCCGTCGTTCAGTCCGGCGCTGCGCAGATGTTCGACATCCTCGAGCTTCATCTCCGCTGGACGCAGCGTCAGCTTGATCGCGTAGTCTAGTATCGCACGTTCCCGAATGGAGAGCCCCGCCTCGCGATAGTCCTTCTGGATCTGCCTCACGAGCGTCTCTCCGCCTTCTCGATCGGCGACCTCGGCCCGGAGATCGTCACCATGCGCGCGAGTTCAGTAGCGGCAGTCGTTGGCCGCCGACACGGCGGTCGCGATCATCTCCCGCTCGACTCGTGACAGGTCGCTGTCCTCGCCATGCATGATCTCGGTGTAGAGCCTAATCGACGCCTGGAGCACTCGCGGGCGGGGGCTTTGAAGCTTGACGACATTGAAAACCTTTCCGGCTCGCCGAATCGCAGCGGCGTAGATCGTTCGGAGAAGGCCGGTCGCTTCCTCCGGTTCTATGGTTCGGATCCACGCCATGCCGCGATCCGACTACAGCGACGAGCCGCTGTCAAGGACTCAGGACGGCAGCTCCGAATCCTTGCCTGTCGAGACCTCCGACGCGTCGGCGAGCACTCTGCGCTCGAGGCTCGGCATCGCGACCGCCAGGACCTGCTGCAGATCCTCGACCGGCTCGACGCTCAGCGTGGCGAGGACTTGGGGAGCGAGATCCTCGAGATCGCGCTCGTTCTCCTTGGGTAGCAGGATCGTCCCGATCCCGGCGCGCACCGCACCGAGGACCTTTTCCTTGACTCCCCCGATCGGCAGCACCCTTCCCGAGAGGGTGATCTCACCCGTCATCGCTAGGTCGTGGCGAACCGGTTCTCCCGTCAAGGTAGAGATCAGCGCCGTCGCCATGGTCACTCCGGCCGAGGGGCCGTCCTTCGGAATCGCTCCGGCCGGCACGTGAATGTGAACGTCACGCTCGGACATCTTCTCGTCGAGCGCGAATTCCTCCGAGCGCGAGAGCGCGTAGCTCCAAGCTGCTCGACCGGACTCCTTCATCACGTCTCCGAGCTGACCGGTCAGGACCAGGTTGCCACTACCGTTCATCGTAATCGCCTCGACGAACATGATGTCGCCGCCCGCGGGGGTGTAGTACATCCCGGTGGCCGTCCCGACCTGATCCGTCGTCGCGGCGTGCTCTGGGTGGATCTTGGGGCGGCCGAGGAGATCGGGCACGGTCTCGGCGGACAGCGTCAACGACTCGGCTTCTCCCGTCGCGACCTTGCGGGCGACCTTGCGAGCGAGCTTGCTCAGCTCACGTTCGAGCTGGCGCACGCCGGCCTCTCGGGTGTAGTGCGAGATCGTGTGTCGAATCGCCGAGTCGTCGATCGTCAACTGTCCGGAGTCGAGTGCCTTCTCGGCCAGTTGGCGCGGCACGAGGTAGCGGCGCGCGATCTCCAGCTTCTCCTGCTCCGTGTAGCCGGTGAACTCGACGACTTCCATTCGATCGAGCAGCGGGGCGGGAATCTTCTGGATGAAGTTCGCCGTCGCCACGAAGAGAACCTCGGAGAGGTCGAACTGGATCCCGAGATAGTGATCCACGAAGCTGTGGTTCTGGGCCGGGTCGAGAACCTCGAGCAGCGCGCTCGCGGGATCGCCCTGAAAAGAAACTCCCAGCTTGTCGACCTCGTCGAGAAGGAAGACGGGGTTGCGCTGGCCCGCTTGCCGGATTCCCTGCACGATCCGCCCCGGCATGGCGCCGACGTAGGTACGACGGTGCCCGCGAATGTCGGCCTCGTCACGTGCTCCGCCGAGAGCCACGCGAACATATTCGCGACCCGTAGCCCGAGCGATCGACTGAGCGATCGAGGTCTTTCCCACACCCGGAGGCCCCACGAACAGCAGGATCGGAGCCTTCTTGGCCAGTGGAACGGAGTCCTCCGACGAGGCGCTCGCCTCGTCCTTCGGCCGCTCCGACTCCGCGCTCTCTTTCTCCTGATGGAGCTGACGCACCGAGAGGAACTCGAGAACCCGGTCCTTGACGTCCTGCAGTCCGTAGTGGTCCTCTTCGAGGATCTCGGCGGCACGCTCGAGGTCGATCGGTTCCTCCTCGACCGAGTTCCAGGGCAGATCGGCCACGACCTCGAGAAAACCGCGAACGACCTGGTACTCCATCGATTCCTTGCTCAGCCGACCGAGCCTTCCGAGCTCGCGGTCGATCTCTTTCCGCGCTGCCTCCGGTAGATCGAGCCCGAGGAGCGTCTCTCGCAGCTCGTCGAGCTCGCCGGAATCGTCGCTGTCACCCAACTCGTCCCGGATTGCCTTGAGCTGTTCACGCAGAACCATTTCGCGCTGCCGATCGCCCAGCTCCTGCTGCACCTTCGACTTGATGTCCGATTGCGCCTCGATCACCGAGATCTGCCGTTGGGTGTGGACGAGCACCCGCCGCAAGCGATCCTCCACCGAGAGCGTCTCGAGAAGCGCCTGCTTGTCGACGCTGGGAAGGTCGAGATGACTGACGATGAGGTCCGAAAGCTGCGAAGCATCTGCGGCCGCGGAGAGCACCTCCTCGACCAACATCTGCGGCGGCCCCGTCTTCTGCGCCAGCTCCGCCGCCCGCTCACGAACCTCGCGCTGCAGAGCCAGGAATGTCGGGTCGTTGGGCTCCGCGGGCCACATCTCCTCGGCATCGCGGACAGCCGCTTCGAGATGCCCTTCCTTCTCGACGATGCGCATGGCTATTCCCCGGCGCTCGCCGGCGAGAAGCAGCTGAAAGCCGCGAGCCATCCGCTGCAGCTGGTCGATGCGCGCGACCGTCCCGATCGTGTAGAGCCCGTCGGGTGCCGCCTCCTCGTTGCTGGCTCTCTGCGTCACCGCGAAGATCAGCTTCTCGTCGCTGCGGGCGGCCCGTTTGATGGCCTCGAGAGTCCCCGGGCGACCCGCGCTGATCACGGTCTTGACGCCGGGAAAGACGACGACGTCCCGAAGCGGGATCACCGGCAGATGGTGGAGTTCACTAGCCATGAGAATGTCAACCTCGATCGGATAATCGGTAGCTTCCCTCGCTGTCAGATACGCCTATCCGGCCAGCGTGGTTTCAAGCCTGACAAAAATCTTATATAAATCGACTCAGAAATACAACCCGGCGACGCTACCCCTCTTGCCCCGACCCTCAGACAGGGCTCTCAATCAGCCTACGACTTCAGCCAGCAGGCCGCGAATCAAGAGATTCAGCAGCTCGCGGCCGTCACTCTCGAATTCCACAAACCGCAGCCCCATGCCGCTGATCTGCTCGCATTCGAGGTCCGGTTTCCGCACCACCGCCGCCCGGGCCCGGATCGGATGGGTTCGGCGTGGCCGCAGCTCGACGTCGACCTCGGCTCCGTGATCGAGCGTCACGGCGGATCGAACCAACACCCCCGACTCGGACAGATTGACTGTCTCGCCTCGGATCGCCTGGCCGCTACCCCCGACGAGCACGACGCGAGCCGGAATGCGGATCGCTACCCGCGCCGCGGTCTTCATGAACTCCGCCAGCACCGCCGGGAGATCGACGTCGGGCTCATCGACGGCGATCGTGCCGATGATGAACCCCTCGTCCTGAATCGCCTGAACCTCGGGCAACAGCGCAGTGGTGGTGACGAGGAGCATGCGTGCGGTCGCCGACGCCGATTCCGGCCGCCGCAGCTCGGCAAGAAAGTCGCCCAGCGCGAGGTCGGGAAGCGGATAGCCGACGAGGAGATACTGGAACTTGAGTCGACGCGTGAGCAGTCCCGCAGTGAGGCCGTCCTGCGCCCACTCCACACGATACGGTAGCTCCTGCAGGTACGGGGCGAGAACCTTCACCTCGCCGCCGCCGACGGCGAGCACCCGCTCGCGAGCGGTTTCCATGCCCCATGCTCCTACGGTTCCAGGTTCAAGACAAGGGGCCCGGTCCTCACTGGTGCGCCGAGCGGCTGGCGCGGTACACTACCCCCCTTCCGGGAATCGCCCTTCCCAGGTGCGCGTTGTTCCCCCCTGTGGGTTCTCACCAAGCTATGAGGTATCGGGATATGGTTCACCTATCGAGGTCGTTCCTCGGGTTGGCACTCGGGGCCTTGGCCACGGCCGGTGTCGCGAGCGCCCAACTCCGCGGTACCGTCGTGCAGGCGCCGGAGGGCGAAGCCGCGTGGTACGGGGTCTCCGGCAGTGAGACCCTGTGCGTCTTCTCACTGAGAGCCGAAAACGAGACGTGTTGGCCTTCGCTGGGCGGTCAGCTCACCGATCTGCGGGCATTGGAGGACGGTTTCCTCGCTGCCGGTTATGCCTCTCAGGACGGAGTCACCGAGCTCTTTCTCGTCCGCGGCGGAGGGGGGCGCGTCGAGCCGCTGACCGTGCCGCCGAGCTCCGGCGTCCCGCGGGGACGGCCGCAGATCGTCATCGGGTCGGATCGTCTCCTCGGCCTGCTCTGGCTCGCGGGCGAGACCCAGCGGGAGCTCGAGCTGCACTCGGCCGAATGGCTCGGTACGTCCTGGAGCGAGGTCGCGGTCGTCTCGCCGCGCGGCCCCGGCAGCCAGGTGGCGCCCGCCGTCACCACCCTACGCGATGGTCGTTGGCTCGCTGTCTGGACCGCCTACGACGGGCACGATGACGAAACCTCGTGGAGTCTGTTCGACGGCCGGCGATGGTCGCCGCCCCGGCGCCTGCACGACGAGAACGAATCGCCGGACATCACGCCGGCGGTGGTCACCACCCGCTCCGGAGCAGTCGCCGCCTGGAGCACGTTTGACGGCCATGACTACCGGATTCGCACCGCCTTCTTCGACGATCGCGGCTGGCGTCTCGTCGACCACCAAAGCGGCCGCGGCGCGACCGACCCGCAGTTTCAACAGAGGGGCGGGCTCCTGCTCCTCAGCTACAGGACGGTGATTCCCGACGAGTGGGTCTTCGGAGAGCTCGACACCACCGGCGTGGAGCTCCGGCGCGCCATCGTGAGCTCGAGCAACGCCTACCGGCCGGCCGTCCGCTGGGGCGACGGCGGGGTCCGCCTGCAATGGCACGACCTCGACGGCGACTCGGCAATCGCCACCTGGGGGCCGAGCCGATGAGGCGATTCACTCTCGCGGCGATCCTGCTCCTCGGCTGCCCATCCTTCGCCCACGCCCAGATATTCCGCTACATGGCCTTCGGCGACAGCATCACCCGGGGGAACAGCGTGTTCGACCCGACCGGCCAGGGCGGCTACCCCGGCCGTATCGACAACCTGCTCGGCTGCTTCTCGCCCGATTGCCAGGTCGTCAACAGAGGGCTCGACGGCGAGGGGACCGGCGCCGGGATCACGCGCCTGCAGAACATCCTCGACAACGAAGGCCCTTGGGACATCGTGCTGCTCATGGAGGGGACCAACGACGTCTTCGCCGAGATCTCCAACAACACGATCGAAGCCAACCTCGCAACGATGGACACCCGGGCCAAGAACGCGGGAGTCGACACCCTCCACGGCTCGATGATCCACCTCGACCCCGAGAGCGTCGCGGGAATGAACCCGGGCATGGTCGCCGCGGTGGCCGACATGCGAAACCGGGTCTCGAACCTGGCCGCCAGCCGCAACCGTTACTTCGCTGACCCTTGGACCCGACTGTGTCCGACTCAAGCCTGCTTCGATGAGCACTACCACAATCCTCCCGGATTCGTGGGACACCCGGACCCGTCGGGCTTCGACATCCTCGCCGACGAGTTTCGTGATTCGATCGTCGCCGATCCGATCCCCGGCAACGTGACGGCGATCTCGCCCACGGGAACGATCATGGACTCGACACCGACCTTCATCTGGAACAAGGAGTCCAGCGGTTCCGCGACCTGGTACGAGTTCCGGCTGACCCGGGGTGCCGGCACCCTCCACCAGCAATGGTACGAAGAGGGAGCCCGTTGCTCCGGCTCCCAGTGCACCCTCAACCTCGGGTTCTTCTCCGACGCCGACTACACCTGGGAGGTGCGTGGGCGCAATCCACGGGGGCGCTCCGACTGGGTGAGCACCGATTTCACCATCCTCACCTTGCTCCCTCCCACCGAGGTGACGCCGTTGCGACCGATCGGGGTCATCGGAGACCCCGAGCCGGCCTTCGAATGGGATCGTGAGACACCGATCGTCGCCACCGCCTATCGGCTCGAGGTCTCTGACCTCGGAGGGGTCATCTTCGATTCGACCCAACCGGCATTCGTGATCTGCGTCCAGAGCTCGTGCAGTTTCGACGCATTCGACGGATCGCCGTTGACGGGAGGTGACTACACGTGGCGAGTCCGCGGATCCAACTCTGCCGGGGAGGGCCCGTGGAGCACCGTCGAGGCCTTTACCTTCGAGCCCGACTTGCTCTTCACCGACGGCTTCGAGTCGGGCGATACCTCGACGTGGTCGACGACCGTGCCCTAGTCGTCGACGAGGTCCTGGGCGCACGGAGCCCGTCGAAGACGATGCTCTCCCGCTCCCTTGAGTCGGCCGCCAGTCATCCCCCTGGCCGGCAGCCGTGAGGTTCCCCTACTCGAGGCGCCGACTATAACACACCCACGCACCCGTGGTCAGCCGAACCGCACTGGGCTCGAACTTCCAGCCCGAGGATTCGAATCAGTCGGTGTCGTCGATCTCACCGGCGGCGTCGTCGTCATCGAGCGCGACGCCGAGCGCTACGGCCGCCAGGACCGGGATGTACCACCTCTTCTTCAGCCATCGTCCGAAGCCGCCTTGGTTCGACTTCCCGCCCGAGCTCGACTCCTCGGCACGAACCGAGACCGTCCGCCATTCGTTCCGAGAATCACTCTGGAGACGAGCGACCGCCAGCTGCAGCTCGCCGTCCGCGACGAGGGCGTCGATCCCGGCCAGCTCCGTGAAACCGGACTCGCTCGGCTCGATACCCAACGAGAACTCCAAAGTCGAAGCTTCCGAAGCCGTTGCGACCATCGGCGTGACGAACATCGCCGCCAGGATCAGCGCCGCGCGCCCGAGCATCTTGGTGAATCGGCCCTGCACTCTCAGTTCGCTCATCTGTGTCTTCACTTTCCTCGGTCTCGCGGGAACTTCGTCTCTCGCAGGCAGTTCGCCGGGAATACGGCCCTGGCGACGGCTGGTACTCTCTATAGATGCCCCGCGTCGGAGAATCCTTCGGCCCCGGTCACCGCCGGTGCACGGGCGCTCGGCTAGGGCTCGTCGCGGCATCCCTTCTCGCCTTGATCGCGTCTTCCGGCCAGGCGCAAAACGTCGATCTGGAGCATCCGATCCTCGCCGGCTCGTCGCTCGAAGAGGCTCTCAAGTCCATCCAGTCGGCGGGCGTTCGATTGATCTTCACCGACTCGGTCGTGGATCGATCGATGGAGGTCGTCGACGCACCGACGACCAAGGACCTCACGCGCCTCCTCGACCAGCTCCTCGAACCTCACGACCTGACAACCGTGGTCGGCGTG
>CALZKB010000138.1:3667-14034 GCA_945787575.1 Thermoanaerobaculia bacterium | reverse complement strand
GCCTCGTCGAGGTCACCTGCCGCCCCCGCCGAGCGGTGCCACCCTTTTGCTGCAAGACTTCTTCTCGAGTCCGCGTCTAGTAGGGGCGTGGGCAGAGGCCTCCGCTTCATCCCGCCGAACAGCCTCGTCGAGGTCACCCCGCCGAGCGGTGCCCCCCCGCCGAGCGGTGCCACCCTTTTGCTGCAAGACTTCTTCTCGAGTCCGCGTCTAGTAGGGGCGTGGGCAGAGACCTCCGCTTCATCCCGCCGAACAGCCTCGTCGAGGTCACCTGCCGCACCCTCCACGGCCGGTTCCTCTTAAGACCGCACCGAGATCTCAACCCGATCATCCTCGGTGTCCTAGCCAGGGCACAGCAGCACTACGGCATGACGGTCTGCGCCTTCGTCTACCTCTCGAACCACTGCCACTTGCTCCTGCAACCTGAGGATGCCTGGCAGCTCGCCCGCTTCATGAACTACGTCAACTCCAACATCGCCAAAGAGGCCGGCCGCCTTTATAACTGGCGAGAGAAGTTCTGGGGACGACGATACCGAGCGATTGTCGTGAGCAACGAGCCCGAAGCCGAGGAGAAGCGCCTACGCTACCTCTACTCCCAGGGCTGCAAGGAAGGCTTGGTCGACTCTCCCAGGCGCTGGCCCGGAGCGACTTCGGCGAAAGCCAAGGACGGCAGGCTCCGAGGTCTCTGGTTTCACCGGAGCGCCGAGTACAAGGCTCGGAAACGAGGTGAGGTGGTTGGGAAGATGACCTTTGCCGAGGAGGTCGAGCTAGAGCTCACACCGATCCCGAGCTGGCAGGCTCTTCGGCAACACCAGTCCGACAGCAAGTTGCGAGCACTTCTGCGTGAGATCGCATTGGAGACGCGCGAGGCGCTCCGCGAGAACGGCGACAAGCCCATGGGAGCCAAGGCGATCTTGCGGCAGTCACCACGCGGAAGGCCGAGACGATCGGAGAGCTCGCCCGCCCCTCGCTTTCACGCTCACCTCGGTTGCGTTCGAAGGCGCCTCGAGTATGCCTACGTCCGGTTCTACTACAGCTACCGAGAGGCCGCGCGGCGAGCACGCGACGGGCTCGAAGCTCAGTTCCCGGCTGGGGCGTTCCTGCCTTCGAGCCTCTTCCTGCCGCATCCAGCCTGACGGCTATCGATCTCGATCGGGGCGCGAGACGAGGAGAGGTGCGTCTTCAGCGCCCGCTGCCTGGAGGAGGGAGTCTGGACAGCCGCGCATTCAGGGATAGCACGCCACCGACACGGCTGTCGCCAGGTGGAGGAGCAGGTCGGTTGTGCTCAATCCCAGTTCAGCGAAGCCCCCACTTGATACTCCGTCACCCGAGTCTCGAAGAAGTTCTTCTCCTTGGCGAGATCGGTCGCCTGGGACATCCACGGGAACGGGTTCTCGCGATTGTAGATCTTCGGTAGGTCCAGTCGCCGCAGCCGCCGATCAGCCACATACTCCACATACTGGCTGAACTGCTCGGAGTTGATCCCGAGCAGGCCCTGCGGGCAAGCGTCCCGCGCGTAGTTCTGCTCGTGGATGACCGCTTCGCGCACCATCTCGACGATCTCGGCTTGAAAATCCGGGGTCCAGATACCGAGGTTCTCGGAGCGGATCGTCTTGATGAGATCGCAGCCGAAGGCGAGGTGGAGGCTCTCGTCGCGCATGATGTACTCGAACTGCTCGCCGATTCCGATCATCTTGCCCTGGCGCTTGAGGGCGAGGATCATGGCG
Source organism: Thermoanaerobaculia bacterium (assembly GCA_945787575.1). Lineage (GTDB taxonomy): Bacteria > Acidobacteriota > Thermoanaerobaculia > Multivoradales > JAHEKO01 > CALZKB01. The sequence goes on along the minus strand of CALZKB010000138.1, from coordinate 12,310 downwards.
AAGCCGGCGTAGAAGAAGATCCCCTCCATGATCACGTAGTAGCCGATCAGGTCATGGACGAACTTGCGGATGTTGGCTTCGCCGTCGGTGGAGAAGTGCGGGTCGAACACCGACTTGGTGAGCTCGACGACGTAGTTGTCCTTGGCCTCGATCGACGGGATGGTGTTGTACATGTTGTAGATCTCATCGGGGTCGAGGCCGAGGGTGTCGCAGCAATAGATGAACGTGTCGGTGTGGATCGCCTCTTCGTAGGCCTGGCGCAGGAGGTACTGGCGCGCCTCCGGGTTGGTGATGTGCTGGTAGACGGCGAGCACGAGGTTGTTGGCGGTCAGCGACTCGGCGGTGGAGAAGAAACCGAGGTTCCAGATGATCAGGCGGCGCTCGGTCTCGGACAGCATCGAGGTGCTCTTCCAGCACTCGACGTCCTTCTGCATCGACACCTCTTCCGGCGTCCAGTTGTTGGCGACGCCCGCCTTGTAGTACTCCCGCGCCCAGTTGTAGGTCATCGGCAGAATCTTGTTGGGGTCGGTCTTCGAGCTGTTGATGATTCCCATCGTCGTCGGTCCTTGGGGGGGTGTGTGCGGGGGTGGTGGTGGCAGGGCTACTGGCAGGCTTCGCAGTCGGGGTCGTCGATGCGGCACAGCTCGGGCTCGCCCTCGGTGACGCCCACGGCATCGGTCACGGACTGGTCCCGCTTTTGCGTGTAGCCGAACTTCGCCGCTTCGACGGTCGACTTCTCGATCTGGGAGACCGCCAACGAGCGCAGGTAGTAGGTCGTCTTGAGTCCCATCTTCCAGGCGTTGGTGTAAATCTCATGGAGCATCTTGCCGGAGCTGCCCTTCAAGAAAACGTTGTGCGACTGCGACTGGTCGATCCACTTGGCGCGCGCGGCGGTGAGCTTCAGGCACCAGATCGGATCGATGTCGAACGCCTCTCGATACTTACGCTTCAGCGAGCTTGGTATCTCCTCGATTCGGTCGAGATGGCCGTCGTAGGCCTTGAGGCTCTCGAGCATCCCGGGGTTCCAGAGGCCCAGTTTCTTGAGGTCCTCGATCAGGTACGCATTGGTGATCGTGAACTCACCGCTTATGTTCGCCTTGACGTAGATGTTCTTGTAGATCGGCTCGATGCAGGGGAAGGCGCCGGAGATGTTGCCGATGGTGGCGGTAGGAGCGATCGCCATGGTGTTCGAGTTGCGCATGCCGTGCTCGGCGATGTGCTCGCGAACCGGCGTCCAGTCGAGCCGCGAGGTGCGCGGGACCTCGACCGGCACTCCGCGCTGGCTCTCGAGCAGGTCGACCGTATCGAGCGGCAGCAGCCCACGGTCCCACTTCGAGCCCTCGAACGACGGATAGCTGCCGCGCTCTTTAGCGAGCTCCGAAGAGGCGAGGATGGCGTGGTAGGAGATCCACTCCATCGTCGCGTCGACGAACTCCAGAGTCTCCGGCGACTCGAAATTGAGATCTTGCAGAAAGAGGGCATCCTGAAGCCCCATCAGGCCGAGTCCGATCGGGCGGTGCTTGAGGTTCGAGTTGCGCGCCTCCTCGGTGGGGTAGAAGTTGAGATCGACGACGTTGTCGAGCATCCGGATGGCCGTGTGGATGCTCGCCGAGAGTCGTTCGCGATCGAGCCGCGCATTCTCATTCGGGGCGTCGACCATGTGCCGGGCGAGGTTGAGCGAGCCGAGGTTGCAGACCGCGGTCTCGGCCGCCGAGGTGTTGAGCGTGATCTCGGTGCAGAGATTGGAGCTGTGGACGACGCCGACGTGATCCTGCGGCGAGCGGACGTTGCAGGCGTCCTTGAAAGTGATCCACGGGTGGCCGGTCTCGAAGAGCATGGTCAGCATCTTGCGCCACAGCTGGAGCGCCGGAATCCTCTTCCATAGCCGCATCTCGCCGGCGTCGGCCCTTCGCTCGTACTCCTCGTAGCGCTCTTCGAAGGCGCGGCCGTAGAGCTCGTGCAGGTCGGGAGTCTCGTCGGCGGAGAAGAGCGTCCACTCCCCCTCGGCGAGTACGCGCTTCATGAACAGATCCGGAATCCAGTTGGCGGTGTTCATGTCGTGAGTGCGTCGCCGCTCGTCGCCGGTGTTGCGGCGCAGGTCGAGGAAGTCCTCGATGTCGTAGTGCCAGGTCTCGAGGTAGGCGCAGGTGGCGCCGCGTCGCTTGCCGCTGCGATTGATCGCCATGGTCACGTCGTTGGCGATCTTCAGGAAGGGGATAACGCCCTGGCTGTCGACCTGGGTGCTGTCGATCCGGGAGCCCGTACCGCGGATGCTCGTCCAATCATTGCCGATGCCGCCGGACCACTTGGACAGCTGCGCGTTGTCTCCCAGGCACTTGAAGATGTGGCCGAGATCGTCTTCGATGGTGGTCAGGTAGCAGGACGAGAGCTGCGGATGGCCGGTGCCCGCGTGGAAGAGGGTCGGAGTGGAAGGGATGAAGCGCAGCTGCGAGACGAGGTCGTAGAACTCGAGGGCGCGCGCCTGCCGGTCGCTTTCCTGAAGGGCCAGCCCCATCGCCACCCTCATCCAGAAGACTTGAGGCAGCTCCAGCAGAGTCTCGCCGTCGCGCAGGAAGTAGCGATCGTAGAGAGTCTGGATTCCGAGGTACTGGAACAGAAGGTCGCGGCTCGGATCGAGTCGAGCGGCGAGCGCCTCCAGGTCGTAGTCGCCCATACTCGGGTCGAGAAGCCCGCGCTCGACGCCTCGCAGGATCGAACGGACGAAGTCGGCCCGGTAGCGTTCCTCCCGGGCGTCGTCGTCAGCGATCCACTCGTCGAGCACTTCGCCGTGAAGCTTGCGGAGGAGAAGCCTCGCCGCCAGGTAGCCGTAGGCAGGGTCGTACTCGATGAATGCGGAGGCCGCGAGCACGAAGGCGCGTTCGAGGTGAGCGGGAGAAACTCCGTCGTAGACGTTCTTCACCACCTCGCGCACGAGCAGCGCCAAGTCGACGTCGCCGATGAGATCCGCCCCGGCGGCCTGCTCCAGGGCGTCGGTGATCTCCTTGGCGCTCAGCAGCTCGACCCTACCATCCTCCTTGGTGACCGTGAGCTTGCCGAGGCGGGCATCTTCGATGGCGCGTTCCTGCGCCTCGAGCCGCACCCGGCGGCGCTCGCTCCGATAGAGGATGTACGCCTTGGCGATCTCGTAGTGGCCGGCGATCACCAGGTGCTTTTCGACGATGTCCTGGATGTTCTCCACATTGGGATAAAACTCTCCGAAGCGACCGTCGATGTCCGCGCTCACGGCGTCGGCGAGCTGCTCCAAGTCGCTCGGCGTCAACTCCTTGCCGGCGGCGTGGACCGCTTTGAGGATGGCGTTGCGGATCCGATCGGCGTCGAAGGCAACGACCTCCCCGGAGCGTTTGACGACACGTGTGGCTAGCATCCGTCCTCCCCAAAAACTGACCGCTTTCCTGGTTTCTTGGGCCACAGGTTCCCCGGAGCAGTGCAGGTCTCTCGAGACCGTCTGCACCACCTCTCAGAGCTCTCTTCGAGCTGTCAGGGCTGTCCGAAGAGGGCCTTCGCTCACCGGCTGGTGCGCTGTGGGCGGGAGCAGGATAAACGACATGTTGCGGTCCCGTCAAGCGAATGCCGCAACATCGTGTGGTTTTCGACACGTCAGCGGTAAGTCCTTTGTTGCCGGACACTTGGATTCACTTGGAAAGGCGCCGGAAGGATGAGCGAGCGCCGGCCTGAGCGAATGGTCGGGGAGCAGCTGAAGACACGTCTCGAGCGATAGTGGCTTGTCGGCAGGGCGTGACGGCGGGAATCGGCGCAGCCGTGACGCTCTCGATCGACTCGAAAGGCAATGAGACGTGCTCCTCCGCCCGTCGGGACCCCGGCCGAGGGCGATTCAGCGAATCCCTAGAGCTCGAGGCGGGTCTGCTCCGGGCCGTCCTCGGCGCCAGCGTCTCGCGCTTCCGACTCCGCCGCGGTCTCGGGGAGGAGCACGAATCGCCCCATCCCGCGCAGGTACTGCAGGCCGCCTCCGGCGTCGCCCACTTGCCATAGCTGATTGAGCTTGGAGTCGAGGTTGTCGATGAAAGCGAGGGTCAGCGCCTCCGGGGTCATCGGCAGCACCGGCGAGCCGAACTCGAGCTCTCCGTGGTGGGAGAGAACGAGATGCTCGAGATGGACTTGCAGCTCTTCGGGGAATCCCTCGATCGCGGCGCAACGTTGGCGCAGCAGGTCGCGGCCCATGACGATATGACCGATGAGGCGGCCGTCCCGCGTGTACTCGTTGGCCGGCATCGCGCCGAGCTCGCGGAGCTTCCCGAGGTCGTGAAAGAGAACGCCGAGCAGCAACTGGTCAGAGTCGAGCCGCGGGTAGTGCTCGGCGGCCTTGATGGCGAGCTCCGCCATCGAGACGACGTGCTCGAGGAGCCCGCCTCGGTAGGCATGATGAATGCTCTTGGCGGCCGGGTGCTCACGAAGCTCCCGGCCGTGGGTCGCCAGAGTCTCGAGGGCCAGCCGGCGCATCAAGGGATGTTGAACCCGCTCCTGCAGTAGGCGCTCGAGCCGGTCGTAGAGCTCGCCGATGTCTTCGGCGGTCGTCGGCACGAGCAGGGCGGGGTCGAAACCGTGCTCGCCGTCCGCGTCGCTCGTGCGCCGGCATCGGTGCAGGATGATCTGGAGCCTTCCCTTGTAGTCCTTGACCGAGCCTTGGACCTTGACGAAGTCGTGAGCATCGTAGTCGCCTTCCAGCGCCGGGCTGTCGGACCACACCTTGCCGCTGATCGAGGCGCTCGCGTCGGTCAGCTCCAGGTCCAGAAAGCTGTTGCCGTTCCGATCTTGGCGGCGCTCCTTGCGGGAGAGCAAGGCGAAGCCGACGATGGTGTCGCCCGCCTGCCAGCTGGCGATGGGTTGGTTGGTCTTGCTCGGCATCGGTCCGCTCCTCGAGGACGCCCGTACTATACGCCAGCGTCCTTGGGATCTCCGGGCGGGTCTGATCTGGCCCGGGCCTTGCACAAGTAGCGATCCATGCGAACCAGTCTTGTCTCCGCATACTCTCGAGCTCTCCTTCTCGTGGCGTTGTCGGTCGCTGTCACGACATCGTCTTTCGCCGATCCCGTCCTCTGGCCGGAACACCAGCGGGCCTTCTTTCAGGACGGCCCCGGGCTCCTTCTCGACGAGGCCGCGCGCGCGGAGTTCGCCAACCGCGACGACGAGAGCCGCGACCGGGCGCTCGAGGCGTTTCTCACCGACCCGATCCCGGAGACCGAGGAAAACGAGCTCGTCGTCGGGATCGAGCGCCGCCTCCGTTTGGTCTCGAGCGAGTTCGCGTCGCCGCTCGATGACCGGGCGAAGCTGCTCTTCCTGCACGGAGCGCCCGCTCACCGAGAGGAGATCGACTGCGGGAGCGTGCTCGTACCGATCGAGATCTGGCGCTACGGCGGGACCGAGCTCCTTCTCTTTCGCGAACGCGGGCGCTCCTCCTTCAGACTGTGGCTTCCCAGCGACGGGAAGCGGCTGCTTTACAGCCGGTTGATGAAGGGCTGGTTCGATGAGCTCAAAGACTACGGTCAGCAGAATGTCAGGCTCGACATCCGGAACTGCGCGGCCGTGCGAAGAGTCGACGAGGCGACGCGCACCGAAGGGCTGCTCAGGGAGACGCCCGACGCCGAGCTCAATCGCGCGCTTGCCGAATTTCTGCAAGCGCCGCCGGACTTGGCCGCCTGGAGCCGGGCGGCGGCCGCCACCGAGCTTGCACAGCCAGGCACAAAGCTCCGCCTCGACGGTGTCGAGATCACCTTTCCCTACCGCTCCGGCCAGCGTATCGCGACTCGATTCACGATCGAAGTTCCCGGCTCCGAGCTCGAGGTCGAACAGTTCGCGGAGAAAGAGCCCGAGATCCGGTTGGAGGTCATCGGCCTCCTGGAGCAGGAGGGGAGCCTGTTCGAGGAGTTCAAGGTCCGATTCGATCGCGAGCCGCCGATCGAAGATGAACCGGCGGTGCTCGTCTTCGAGCGGCGGCTGAGACCGGGACGTCACTTCGTGGCTCGCCTCGAGATCCGCGATGTCGTCGGAGGCGCCACCGCCGATGTCGTACGCGTCGTTCGAGTCCCTAGAGAGGTCGAGCGGGTGGTGGCCGGAGCGGCCGCAATTCCTGCCGAGTCGGTGGCGGCGTCGCCCCTGGAGGGCGCGGACTCCCTGAAGTTGATACCGGCCGTTACGGACGGCTTGAGCAAGGCGTGGAGGGCGGAAGCGATCGTCAGCGGCGAGCGCATTCGCAAGGTGGTCTTCTCGGTCGACGGCGAGCAGCAGCTGATCCGGACCCGGCCCCCCTTCACGGCGGACTTGAGGCTCGCGGACGTGCCGACCGAGCAGGTCGTGACGGCTCGGGGTCTCGACGGCGAAGGGGAGCTCGTCGCCGAAGACGAGATTCTGCTCAATCGAGCGCGCGGTGCGTTTGCCGTCCGCATCTTGAGCCCGCGCGCCGGTGCGGCCACTGGCGGCGCGATGGCCAGAGCCGAGGTCTCTGTGCCGGAGGGAGGACGGCTCGAAGCGGTGGAGTTCCTCCTCGGCGAGGAGTCGATCGCGGAGCTCGCCCGGCCCCCGTGGCAGGTGCCGATCCAGCTCGCCGAGACAGACGAGGTCTCCTACTTGACGGTCGTCGCGAGGCTCGCCGATGGGCGCCGCGCGGAGGATGTCGTCTTCCTCAACACTCCGGACAATTTCGAGCGTTTGGAGGTCGGCCTCGTCGAGCTCTTCGCCACCGTCTCCGACTCATCGGGAAGGCTGATCGAGGGCCTCGAGGCTGACGACTTCGAGATCACCGAGGCGGGCGAGACGCGAGCGATCACGCGCTTCGACCTAGTACACAATCTACCGTTGGTGGTCGGTTTTGCCATGGACGCCTCGACCTCCATGTCGGATCACATGGCGACCGCGAGGCAGGCGGCGGTAGGCTTCTTGCGCTCGGTCATGCGCCCCGAGGATCGCGCTTTCGCAGTGTCGTTCAACGATTCACCGAAGCTTCTCGCCGCGCCGACCGATGATCCATCATCGGTCGAGCAAGCTCTCTTGGAGGTCCATTCCGAGGGTTTCACAACGCTCTACGACGCCGTGGTCAAGAGCCTCTTCTACTTCAAGGGCTTCGGCGGGCGCAGGGCGCTCATCCTGCTCTCGGACGGTGAGGACACGGCCAGCAGGACCTCGTTCGGAGAAGCGCTACGCTACGCTCGCGAGAGCGGCGCCGTCGTCTACTCGATCGGCCTCGGCCAGGGGGCGGGGTTCGGCCTGCGCAACAAGCTCAAGCGACTCTCGGAAGAGACCGGCGGTCGCTACTTCCACGCCGGCAAGGCGATCGAGCTGGCGGAGGTCTATGCGGAGATCGAGAGCGAGCTGCGAAGTCAATACTTCCTCGCGTTCGCACCGCAGGCGCCCTCCGAGACCACCCTCTCCGACATCGAGATCTCCGTGCGTGACCGCCGCTTGAACGTGCGCGCGACTCGCGGATACGCTCCGTGAGATGAAGCGCCTCCTGCCGATCGCCGTCGGTCTCCTCGCCGCCACCGTCCTTTTCGGCGCGGCGGGCGGCAGCCTGCTCTTCCCGCGTCTCAACGACACGTACCGCGATCTCGCCCCCGCGATCGCTCCGGTGTCGATGGCGGGAATGACGATCGAGCTGAGCTCTCCCTCCAATTCGCTGACGATCAAGAGTCACCGGCTCGAGCTCGAGGCGCTCGGCGATGGCGTGCATCACTTCCGCGGAGCGATCGACTTCCTGGGCAAGGCGAAGCTGATCGCGCGATTCGGCGAGACGATGCCGGGCGAGATCCAGGACGAAGTGTTGCTGCCGACCCAGACCGTGGAGCTCGAGGGTGAGATCACGATCGTCCGCGACGACGGCGGCTACGACTTGACGACGGTACGACTGCCCGAGCACGCCGAGATCGCAATGCAGAGCCGATTGGCGAGTCAGCTGCTGACCGTCTGCGATCTGATGACGGTTCTTGCGGGCGGGGACTGCAGCGGTCTCGAACGCGCGTTCGGCCGCGTGCGCCTGCCTCTCCCGCCGCCCGGTCGCACTTACCGCGTGGAGGCCGAAGAGCTCACCGCCGAAGAGCGCGCGATGATCGACGACTATCTCGCTGGCTAGTACTCCGGGGCCTCGAGTCCCTCGCGGGTAGCCAGCTCCACGATACCCCGGTTGTCCATGACCTCGAAGAGGAACTGGTGTCGCCGTTCGGGATCGAGCGGGAAGGCTTTGCGCAACACTTCTCGGTATGCGTGCTCCAGATAAGGGCGGGGATCCTCGACGCGAGTGTCGTGGAGCCTCAACCAGGAGAGCCCCCGGTACATCCGGTAGTTGAGCGACTCGATGATGCTCGAGTGCTGAAGTCCGCAGAGCAGCTTCTCGAGCTCTCCGGTGTGTTCGCGCAACGCGGAGCCGTCCTCGGTCGTGATTCCCAGGTCGATCAGGGCGGCGCGGTCGATGGCGCAACCTCTAGCATTGTTGGCTTTGGCGTGCCGCTCTAGGGCACGAAGGAGGTGCTCGCGGGCCGGCTCGTACCGGCGACGTCTCAGCTCGATGCGGCCGATGAGCCGTTCGGCGTCGCCCAGTTCATCCGGCATCGACAGAAGATCCAACGAGAAGAGAACCTGGCGGGCTTCGACGAGCGCTTTGTCGAACTGCTCCAG
>CALZKB010000138.1:0-3662 GCA_945787575.1 Thermoanaerobaculia bacterium | reverse complement strand
GCCACGGCGGCCGCGGCGGTATCCTCGCGCCTCTCGCGGATCTTGAGAGCTCGGCGGTTGAGCGCCGCGGCATGCGAATAGTCACCGAGCCGGCGGAGCACGGTGGCGGTGCCCAGGAGCACCTTGGCGCACTCTTCGCCGGTGCGATCAGCGAGGCTGTTGAGCGCGTCCTCGAAGTAGTCGATGGCTTGTGGGTAGTTGCCGGCCGCGTGAGAGACACGGCCGAGAGCCGTCAAGGAAGCGGTGATGACAGGTTGGTTGCCGAGCTCACGGCGGGTCTCGTAAGCGGTGCGGTGATGCGTGATCGCCTCCTCCAGGTTGTTGAGGCGGATCGCGATCTCACCGAGAGTGAAATGACAGGACGCCGCGAGCTCCCGGTGCTGCTTGCGCTCGAGGGCGGGGTAGAGATCTTCCAACAGCCTGCTCGCCTCGGCGAGGCGTCCCGATCGTTCGTAGACCGCTCCCAGCTGGAGCGCCAGGCGTGCTCGCCGCTGCCCCTGGTCGGACAGACTGCTCTCCTCGAGCGCCTTGAGCAGCATGGTCTCGGCCCGGCGGTAGTGCCCTCCCTCTTCATGGGCCGCGGCCATGAGACTTGAGAGAGCGAGCCGTTTGTCGGGGTCGTCCTCGGCGAGCTCCAGTCCCCGCTCGAGCTCGGGGATGCAATGCTGAAGCTTGCCCAGGCGTCTGGCAGAGGCCAGCAGCCGCCAGATCAGCAGCAGCTCGGTCTCCTCGGAGCCTTCGTTCTCGCGATGAACCTCGATCTCCTGCGCGAGTGCCTGAAACAGCCGTTCCGGGGAAAGCTGATCTGCATAGCTCGAGCGCGCCGTCTTGAGGAGCGGCGCGACGCTGTCCTTCGTGCCCTCGAGGAGGCGGTAGGTGTACCAGAACTGCTCGCCACTCTGGCTGACCGCTTGGAGGGCTCTCCCGAGGCGCCCACGCAGCTCCCTGCGGGTCTCGTCGGGCGCCGAGAGCGCGAGCGCTCGACCATAGGCGGGACAGGTGAACTCGAGGCCCACGCCCCACGGTGAAGGGACGCGAGTCAGCATCCCGGCTTCGAGGGCCGCCGTTGCCCAGGACTCGTCCGAATCCGGCTCCACGATGCCGGCGGCGACGCTGAGCACGGCGGCTGGCACGGGTGTGTCGGCGAGCGAAAGGAGCGTGAGCCAGGTGCTGCCTTCGAGCCTGCCGGCCTCGGCCTGGATGTGACAGACGAGTCGAGCCGACGGCTGGTAGGCGATCGACTCGGTCCCGGCGAAGAAGAAGTTGCCGTACATCGTGCGCATGACCTTGGAGCGCACCATCGAAATGAGACCCTCTTCCAGGGCAAACGGGTGCCCGCGGGTCGCATCGAGCATCGCCGTCGCCATCGTGTCGGGTAGGGAGAGGCCCGTGAACAGGGTGTCGGTCAGCGACTCAAGCTCTGCCCGCTCGAAGGCGGGAACCCTCAGCGAGAAGGTGCCCTCGAACCCGGAGCGTGAGGTCATCCCGCCACGGCCAATCAAGACGAGATGGAGTCTGCGGCCCGGCAGGCGACTGTTCGATAGTCGAAGCAGGAGCTGCAGATCCTCGGACTGGATCTGCTCGAAGTCGTCGCAGACGATATAAAGGGGCTTGTCGACGGGTTCGCAGGCACCCAGCATCGAGAGGATGGAGTCGATGGTGCCGCTCTCGCTCGGGTGCTCGGCTTGGCTCGCTCGGTGACGCGCGGTGTCGAGCACCGGCCGGCGGGGATCGTAGTCCACGTAATGCGCGTCGAACAGTTCGTCCGCGATCTGTTGGGCGAGAGTCAGGCCTCCACGGCGCTCCGGCTGTGCCTGGAGCCAGAGGAAGATCGCGGCATTCTCCTCGAGTGTCTCCCAGACGAGGCGCGACTTACCGCAGCCCGCCGAGCCGGTGACGCGGATGACCGGATCCAGCAGGTGCTCGGCAAGCACGCCAGTCAGCTCGGGTCGCGGAGTCGTCGCGATCCTGCGGCCGAGCAGCTCGGGATTGCGCCAGGGCGCCTTCGAGCTGACCCGGGACATGGCTCGCACCAGCGGGAAGTCTCGGCCGGACGGGCCCCGATACGATCCGCTCGCCTGCAGGTCCCATGATGTCTCCAGCGTCTGCGCCGCCCAGGTCGTCAGGTAGATGTCGTTCGATTTCAAGGTCGGCGATCGTCTCTCGACCTCGGCGGCGACCTCGTCGTGGACCCCCAACACTTCTCGCCCGCGCAAGAGGACTTCGGCCGGAGAGATCAGAACTCTGGGGCCGTCGGGTGACACTTCGAGCTGCGAGAGCACTCGCCGAGACCAGTGCAATCCGGCGTCGAAAACCGCCGGGTCGCCAGGTTCGGGAATGATCGCCAGCGCGTCCGTCCCGACCTCCACGGCCTGGCAATGCTCCAGGACCGCCCCGCGGACCTGGTCTCTCGCACCGTCGGCACCCCACACCCTGAGGACCGATGTCGGGTAGCGAATGGCCAGCGCCTGGGCGTCGTCGGAGCTCACGTTCGAATCCTGCGCGCACGGATTCCGCGTGCACGTAAGTTGCTATGTTAACAGCAACTTCGAGGGCGAGTCGGGACGACTTCGGGGCCTGTTATACTAGCGCCGGTCCGTGGGGCTGCCGGCAGCTTCACTCCTCCGACCCGGAGGCCGACCACACCACGACGGCGCCCTGTCGGCGCGCAGCCTCCGAACATCCAATGGAGTCCCCAATGTCCAATCGACGCTTGATGTCCCGTCTGTACTACTTCACCATCGAAGACGAGAGCATGCTGGCCGAAGCCTTCCCCCAGTTCGAGGAGGATGGAATCGCGATCACCTACAAGGTGATCGATACCGACGACGTCTTCGTGACGACCGCGGACACGCGTGAGGCGATGGATCGCCACGACGTGCCATACAACCTGCTGGCGGAGGAAGACTCGGAGCGCATCGCGATCTATCACACGCCGCTCTCTCGCGAGGAACTCGCCGAGCATGAAGACTCGCTGCGGGCGCTGGCACTCGCCTATCGTGCGATCGGGATGGCCTGTGTGGGCGTCAACGGCGAAGCCGATCTCGGGTTCGACTTGACCGCTGGTACGGACGGCTACACCTACTTCACGGCGCCGGCCGGCCACACGTTCATCTGGCGCCTGTTCTCCTCTCGGGAGCAGGCTGAGGACTTCCTCGCCAAGTTGACCGGCGAGGACAAAGACGCTCTGGCCTGGGCCAAGGGCATGCCTCTCGCCTCGGCCGACGAGTTGACCGGCTATCACTGATTCGGCCGGCCGAGACGGGGGACCGGTGACGGTCTCGGTCAGCGATCTCTGTGCTGACGTCAAGGGTCTGCTTCGGGACGCCTACGGCTCGCTGTGGATCGCCGGCGAGGTACAGCGGCTCAAGCCCAGTCGAAACGGACATCTGTTCTTCGAGCTGGTCGAGAAGGGGCGGGGGGACGAGATTGTCGCCAAGCTCGAAGCGGTCATCTGGCGGCGCGATTACGAAGCGGTGAAACGCACGCTTGCCGCCGCCGACCAGGAGATCGTCGAAGGGGGCGAGATTCGATGTCGCGCCGGGCTCGACCTCTACGCCCCATTCGGGCGCTTGCAGCTCGCGGTCCGGGAGGTCGATCCGCTCTTTTCGCTGGGACAGCTCGCGGCTCGGCGCCAGAAGACACTCGCGGAGCTGAAGGCG
>CALZKB010000137.1:11235-12890 GCA_945787575.1 Thermoanaerobaculia bacterium | reverse complement strand
GGTCCTGCTCGATCCCGACGCCATGGACGTGGACGCGCTGGTCAAGAACCAGGGCGGTCGCTCCCCGAAGCTCACCCACGTCTCCGAGGCCCTCGGAACGCATGTTCTGCGACTCACCGGGGACCTGACGCCAGAGCGACACCTCGATCTTCGGATCGGAGAGGCTCTTCCCATCGGCGGAAAAGAGGCTCTTGCTCGGCGCGCCACCTATCTCGATGTGGCCGATGATCGGTGGGGAGGACTGCTGGTAGGTCGGACCAGTCTCGGCTTCACCCGCCTCACGGCCCACGACCAATGGGGGGAGTGGGGGAAGATCCGCCTCCAGTCCAAGCTCGGGACCCTCTCGGCGTTCTCCTCACTTTCCGAGCCCGACACCTTGATCGGACGGATGGCGGGCTTTACGCTCGACTTCCCGGCGGGCGGTCGCAGGGCATTCGGCGCCCTCGCCTTTGGGGGCGAGAGCGCCGCCAACTCCCCGGGCTCGAGCTTCTCTGTGGCGAGCTTGTGGGGGAAGGGTGAGACCGCCACGACCTCGTGGGAGGCGGAGGTCGCGGCCGGTCGACTCGCGGGGAGTAGCAGCGTCGAACCCGCTTGGCGCATCGAGCTCATGGGGGCCAAGGCACGCTGGACTTGGGGCGGCGAGAGCCAGGGGGCCGCGGAGGCCTTCCCGGGTACCGTTTGGAATCACAATCACCTCTGGGGCTACACCGGGTATAGCCTGTCACCCTCCTTCCAGACCTGGATCAGCGGCCGGCGGCTGCGCTCCCCCGATCTCGACCTGGACCCGGCAGCGGATGTCCTCGCGGGCGAGGCGGGGATGACCTGGTCGGGACTCCCCTTCGGCTCGGTGGCTCTCAGCCGTTCCCATACCTCCTTCGGAGCCACGGCCTCGCGGCGGTTCGAGAGGACGGAGCGGCTCTGGAACCTCAAGCTCGGTCTCGACCTGGCGACGAAGCTGAGCGGCACCGCGAGTGTCGAGTTCGGGGAAAGCGAAGAGGCGGGCAGGAGGACGACATTGTCGAGGGCCAGCTACACCCTCCGCTATCGCCCCGGCGAGAGGTGGTTGCTCCAGGCTCGTCTTCAGCCGGCGCCGCAGGCCGAGGAGATCTTCGACTTCAAGCAGCGGTGGATCTTCCTCTCACGCTGGCAGGCAGGGAGCCGAAGATGGGTGGAGGTCGAAGGGCAGCAGTTGCGGTGCGGCCAACTGGCAGGCGGGGCCTGCGAAACGGAGCCCACTCTCCGCCTCTCTGTCGGCCAGGCGTTGAGAGGGCCGCTGGCCGGCTGGCGCCTTATCGGTTTCGCCCAGAGGCTGGGAGGAAGCCAGGAGGTCACGGCCGGCCTCCGACTGATTCGAGGGTTGACCGTCGCCCCGTCCTTCCTGCGCAGGGGGGCCGAGATCGTGGGCACCCTGCGAATGCCCGAGAACAGCCGCAGCCCGGAAGGAATTCGGGTCTCCCTGGGTGAGAGGACCGCGTTCGCCGATTCGAACGGGGTGTTCCGCTTCGCCGGCGTCCCGCCCGGAGAGCATCTTCTGCTCACGAACCGAGGCGACCTGGGCCTGTCGCTCGTGCCGGAGCACCCTCTCCCCGTCTCCATCCGGCTCGCCGGGCGGGAGCCGCAGCAAGTGGACCTCCGACTCGTCCGTCCCGGTCGCA
>CALZKB010000137.1:0-11207 GCA_945787575.1 Thermoanaerobaculia bacterium | reverse complement strand
CCCGGACCGGGCCCTCCTCGTCGAATGACGAGCCCTTGGTCTGGGAGCCTTTTCAGGGGTTGGGCGTCCATTTCCAGCACACCCGCTGGCCTCACCTGCACGAGGTGGCCGTCTCCGACCGGGACGGCCGCTTTTCGGTCGTCAACCTGCTCCCCGGGCCGTGGCGGGTCTCGGTTCACGAGGCCGACGTCCCGCGAGGTAACGAGGTCGTCTGGAATGAGGGCGAGGTTGTCGTCGACGTCGTAGGGGGCGAGACCGTCGTTCTGGATCCGATCTCGGTCATCTGGCCCGTGCGTACCCAGACTCTGCAGGAAGTTCCGCCCCTGACCATCGACGCAAGCTCGTACTGACCTTCCCGGCTCCAGCGTTGACGAGGGTGACGACTCTCGCGCTCACGATCGCCCCTCGGCATCGTTCCGCCAAACGGGTGGCACCGCACGGAGGCACCGCACGGAGCACCGCACGGAGGGCGCGCCTCTCAGAGAGCACCTCTTCAGCGGTGAATTCCGTCAGCGGAGCGGTCAGTTGTTGACTTTCAGAAGTGCTCGCGCCAATGGGCACGGCTGATCGGATACCCCTTCGAGGTGAAGTCGATCTCGGTGGTCGCGCCGAGTCTGAACCGTCGATCGTCCAGGTAGCAACTGGGTCGGTGCCTCAGGAGCTGTAGTTAGAGCCGGTCTCGCAGCCGTTGAGCCGCCGTTCGATGAGTCGTCCGGGGACGGGACGAGCTAGTCGAGGGCGGGTGCTAGGGAAAGGGAGGGTTCTCGTGGCCAGGAACCTGCGGCGCAGGCCGGTCGGCGGGCTCGAACTCGAGGCGTGGAGGTGCTCGGGCGGCCTACTCGGGCCCGCCCTGGAGGCGCGGCAGCTGCTCGCAGTTGTAGCAGACGAGGGCGAAGTCCTGGTCGGTGGAGTCGGCGTTGGCCGGCACTCCGTCCGAGTTGACGTTGGCGGCGAGCACCCGGATCGTCACGGTCCGCTGCGGGCCGGGCGGCAGGAAGACGCCCTCGGTGTTGTTGCGAGAATCGAAGCTGCCGCCAGTGGTCGAGTAGCCATCGCTGCCGAAGCGGTTACCGCGGTAACTCGAAGCGCCGTCGACGACGAGCAGATCGAGGTCGTTGTTCCACGCCGGCGTCGAGCCGCCGAGCCCGTGCCCCGGAGCGTCGGTCCAGACGAGCATCATCTCGAGCGGCGCGGCCGGGTCGCTGGTGTTGATCTGCGTCTCCCACTGCTCGCCCGTAGATCCGAGGGTCGCGGGTGCGTCGAAGTGCAGAGCACGGACCTTCGAGTCGAGCACCCGCTCGAGGTCCATCCGACCCCACCCCTGCTTGCTGTCGAACGGGTGGCCGAGAGTGCCGCCGTCGGCATCGCGGTGCCCGGCGAGGTCGTGGGTCGCCGCCAGGAAGGCGGCCTTGACGAGGGCGGGACTCGGGTCGCGGCCGTCGAACCGCCGCCGGTGTCGCTCGATGAAGATCGCGACGGCGCCGGACACCTGCGGCGACGCCATGCTCGTGCCGCAGAGCAGACCGTAGCTGTCGGTGGGGTAGGTGGCGTCGACCCGGCATCCCGGTGCAACCATGTGAGGGATATGTCGCCCGTCGAGAGCCGGGCCGTGTGCGGTGTTGGCGGAGAGGTCGTCGATGGCGGGGTCTTGCGCGCCGCTCGAGAACTGCATCTTGGTCGACCCGATGGTGAAGAGGTTCTTTCCCTCGTCGGGGGTTCCCTGGGTGCTCGTCCCGCCGTTGCCGTTCATGATCGACAGCACGTAGGTGAACTGCTGGTTCCCGGTGACGGTGTTGTCGGCGTCCCGGACCCCGATGTCGACCTGCATGGTGTGGTTGTCGTAGCCGCGCGGCGTTCCGGCCGGTCCCCAGCTGTTGCCGGAGAGCAGCGCGCCGTTCTGCCACGACTGCCGGATGAGCTTGAGCATGCCGCCGGCCTGGTTGTAGTGGCCGCTGTAGAGCTGCTCGACGAGCTGGGCCCCGGGGGCGACCCCGAGTCCGCGCAAGAAGCCGCCACCGTCGGTTGCCCCGCTCGAGGCGTCTCCGGCCATGATGCCGGCGGTGTGGGTGCCGTGGCCGCTGCTCGTCGTGCTGCAGGTGTCGCCCGAGCAGGGCACGAAGCGGTTGACGAGGTCGGGGTGGCTGTCCTGAACGCCTCCGTCGACGTTGGCGATCCGAACTCCGCTGCCGTCGAGATCGACGCCGGTCAGCCAGTTCCAGTAGCCGGGGAAGGCGAACTTGGAGGCGTCGACGTTGTTGACGTTGACCTGGCTGCTCATCTCCGAGCGCAGACCACCGTCGGTCGGTTCGGGCTGGATCGTGTAGATTCCGCGGATTCGGGCCGCGGAGGGGAGGCGGCGGACGGCCAAGCGGACACGCAAGCCGAGGAAGCGATCGTCGATCCAGGCGGAATCGAGGATCGTGGCGCCGAGCTCGGCGAGCTCGGCGATCGACAGATCTAGGGTGTCGTGTCGATAGAGGAGGGCGTGGTAGATGCCCGGTCCGCGAACCTGCCGCCAGCGGGGGAGTACCCGGTAGGCCGGCTCGAAGTGTCCGGCCCAGCGGATCCAGGAGCTCTCGGTCCGCAGCGAGCGGAGCTCGTCGAGGTCGCCCCAGACGATGTAGCTATAGGGGTGCACGTACTGGACGGTCTCCAGGCCGGCGGTGACGAGCGCGCGATGCCAAGCGTCCTCGACCGGGCCGTATAGCTGCACGATCTGGAGGTCGTCGCCAATCGAGCGGCCTCTCCAGGCCGGGTCGAGACGCGGCGGGTCGACCAGAGGGTCGAACGAGCGATCGCCCAGCTGCAGCGAGTAGTCGAGTCCGGCGGCGTCGACGGAGGCCGCCGAGCCGAGAAGCAACAGCACAAAGACGAAACGGAAGGCATAGCCGTGCATCTCCAACCCCCCTTGGCGTGGCATCGACAGCGATGCGCCATTATTATAGCGCATTGATGGTCAAAATGTGTCGACCTGCCCGAGCGAGCTGATCCGGCTCTCAGCTCTTCAAGACCGAGCCTCTCCGACCAACGCCGCGACCGTCCGACCGATGTTGAATGCCGAGGTCGCGGCGGGGGAGGGCGCGTTGAGCACGTGAATCTGCCCCGGCCGCCGGGTGATGAGAAAGTCGTCGACCAGCTTGCCGCTCGGCGCGACGGCCTGGGCCCGGATTCCGGCTGTCGCCGGCTCCAGCTGATCTTCCCGCACGCCCGGCACGAGCCGCCGCAGAGCCTTGACGAAGGCGCGCTTGCTGATCGACCGGTGCAGCTCGCCCAGGCCCATCCGGAGATGCTCTCGGAACAACCGACGAGCGCCGACGTAGCCGAAGGTCTCCAACGTGTCCTTCAGACTGAAGTCGGTCTTCCGATAACCCTCGCGGGCGAAGGCGAGCACGGCGTTCGGCCCGCATTCGATGGTGCCGTCGATCCGCCGCGTGAAGTGAACCCCGAGGAAAGGAAACTCAAGATCGGGCACCGGATAGATGAGGTTACGGCACAGGTGCCGCGCCTTCGGCGCCAGCAGGAAGTACTCACCCCGAAAGGGGACGATTCGGGCGTCGGGCGGATGCCCCCCCATTCTCGCGAGCCGGTCGCAATGGAGTCCGGCGCAGTTGATGAAGTGATCAGCGACGAACTCGCCGTCGGCCGTCGCCGCCACCTGTTCCCGCCCGACGGCCCTCAGTCCGACGATCGCCTCGCCGACCCGGAGATCGACCCCCTGGGCTGCCAGCCGCTCGCCCAGCACGAGGCAGACCCGCCGGTAGTCGACGATACCGGTCTCCGGTACGTGGATCGCCCGGATACCGGCGGCGGCCGGCTCGAGCCTACGCAACGCGTCCGGCTCGAGAATCGAACAGCCAACCCCATTGGCGCGCCCTCGTTCGTAGATCTCCTGCAGCATCGGCAGCTGAGCTTCCTCGGTGGCAACGATGACCTTGCCGCAGATCTCGTAAGGGACGCCTTCCGCTTCGCAGAAGGCCTCCATCTGTCGCTTCCCTTCCCGGCAGTTCAAAGCCTTCAGGGAACCGGGTCGGTAGTAGATGCCGGAGTGGAGGACGCCCGAGTTGCGCCCGGTCTGATGGGTCGCGAGCGCGCCCTCCTTTTCGAGCAGGGTGACGCTGCAGTCGGGCCAGCGTTGCTTCAGTCGATAAGCGGTGGCGAGCCCGAGAATCCCGCCGCCGGCGATGACGACCCGTTCGCCCCTCACGTCGAGCGGCGGATTCCGTCCGGCTGCAGAAGACGGAAGAAAGTGCCCGGATCGATGTTGGTCCCGCAGACGAGGAGGCCGACCCGCTGTCCTGCCAGACGTTCCCTGAGCGGTCCGCAGAGCGCCGCGGTCGCGGCTGCTGCGGCCGGCTCGGCGACGAGCTTGGCGGACTCGAACATCAGCCGCATGGCGTCGAGCAGCGCGTCGTCGTCGACCTTGACCAGGTCGTCGACGAAGCGCTGACAGAGCGCGAAGGTATAGGGAGCGGCATGGGGGGCGCCGAGGCTGTCGGCGATCGTGTCGACCCGCTCGATGGACCGTGGCTCTCCCGCCTCGAAGCTGCGGTGCATGCTGTCGGCGCCCTCGGGCTCGACGCCGTAGATCTTGCATGCGGGCTCGGCGGCCTTGACGGCGGTCGCCACCCCGGCGCACAGACCGCCGCCGCCGATCGGGACGATCACCGCGTCGAGACCGGTGACCTGCTCGCACAGCTCCAGGCCGACGGTCGCCGTGCCGAGGACGGTGCGCTCTCCTTCGAACGGATGGACGAAGGTCCGCCCCTCTTGCTCTTCGATGCGGCGGACCTCGGCGAACGCCTGGTGCACGTCGTCGGCCAGCACGACCTCGACGCCGTAG
Organism: Thermoanaerobaculia bacterium; assembly: GCA_945787575.1. GTDB lineage: Bacteria > Acidobacteriota > Thermoanaerobaculia > Multivoradales > JAHEKO01 > CALZKB01. Next base: position 6,367 of record CALZKB010000137.1, on the reverse strand, counting down.
GCGCGACACGCTTCGAGGCGAGCGACGTTGGCCGACGAGGTCATCACGACCTTGGCGCTGCTGCCTAACTGGCGGGCGGCGAAGCCCACGGCGACGGCGTGATTGCCGGCACTGACGGCGGTCACCCCGCGGGCGAGCTGTTTGGCGTCGAGCGCCAGCATGTTGAGCAGCGCGCCGCGCGGCTTGAAGGTGCCGGCGTACTGGAACAGCTCGAGCTTGAGGAAGACCGCCGTGCCCGGCGCGGTCCGGGCCTCGATCTCGCGGCCGCGCCATGCCCAGCTGGGCGTCGTCCGGACACGGTCTCCAAGTCGCCGGCGTGCCTCGCGAATCGTGGCGATCGTCGGTACGGTGATCATCCCCCGGCGATTGTCGCACGCGAAGCGGGAGAAAAGAGCGGCGCCCTCTCGCGGCACCGCCCGCCGAGCCCCACCGAGGGGGAGCTACTCGCTGGGAACGCCCGGGATCTCCGAGCAGTCGACCGCTTCTCCGTTGACCATGCAGGAGCAGCCGCCGTCGTCGCAGCGCACCGTCACCTCGCAGGCCTCCGCGCCGCCGCAGTCGAAGTCGAAGTCGTGATCGCCGTGCATCGCTTCGCACTCTTCGGTGTCGTCGTCGCAGAGGATCTTGATCACCTGGACGCCGGAGCCCTCGTGGCCGTCGCCATGGTGCATCATGACCCGGCTGCCGTCACCGTGCCCGACGTGGATTCGGGGCATCATGCCGGTCATCACAGAAGGGCGCTCGCGCTCCTCGACCGTCGCGACGACGGTCTCGACGCGGCCGTCGCGCCACAGTTCGAGAGCGACGCTGGCGCCGTCTTCGAGCGCGCCGATCGCGCTAGCGAGGCCCCTGCCGGAGCGGATGCTCTCGCCGTCGACGAGGGTGATGATGTCGCCCACCTGCAAGCCCGCCCGTTCCGCAGGACTGTCTTCGACGATCTTCGAGACCATCACGCCGGAGTCTTCGGGGACCCCGAAGTGGCCGCGGAGCTCCGGCGTCAAGTCGGTGAGACCGACGCCGAGGAACCCGCCCTTTCCGGCGCCGTGATGGATCCTCTTCATGAACCGGCGCTGGCCATCGTCTCCGAGCCACTCGAAATCCTCGGCGGCGACGGTGGCCGCCTCGCCGTCGGCCTCGATGAAGGCCGCTCCAGGACTCTCGTCGCACTCTTCGCCCTCGCAGTGGACGCGCTTCTCGATCTTGATCACCTGGTGGTCGGCATCGCCGGCGGTGGCGAAGCCGGCGCTCGCCAGCAGGGCGACGACGGCGAACGCCGCCACGGTCCATCGATGGAACTTTCTGCTCGTCATTCTGGAAGAGCCTCCTTGTCGTGTTGGCCGATTGTAGGCCTTCAAGGAGAGTAACGCTCGGAATGAGGATCGGTTCCCGCGTTCGGATAGGCTGGGCCGGTGAGACGAGGTAACGAACCCTGGTATGAGGAGGGACTGCGTTTTGCCTGCACGCAGTGCGGCGCCTGCTGCCGGGGTGAGGGTTATGTCTGGGTCGATCCTCGCAGAATCTCGGAGCTTGCCGAGTTCCTCGGTCTCAGCCGCGAGGAGCTCGGCCGGCGCTACTTGCGACGCGTGAACGGACGGCTCGCTCTGGTCGACGGGCCGGATGGCGCCTGTGTCTTCTGGCAGCATGGGTGCAAGGTCTATCCGGTAAGACCGACGCAGTGTCGGACGTTCCCGTTCTGGCCCGAGCATCTTGCTGCGCCGGAGGCGTGGGACGAGGTCGCGGCGGTGAGTCCCGGGGTCAATCGAGGGCGTCTCTATGCTCGTGCCGAGATCCAGCGACTTCTGATGGGGCGGGGCGAGGCGCGAGCGAAAGTGGAGGTGAAGGAATGAAGACGGTGACCAGGCGACTCTCGACCGTGGCGGGCTTGACGTCGATTCTCGCTCTCGTCTGGGCCTGTGGACCGCCACTGGAAGAGGTTCACGCGACGGCGGATCTGGTCCTGCGAGGGGGTCGGATCGTGACGGTGGACGAATCGCTGCCGGAAGTCGAAGCGGTTGCCGTCCGCGGCGCCTACATCGCCGCGGTCGGGTCGAATGACGCCATCGATCGCTGGATCGGACCCGACACCCGGGTGATCGACCTCGAAGGGAGGCTCGTCACTCCGGGCTTTATCGAAGGGCACGGCCACTTCATGGGCCTCGGCGAGGCCGAGATGATCCTCGACCTGACGCAGGCGCCGAGCTGGGAGGCGATCGTCGAGCAGGTCGGCGGAGCAGTGGCCGGAGCCGCCCCGGGTGAGTGGATCCTGGGTCGCGGTTGGCATCAGGAGAAATGGGAGCATCCCCCGGAGCCGTCGGTCGAGGGGAATCCGGTGCATGCAGCGTTGAGCGCGGCGAGCCCTGACAACCCGGTTCTTCTGGAGCATGCCAGCGGGCACGCGGCGTTCGCCAACGCCAAGGCGCTCGAGCTCGCCGGCCTGATGGCCGACTCCGAGCCGCCGGCCGGCGGCGAGCTCGTGCGCGATCCGAGCGGGGAGCTGACCGGTCTGTTGCGGGAGTCGGCGCAGCGGGTCGTTGGCGCGGTTCTCGCCGAGACGCGGAAGGCGCGCACCCCGGAGGAGATCGAAGCGGAAGCTCGCGAGATGGTCGAGCTGGCGGGCGCGGAAGCGCTGCGTCACGGCGTGACGAGCTTCCACGATGCGGGTGTCAGCTTCGAAACCCTGGACTTCCTGCGCCGGCTCGAGGCCGAAGGCGCGCTGCCCATTCGGCTCTATGCCATGGCCCGCTACGCCTCCAACGAAGAGATGGAGTCACGGCTGCCGGACTATCGTTGGGAGGCGGAGGGAAACGACTTCCTGGCGGTCCGCTCGATCAAGCGCCAGATCGACGGCGCACTCGGCTCCCACGGCGCCTGGCTGCTCGAGCCTTACGAGGATCTCGCCACCACCGGCCTCGTGCTCGAGACCGAGGAGGACATCCGGCGGACCGCCGAGATCGCGATCGAGCACGGCTTCCAGGTCAACACCCACGCGATCGGCGACCGCGCCAACCGGGCGGTGCTCGACATCTACCAATCGGTGTTCGAGCAGGCCGATCGGGGACCGGAGCTGCGTTGGCGCATCGAGCATGCCCAACACGTCCATCCCGACGACCTTCTCCGCTTCGCGCCGCTCGGCGTCATCGCCTCGATGCAGGGTGTGCACTGCACCTCGGACGCCTCGTGGGTCCCCCAGCGGATCGGCGACGAGCGGGCGAGAACCGGCGCCTACATGTGGCGAGCTCTCATCGACAACGGGGTGGTGATCAACAACGGCACCGACGTGCCGGTCGAGCGGATCGATCCGCTCGCCAGCTTCTACGCGTCGGTGTCGCGCCAGCTGGCCGACGGTTCGGTCTTCTATCCCGAGCAGCGGATGACCCGCGAAGAAGCGCTTCGCAGCTACACCTCGAACAACGCCTACGCCGCCTTCGAAGAGGATCTCAAGGGATCGATCACCGTCGGAAAGCTCGCCGACCTGGCGGTGCTGTCGCGCGACATCATGACCGTGGAGCTCACTGAGATCCCGGGGACCGAGATCGACTACACGATCCTCGGCGGAGAGGTGCGCTACGAGCGTGGACCGTGGGTGCAGCCGAAGCCGTGAACGGCGAGCGAGAGGAGCGGGGGTGATCGACCTGATCTGCACCCGAACCTGAACGACCTGTCGCAAGGCGGTCGTCTTGCTGGAGTCTCGCGGGATCGAGTTCGATTACCGCGACTATCGGCGCGATCCGCTCTCCGAGTCGGAGCTTCGCGAGCTGCTCGCCAAGCTCGAGCTCTCGGCTCGCGAGCTGCTGCGGACTCGGGATGCCGTCTACCGGGAGCTCGCCCTTTCGGGCGACGAGCCGGAAGACGTCTTGATCGGACACCTGGCGGCTCATCCGACGCTGCTTCAACGCCCGATCGGCGTGCGCGGTGACGCGGCGGTCGTCGGACGCCCGATCGAAAAGCTACTCGAGCTCGTCTGAGGGTCGCGATGTCCGTCGAGCTCAGCGATCGGGACCGGGCGCGGCACGGGGGCGAGGAGGGTCCCGCCGCCGCCATGTCGATGAGGATCCTCGTCGCCATGGCCGAGGTCTACGGCGCCGAGCGGCTCCTCGACGTGAGCTCGGCGCACATCGACGGGTGTCTCTACCACGGCGACTCCGGCCTCGACTTCGCCGAGCGACTGGTGGCGGGCGGCGGCCGAGTCGCCGTGCCGACAACTCTCAACGTCGGAGCGCTCGATCTCCTGCATCCTGAGAACTTTCGAGGATCTCCGCAGCGAGCCGAACGCGCCCGCCGTCTGATGAGCGCCTACGAGGCGATGGGCTGTCAACCGAGCTGGACCTGCGCTCCCTACCAGGCCGGTCATCGCCCCGGGCTCGGCGAACAGGTGGCGTGGGCCGAGAGCAACGCCATCGTCTTCGCCAATTCGGTGCTCGGCGCTCGCACCAACCGCTACGGCGACTTCATCGACATCTGCGCGGCGCTGACCGGGAGGGCTCCGGCCTGCGGCCTGCACCTCGACGAGAACCGGCGGGGCGAACGCGTCTATCGGCTGTCGGGCCTGTCGCCGCGGCTGTTGGCGAGCGCGGTGCTCGCTCCGGTCCTCGGCTACCACGTCGGCGCCGACTGCGGTCGGGAGGTACCGGTGATCGTGGGCTTGCCGGCGGCGACGGACGAGGACTTCCTCAAAGCGCTGGGCGCGGCCGCCTCGTCGTCCGGCTCCGTCGCCCTGTTTCACGCCGTCGGAGTGACCCCCGAAGCGCCGACGCTCGAAGCCGCGCTGCACGGCGAGGCGCCCACCGCGGAGCTCGAGCTGACCGCTGACGATCTGCGCGCCACCGCCGACCGGCTGTCGACCGTGCCCGATGGCGAGATCGCCGCCGTCGCTCTCGGCAGCCCTCACTTCTCGCTCGCCGAGTTCGAGCGGCTGGTGCCGCTCGTCGAACGTCACGCTCCAGCCGCGCGGGTCGAGTTCGTCGTGTGCACCCATCGGCTGGTCCTCGCGGCGATCGAGGCCCGGGGGTGGGCGGAGCTCTTGAGAGAGGCCGGGGTCCGACTCGTCGTCGACACCTGCGTCGTGGTGACGCCGATCCTGCGCACCGTTCGAGGTGCGCTGATGACGAGTTCCGGCAAGTTCGCTCACTACACCCAAAGCAATACCGGGCTCGAAGTCGTCTATGGCAGTCTCGAGGAGTGCGTGCGCTCGGCGGCGGCGGGTCGCGTTTGGCGAGACCCCGAGCTGTGGGGCTCCGGGTGAGCCGGTTTCGCTGTCGGATGCTGGTGCCAGGCGCGGCGGCGGGCGCGGCGCTCGTCCTCGAAGAGCCGCTGAGTCTCTGGGGCGGGCTCGATCCGGTGACCGGGGAGGTCATCGATCGCCGTCACCCCCAGGTGGGTGAGACCGTCCGCGACCGCATCGTCGTCATGCCGTTCGGTCGCGGCTCGAGCAGCGCGAGCAGTGTCCTGCTCGAGGCGGTGCGACTGCGGTCCGGCCCCGCCGCCCTCTTGCTCGCCGAGGTCGATGGCATCCTCGCTCTCGGTGCGGTGGTCGCGCGGGAGCTCTACGATCGGGCTCCACCCGTCGCGGTCGTCCCGGCAGAAGATTACGGTCGGCTCGAGACCGGAGCCGTCGTCACCCTCTCACCTCGAGGAACGGTCACTATCGAAACCGGAGAATCGTGATAGACCTTCTACCCGGAACAGGTCATTCTTGAGGCAGACGATAGGGTCGATCGTGGGGCGTTGGGGCGCTCGGACGGGGTGTCTGTTGGGCATCGCGGGGTCGCTGTGTGCGTGCACCCCGGTGGCCGACGTCGATCTCGTCTTGCGGGGCGGAACGATCCTGGACGGCAGTGGGGGCGAAGGCCGGACCGGCGATCTTGCGGTCGCCGGCGACACGATCGTCGGGGTCGGAGACGTCGGCGCGGTGCGTGGACGCGAGGAGATCGACGTCTCCGGTCTGGTCGTCGCCCCCGGCTTCGTCAACATGCTGAGCTGGGCGACCGAGAGCCTGCTCGAAGATCCCCGGGCGCAGAGCGACATCCGTCAGGGCGTCACCCTCGAGGTGTTCGGTGAGGGTTGGTCGATGGGTCCCCTCAACGCCGAGATGAAGCGGGAGATGGTCGAGCGTCAGGGCGACATCGAGTTCGACGTCGTCTGGACCTCGCTCGGCGAGTACCTCGAGTATCTCGAAGCGCGCGGCGTCGCCCCCAACGTCGCCTCCTACGTGGGGGCCACGACGGTGCGCATCCACGAGCTGGGCCACGAGGACCGCCCGCCGACCGCCGAGGAGCTCGCGAGGATGAGGTCGCTCGTTCGACAGGCGATGGAGGAAGGTGCGGTCGGCCTGGGTGAGATCCACCCGCTCGACGCCGAGCCGATTCTC
>CALZKB010000136.1 GCA_945787575.1 Thermoanaerobaculia bacterium | reverse complement strand
CTCGAGGCGATTGCGGTAGAGATCGCCCTCCTTGGAGACCAGCTCCAGGGCGACGAGAGCATCCAGCAGGATTCTCAGCCCTCGCTTCGAGCCGCCGGTCTGGTCGGCAATCTCCTCCACCGCCGCTCCCGGGGCCCGTAGCAGATCGAACAGCCGCAGCTCGGCGGCAGCGAGCAGGATCTTCGCCGCCTGGAAGCCGTCGGCGATCTCGTCGAGTCGGTTCGTCGCGGTCATGACCACCACCACTCTAGACCAGGTTCCAGGCGGGTCTCAGATGCGCCAGCACTTCGGCCTCGGCGCGGCCACCAAGGTGGACTCGCTCCAAGTGCTGTGGCCGGACGGGACGACGACCGAGCGCCGCGACGTCGAAGCCAACCAGCTGGTCGTCATCGAGCAGCCAGGAAACCGAGCGCCCCGCCGTCGCCTCAGCTCTCGCTGGTCATGATGAAGAGCGGCAGGCGCTCGAAACTCCGGTACTGGGGGCGCAGCCGCTCCGGCGTGTAGTGCCGCTCGACGTCGACCAACTTCTTGGTTGCGGTCACGACGTCGATCGGCATGTTGTCGTAGCGCCCGTTGCGGAGCCCGACCAGCCGGCCGTACTTCGACTCCATCAGCAGGTCGAGGGCGAGGTTGCCGTAGGCCATGGGCACGATCGAATCGAGGGCGTCCGGGTCCCCCGAGCGCACCAGATAGCCGAGTTTCTGGGTGACGGTGTCGATCTTCTTGCCCTTGTTGTAGCGCGGCGCCAGCGCCTTGAGCCGAGCCGATATCTGTTCTCCGATGCCACCCAGCTTGGCGTGGCCGTAGGCGTCGCGCGCCTTGTCCTCGAAGACCATCTCGCCGCCCTCGAAGCGGGCGCCCTCGGAGACCAGCAACACCGAGTAGCGGCTGGGGTTGCGCCACCGGTCTTCGACCAGGAGCTCGGTCAGCAGCTCGACGTCGAAGACGTGCTCGGGAATGACGCAACGGTTGGCGGCACCGGCCATCGTCGGCAGCATGGCCGTGAAACCGGCGTAGCGGCCGAAGACCTCGAGCACCAGGAAGCGCTCGTGCGAGCCTGCGGAGGTTCGCAGGCGGTTCGTCATCTCGATCGTCCGCGTCACGCAGGTGGAAAAGCCGATGCAGTAGTCGGTGCCCGGCACGTCGTTGTCCATCGTCTTGGGGATCGCGACGACCTTGAAGCCTTCCTCGTGGAGCCGCACGCCGTAACTCAACGTGTCGTCCCCGCCGATCGGAATCAGGTGGTCGATGCCCAGGAAGTCCAGGTTGGCGAGCACCTCCGGGGTGAGGTCGTTGACCTCTTCGGTGTAGCGATCCTGGAGGTGCACCGGGACCTCGGCTCGCAGCACCTTGCCGGGGTGGGTGCGCGACGAGTGCAGGAAGGTGCCGCCGGTGCGGCCCGCGCGATTGACGATCTCCTCGGTGAGCACCTGCGCGCAGTCCGAGTTGTCCGCCTCCGGGTCTCGCACGAGCTCGACGAGGCCGGCCCAGCCGCGCCGGATCCCCATCACCTGGTAGCCCTGGGAGAGCGCCTGGATGGTCACCGCCCGGATCGCCGGGTTGAGCCCGGGGACGTCACCGCCGCCGGTCAGAATGCCGATGGTGCCGCGGTTCCTTGCGACGTGACTCATCGCCCTAGGCGTCGAAAGCGGCCAACATGCCGATGAGATCGACGACCCGGTTGGAGTAGCCCCACTCGTTGTCGTACCACGACACTACTCGGGCAAAGCCGTCGCCGCGCGACGACGTCGAGAGGGAGTCGAAGATCGACGAATGGGGATTGCCGATGATGTCGCTCGAGACGAGAGGATCCCGCGAGTACTCGACGACGGCCTTCATCGGGCCCTCCGCCGCGAGCCGCACCGAGCCGTTGATCTCCTCGGCGGTGGGTTTGTTCCTGAGCTGGCAGACGAAATCGACGATCGAGCCGTCAGGCACCGGCACCCGCATGGCCATGCCGTCGAGCTTGCCCGCGAGATGAGGCAAGACCTTGCCGACGGCGCGGGCCGCGCCGGTAGACGTAGGAATGATGTTGTCCGCCGCCGCACGGCTGCGCCGGATCGACTTGTGCGGCACGTCGGCCAGCCGCTGATCGTTGGTGTAGGCATGCACCGTCGTCAGGAACCCCTCGTTGATCCCGAAGGCGTCGTCGAGGATCTTGACCAGCGGCGCCAGGCAGTTGGTCGTGCACGAAGCGTTGGAGACGATCTTGTGCTCCGGCCGGAGCTCGTCATCGTTGACTCCCAGCACGCCCATGAAATCGATCTCGTCCTTCGGCGGCACGGTCAGTACGACCCGTCCGGCGCCGGCCGCCAGGTGCTTCTCGAGCGGCTCACGGGTCCGGAACACCCCCGTCGACTCCACGACGAAGTCGACCTCGAGCTCTTTCCAGGGCAGCTTCGTGGGGTCGCTCTCGGCGGTCATCGCTACACGGTCGCCTCCGACGTGCATCATGTCTCCCTCGATCGTCACGTCCTTGTCGAAGCGCCCCATGACCGTGTCGTAGCGCAGGAGATACGCGAGCTGATCGTTGTCGTAGAGGTCGTTGATCGCCACGACCTCGATGTCCCCACGGTCGCTGAGGATCCGATAGACGCTGCGGCCGATTCGGCCGAACCCGTTGATTCCGACGCGAATGCTCATCACGCCGCCTCCTGCGCTTCGATGTCGATGAAACGGCGAATCAGATCGACCACCCGATGGGCGTAGCCCCAGCCGTTGTCGTACCAGGACAGCGTCTTCGAGACCCGGTCGCCCAGCACCATCGTCGCCTGGGAATCGAAGGTGCTCGAGTAGCTGCTGCGCACGATGTCGCTCGAGACGATGGGGTCGTCTTCGTAGTGCACGATGCCCGGCCAGTTGCTCGACGCGGCGGTTCGCACCACCTCGTTGACGGCGACCTGCGTCACCGCTGCCTCGTGCCAGCAGACCAGGTCGACGACCGAGCCGTTGGCCACCGGCACGTTGATGGCACCGCCGGAGACGCGCCCGGCGAGCTCGGGGAGGAGTCCCTCGATCATGCGGGCCGCGTTCGTCTCCTGGGGAATGATGTTCTCGGCTGCCGCGCGGCCGCGCCTCAGATCCTCGGAAGGCACGTCGGCGAGCCGCTGCTCGTTGGTGTAGGCGTGCACGGTGCTCAGGAAGGCGCGCTCGATGCCGAACGCGTCGTTGAGGATCTTGACGATCGGCGCCGCGCAGTGCGCCGTGCAGGACGCGTTGGAGACGATCCGGTGCTCCGGCCCGAGATGATCGTCGTTGACCCCCATCACGACCGTCAGGTCGGGGGGGTCCTTGGGCGGCGCGCAGAGGATCACCCGCTTCGCGCCACGCTCCAGATGCTGCTCGAGCTCCTCGCGCGTGCGCTCCCGCCCCGCCGCCTCGACGACGACATCGACCCCGAGGTCGCCCCAGGGGGCGTTGCCGGGAGCGCCGAAGTTGCTCATCGGAATCCGCCGGCCGGCGACATACAGATCGCCGTCGCAGATGCTGAGCTCGTCGGGAAACGGGCCCAGGATCGTGTCAAAGCGGATCAGATACTCGATGGTCGCATGATCCGCGATCTCGTCGATGGCGACGATCTCGATGTCCTCGTTCTTGTAGAGGATGCGGAAGAGATTTCTCCCGATCCTGCCGATACCCATCAGGCCAATTCGCACCGATCTTCTACCCCTGACTGTCTGTTGGTATTCCTGACCGTCCGTTCAGGAGGATCATACCCGCTGAGCGCCTTCGCCTGGGGGCCGATGGGGATGGTGCAAACCGGACTCATGGGTGCCGTGAAGAGGAGCGTGGCTGTCCCCACCCTAAGGGAAGTGGCGCGAGAAACGGGTCGCAGTTCATACTGAGGGGTACTTCTCACCGGGGGGAGCATCCCTCCACGGATTCTCGAAAGGAACACAACGATGAGCAGGAACTGGAAACAGACCTTCGCGATCGCGATTGCGCTGACTGCCATGGCGGGCGCCGCCGGAGCGAAAGGGACCGACGAAGAGCTCGCCCGCGAGCTCAGCATCAACCTCGAGAAGCTCGCCTTCATCGCCGACAGTTTCTTCGACGGAGTGGACGGTGAGAGCGCGGCCGTCGAGGAGGCCATGGCGCTCGTAGATTGGTTCGTCAGCGCCGCCCAGGAGATCGAACAACGCTTCGAGAAGAGAGGCGACTCCGAAGACTCGAGCCGCGCCAAGGACCTCGCTGAGGCGGCGGACGGCGCCCAGGAACAGCTCCGCGAGTACGCCAAGGACAAGTCGAGCCCGAAACTGTGCGAGCAGGCCCTTCGGGAGGTGCTCGAGACCGGCGGAGTCGTGGTGAAGATCCTCGGATCCGAGGCTTCACAATAACGAAACGCAGCCGCGGCCTCGACCTGCTCGCCGTCCGCTGATTCCCGAACCATGTTCTCGGGCGTCGCGCCGTTTCATGTCCGGCGTCTGCCGAAGCCAACCCGACCAGGAGGCCATTCGTGATCAAGCTCCCACTGAGTAAGACCACCTTCAAGAGGACGTTCCTCGAGGGCAAGGGGCAGGTCGAGATCAGCTCCGAAGGCGACAGCTGGACGGCACTGATCGAGAAAGGCAAGCCTTTCACCCCCGGCGTCGGCGACATCGCCCGGCTCGGCTTCTCGGTCGGCTCCGGGCAGAAGCCCCTCAAGGTCGGCAGCCAGAAGGGCCTCGCCGTCACCGCCTCGGCAACCGGAGCTATGGACGGCTCGATACGCCTGATCTGGCCGCAAGAGCAGGACAAGCTCCTCGACACTTACGGGTTGGCTTCGTGCCTCACCCAGGGCAAACTCTTTGCCGCCCTCACCTTCAATGGCAACGCCGGCGCCGAAGGCGGCGCCAAGTTCCCGTCAGGGCCGCTGGCGGCCACTTTCAACCTCGGCGCCGGGGGCCACGTGGCCTTCACGCGGCTCATGCTCTTCGACCAGAAGACACCGGCCCGCACGCTGCTGAGAGAGCTGGCCGCAGCGCCGATCCTGCCGCAGAACATCGATCAGACGTCGGAGATCCCGGCCGAATGTGAGGTGCTCTCGCTGCGCTACGGCGGCTATCTGAACGTCGGCAGCGGTCTCAACTGGGGCTACTCCTTCGCCGGCTTGAAGAAGGCCGACGTCGGCGACCTCGACCTCGCCTTGAGCTACACGGCCAAGGCGGCGGCCAGCCTCTCACTGGGCTACAAACTGGCGGGCGAGTTCGAAATCGAAGCGAGAAGAGGGCACGAGGACGGCTGGGTGCGCTTCGTGGTGCGCAAGGCCCGAGATTCGAGCTTCAGCTTCGGCGCCGACTTCGGCCTCGACGCGAGCTTTGGGCTCAGCGGCCTGCCGCAGAGCGCCGACGACTTCCTGGGCGCGCTGCTGGGCACCGACGCGCGGGCGGCCCTCGGCTACCTCCAGCAGGCCACCGAGCTCTCCGACCTCGGCAAGTTGCAGAAGAAGCTCGATGGCCTGGCTGCGGGGTTCCTCGAGGACCTGGCCCACGAATGGATCGGCGACACGCTGTCGAGCGCAACCGCGGCGGAGTTCTTCGAAATCGCCGAGAACGTGGTCGCGGCGCACAAGAAGATCGACCAACGGATCATCGAGATCTACGAGACCTACCTAGACAAAGTCCACGAGCTCACCGCCATCCTCGACAAGCTCGACCAGGTGACCAGCCGTCGAGACTTCGAGGGCCTCAACGATTCCCAGGCCTGGGAAATCGTCGAGCGCCGCTTCGGCGACGAGATCCACGACGTGCTGCTCGACGACGAGAGGTTCGAGAAGTTCCGTGACTTCGTCACCGAAGCGAAGGACTTCGTGGAAAGCGACGCCAAGGAAAAGGTCCGCCAGTTCGTCGGCGGGGTGAAGGAGAAGCTCGGCCTCGATTCCCTGATCACGAAGCTCGAGAAGGTCGACAGCGCCAAGAAGCTCACGGCGCTCGCCGATCAGAAGCTCCAGGGACTGGTGGGCCGCATCCTCGGAAGCAAATTCGACAAGATCAAAACGTCGAACGTCGGCGCATCGGTCACCGAGCTTCACGACTTCCTCGTCAAGGTGCAAGCCTTCAAGAAGGACTTCTACGGCGCGTTCCTGAAGAAGGTCACGGCGCAATCAGTCTCGATGAGCCTCAACTACAAGTTCTCGCGCGCCACCAGCCGCGAGGCCCTCTTCGACGTGGAATGCAATCTGCAAGAGGCGGCCGGTCGCAAGCTGTCCCGCGCCGCCTCGGGAGGCGACTTCTCCACCGTCCTCAAGACCTACGATCCCAAGGTCGTGCGCGTCAACCAGGGGGTGATGACCTCCAATTTCAAGAAGAGCCGTCAGCTGCAGATCAACATCTTCGGCTGGGGTAAGAGCAATCTCGTGGAACTCATGCAGAACCTCGAGCACTCGATCGAGTCGGATCCCGGCGGGCTGATCAACGTCTATACGATGAGCACTCAGATCAAGCGATCGAAGAAGAGCGGCAGGCAATTCAAGGAAGAGCGTCAGAGCTCCTTCCTGCTGCAGGCGGTGGGCGCCTCGCTGCAGCCGAGCGGCAGCACCGCGCAGAACGAGCGCGACGAGTTCCTCATCCAGACGCTGCGCAAGCTGGCCATGGAATACGATCTCGTGCACAAGGACGAGCGCACCACCGTCGAGGAGCTCACCGAGTACCTCAACCTCGCCGAGATGCTGAGGCTCATTCCCAGCCGTGAAGCGGTGATCACCCAGTTGCGGCACGAGTTCCCCCGGGGCTTCGGCAACGTAGAGGCCAGCTATGTCGTGCGCTACGACGATCGGGCCGTACGGGGCGTCTTCCTGATGCCCAACGACACTCTGCAAGAAACGGCCCGTGCCGCCACGCGCCAGCTCATCGGCACGTCCTACACGGCGCTTGGACCGACGAACAAGCATTCACTGGTGGGTTTCGCCTATCTGAGCCCCGAGTTCGCCGAGCTGAAGAGGAGGGCGGAGGTCAAGGAAAAGGGCAAGTCCGTGAGGGTGCCGGCGTGGTTCACCGGAGGCCAAGCCCGCACGGAGCCGGTCGACGCCGGCCGCCGTCTCATCGTAGATACGATCTTCAACATCGAGGCCGAATTCGTCAAGAGGCTGGTGAAACTCGACACGGCGATCGACAAGGCCCTCGACCAGGGGGAGTCGGTGCCCGTGCCCGAGCTCCAGAAGGCATCTCGAGATTTCGTGAAGATGGCGGACCGTCTCAACAGATTCGCCCCACGCGAGAACACGTTCTTCGGCGTCTTCGACAAGCTCGTGCAAGTGGGCAATGCTGATAAGTGCCGCCGCGAGTCGGCGATGATCCTCAAGATCACGCCACCGGAAGGAGAGAGCGTCACCAAGTACTTCATGAGCCCGGGAGCTGGGGAGCAGGATTGACCAGACGGCGCACCTCCGCGAGCGCTCGCGAGAAAACCGCACTCCATCGCGGACTCAAACCACGCCATAGGCCAGCATGGCATCGGCTACTTTCACGAAGCCCGCGATGTTGGCGCCCTTGACGTAGTTGATACGGCCGTTACCGTCGTCCCCGTACTGTGCACACTTGTCGTGGATGGTGTGCATGATTTCCTTCAGCCGGCGGTCCACTTCTTCACGCGACCACGAAATCCGCAACGCATTCTGGCTCTGCTCGAGACCCGAGACGGCGACTCCCCCCGCATTCGCGGCCTTGGCGGGGCCGAACGAAACCCCTGCCTCCAGAAAGGCATGCACGGCATCCAGGGTGCTGGGCATGTTGGCGCCTTCAGCAACGCAAGTCGCGCCGTTCGAGATGAGCTCTCGGGCGTCGCTCTGATCGAGCTCGTTCTGGGTAGCGCAGGGAAAGGCCAGCTCGCAGGGCACTGACCATGGTCGTCGACCCTCGTGAAAGCTGCAGCCGAACTCTTCAGCGTACTCGTGGATGCGACCTCGTCTTTCTTCCTTGAGAGCCTTGAGCCATTCGAGTTTGTCGCCGCGAATGCCTTCGGGGTCGTGCACGAAGCCGCTCGAGTCGGAAGCGGTGGTCACAGTCGCACCGAGCTGGCCGAGCTTCTCGATGGTGTAGAGCGCGACGTTGCCGGATCCCGACACCGCCGCCGTCTTGCCTTCGACTCCGTCGCCCCGCGCCGCCAGCATGTTCTCGGTGAAGTAGACGGCGCCGTAGCCGGTGGCCTCGGTGCGTACGAGGCTGCCACCGAAGGAGAGACCCTTGCCGGTCAGGATGCCCGTGAAGCGATTCGCCATCCGCTTGTACTGCCCGAAGAGATAGCTGATCTCGCGGGCGCCGACACCGATGTCTCCCGCCGGGACGTCCGTGTCCTCGCCGATGTGGCGGTGAAGCTCGATCATCAGCGAGTGGCAAAAACGCATGACCTCGCGATCGCTCTTGCCCTTGGGGTTGAAGTTCGATCCGCCTTTGGCGCCGCCGATCGGCAGGCCGGTGAGGCTGTTCTTGAAGACCTGCTCGAAGCCCAGGAACTTGAGCACGCTCAAGGTCACGTCGGGATGAAACCGCAAGCCGCCTTTGTAGGGGCCGATGGAGTTGTTGAACTGGACCCGCCACGCTCGATTTGCGCGGATGTTGCCGTCGTCGTCTTCCCAGGTTACGCGGAAGATCACAACGCGATCGGGCTCTGTCATGCGCTCGAGGATCAACGCTTCGCGATACTCGTGATGGTCGTTGATGAACGGCATGAGGGTCTCCGCGACCTCTTGCACGGCCTGATGGAATTCCGGCTCTCCGGGATTGCGCCTGATGAGGCCCGTCATGAAGCTTTCGAGTTCCATCTTGGTGTCACTGGTCATCGCTCTGCCCACTCTTTCTCGAAGGTGCAGTCGTTGCTTTTCACGAGACTGGTTTGAGCGCCATTGGAGACCGCGGGGACTTACGAGAGGATTACTGAGTCCTCTTCGCGTTCGCGCTGGTGGTCGTCGAGGCCGCTCGGGGCGTCATCGCGACCGGCCCGCCGGGCTCTACGCTCCGTACTTTGGACCGGCTGAGCACCGGCGCTTATTGTTCGACCAACTCGACCCGTCGGTTTTTGGCCCGCCCGTCCTCGGACGTGTTGGAAAGTTCCTCTTGATGGCCGCCTCGCTCAGGTACTGGGTCCCCTCCGCGAAGTAGTAGTTGATGTAGTACGTGCGGCCCTCCACCGCCTTGTAGCTGCCGTCGCTCGCAACTGGCCGATCTGGAGATCGTGATTTCCCGTTACAAACCGGGGATGGGGCCTCAATCGTTCCGCATCCAACGAGAGGGAACGCGGGCCATTCGTATCTTTGCGGGCGACTCCGTCGGGAATGATCTGCTCCTCCCAGTTGCCCTGACCGGCGCAGTAGGTGATGCCATCCCCCTGCTGCACCTCGTGGTCCGGGAGGAGCCGCGCTTGCATGAGGGTGGTGAAGCCTCGCATCACAGGGCCGTAGCTCGCGAGATTGTCTTCGTCGGCTGCGTCGAGCGCCTTTTCCAGGTTGTCCGCCATCCGCTCCCAGCGGTCCTCTTCGCTCTCGCTCTGCTGAGTCACGGGCGCGATCTCGACGCCGTCGGGCGGAACCCCGCCGCTGCCCGACCAGTCGAGCCCGACCGAGATCAGCGGATACTCGACCGCAGTGATCTTGCCGCTCTCGGCGTCGCGATGAAGTTGTACGGTCGTGCCGTAGCCGGAAGGGTGGGCCGAGGAGAGCGTCTGGATCTCCGGAGGGTTATCTGAATACTGGTGTCGGATCCTGCCCGCGAAGCTCAACACGTCGACCGACTCGATCGTCAAGACGTTCTTCCCCTGATGCGACGCGAGGGCCAGCCGCACGACAACGCTGAGGTCTCGCAAGTCGGTCTCTGGGCCCGCAGCGTGGTCAAAGTAGATGTAGTCCTTGTACTCCAGCAGGGCGTAGCTCGGGCAGGCGAGCGGAATCACGTGCCTTTTGATCCTCTTCGAGTTGTACGGCCCCTGCGTGCCGAGTGCAGTGAAACGCTCTGACGACACGTTCAGAATGGCTCGTCTCTCCTCCGGACAGACATAAGGGGCCCGATACCACGCTTGCACCGTGCCCCCTCCCACGACGAACGCCTTTTCCTGGAAACCCATGTCATTAGTGACGGTCTCTCCGCCGACGATTTCACCGGGTGTGACGATGAGGGAGATCCGGTCTTCGGGATGGGACTTGATGCCGTCCACGTCGCGGAAGTTGGTCAGCTCGATCTCGACCAGGTCACCAGGCAGGATCACCTTCTGCTGGATTCGAATCGAGACGCTGGCCGGACTGCCTCCTTTGGCGCCTTGGGCGAGCAGAGGGTCCCCGGGGCCGGCGAAAAGGATGATAGCGAGGAAGCCCAAAGTACCGCGGGTACATTTCCTCATGTTGCCTCCTTGCCCCGAACGAGAACGGATCGGGGCACGACATCGAATCGGGCCGCCTGACGCGGGCGGCGGCGAAACGTGACACTAGTTGGCTATTACATCGGCAGATCCGTGGGAACACCCCAAAGGGTAGGAAGACATCGAGCCGCCGGCGGCCTGCCCAGCCCGTGACGGTGGGTTGCCCCTGGGTTGCGGTTCCAGGTGAATGGCGACGACAAACAGCCTCGATTGGCCAACTGGGTTGCGGTTCCAGGTGAATGGCGACGGAATGGCGACGACAAACAGCCTCGATTGGCCCCCCGACCACCGCGCTGAGCTCCAAGGACTCCCCAGCGAAGCGCATCGTGCGATTCCAGCCATCGACCGGGGGATTCCGGCCCAGAGAGACGGTCCATTCAGGCATCTTCCATCGCTCGATGCCGAAAGACGCCCTCGCCGTTCCCGCAGGCTAGGCCAGCTTGCAGCTGAAGGCGTGAGGAGGAATCTACCGACCGTCGTTTATCCGGACCGAGCCGCGGCGGCCTGAAAGCTCACCGGCCGAAAGCAGCCAGGCGGAAACTCGACGAGGCGCCCCTTCCGGAAGTCTTCCGAGAGCTGCCGATATTCAATCCGAAAGAGCCGGTAGGCCCACTCGAGGGCCCTGCGGACCTCAGGCTGAGCCGCGTGGAAGCGCGGTGCAGGCGATCGATTGAGGTGACTCGGTTTGACGTGAGGGTCTTGAGCGAGGATGGCTCGCTTGCCCAGAATCTTGACCTTCCTCTCGTCATGCGCCTTCTCGATGGTTCGGACGATGTGGCGAATTCGAGTCTGAAGGGCAGGCGGAGCAAGTCCCTCCCAACAGGGGAGCGGGGCGAGCTCGAGCCGATGGCGTGAGGCGAACCTTCGAGAGGGGTTCGGTTCTCCTCGGCGGTGAGCGCGGTACTGCTCGGAACGATCGATCCATTCTCCTTCGAGGTGCCCACCGCGCAGGAGCGCCATGGTGCTGCACGCACCAGGCCAGTGCTTGGGAGAGGCGACCAGCCCCTCCTTCACACCCTGTTCCAGAACGTAGCGTAGTCGTGCTCTCTGGGCCTCCGGCTCGTGACTGACGACGCTGTCGGCATAGCGGCGTCCCCAGAAGCGCTCCTTCCAGCCGTGGAGACGACCAGCCTCGCGGGCAATGTTGGAGTTGACGTAGGCCATGAAACGGGCGAGCTGCTGAGCGTCCTGGGGCCTGAGAAGCAGGTGGGCGTGATTGGAGAGGTAGACGAACGCACAGACCTTCATGCCGGTGACGGCTTGGGCCTTGGCGAGGACTCCTACGATCCGCTCCTTGAGCTTGGCGGAAGGACGAAGCAGAAACCGGCCTTGGACGGTTCGTACGGTCACCTCAACCAGCGATTCCTCAGGGATGTAGCGAAGCTTGCGAGCCATCAACAGACTAGACGGAGAACTGAGGTTAGATCTTGCTCTATTCACCTGGAACCGTAACGTCGGGGCTCTATTCACCTGGAACCGTAACGTCGGGGAACCGTAACGTCGGAGGGAACCGTAGGGCTCTATTCACCTGGAACCGTAACGTCGGGCTCTATTCACCTGGAACCGTAACGTCGGGGCTCTATTCACCTGGAACCGTAACGTCGGGGGTAACGTCGGGGGGAACCGTAACGTCGGGCACTCCCCGGTGGTCGCCGCCTGCACGCCGGGAAACGCGACGTGGCGCCGGCCCTCGGCGGTGAGCTCGATCTCGGGAGGCAGCAGGTGGCCTTCCAGCCAGATCACCAGCTGGCGGTCGAGCCGGTTCCTCAGCTCCTCCACGGCTTCCGAGAGACGCCGTGGCTTGCTTACGTCGCAGGCCGTGCCCCAGATCCGGCGCACCGCCTCGACGTCGCCCGCCGTCCAGACGGCGAGTGGAACCCGCATCGCCGTCAGGTAGAGCTCCGCCTGGCGGGGGGTGAGGGCGCTGGCATCTCTCGTCCGGGGGTCGACCACCAGGAGCACGGGTGAGGAAGGTGGTCATCGGAGTCCATCCTTGACTCGCTCAGGAGATCATACGCGACGTCGATCACCCACACGCTCTCGGCTTCGGCGACGGTGCAACGGCTGCGACGAATCGAGAAGCGAAACCGCACCGCCGCGCGACCGGCAGCGCCCAGACGTGCGCAAGCCAACCCGTGAGCCGGCGGGAGACATGCCAGCGCGCCCGGACGGCCATATAGTTGGGCGCTGGTGAGCGCCCCTCCTCGACATCTGGCGGCCAGGATGGCCACGCCCCACTCCGCGGGCCTGACGCGGCGCGAAACCGCCGGACTGATCGGTCTGGCCGCGCTGACGGCGGCGCTGGTCGCCTGGCTACCCTGGCTCGGTCCCCTCGCCTATCCGTTCCGGCTCCTGCTGACGCTGGTGCACGAGCTCTCTCACGGCCTCGCCGCTCTCGCCACCGGCGGGGAGTTCCGGAGCTTTGTCGTATTCCCGGACGGCTCGGGACTCGCCACCACCGCCGGCGGCTGGCGACCAGCCGTAATCCCGGCGGGCTACCTGGGAGGGGCCATCTTCGGCGCTGCCTTGATCCTGCTGGGCCCCAGTCACCGTGCCAGCCGCTGGTCGCTCGGCGCCGTCGGCCTGGCGATCGCTCTGCTGTCGCTGCGTTACGGCGTACCGAGCGTCTTTTCAGCCAGCGCCTGGGGCGGGCTGTTGGCGGTCGCCAGTGGCGTCGGACTCGGAGCCGTCTTCCTGGTGCTGGCGCTGCGGGCGCGCGACCGCTGGATCGTCTTCACCATCCACCTGCTGGCGATCGAGGCGGGTCTGGAGGCGCTCTCCGACCTGTGGACGCTGATCGGCCTGTCCGGCTTCGCGGACGAGCAGGCAACCGACGCCCGCTAGATGGCGGCCATCACCTTCCTGCCCGCCATCTTCTGGGCGCTCTTCTGGGCATTGCTCGCCGCCCTGCTGATCGGCGGCGCCATCCGCGCCGCCTGGTTCCCCGCCCGCGCTCAGTCCGAGAGCAGCATGTAGCCGCCATCGAGACGAAGAGCTGGCCCCGATCTGCGCCAGGGCCGCCGGCACCCGGAGCGTCCCCAGTCCGTTCCCCGGTGGCGATGATCCCTGTCCCTGTCGGAAACTGATCCGGCGGGTAACGAGGCGAGTTCAGCCGGCTTCCGATGTTTACCGGGAGCGTTCTGGCTGCCGCGTCGAGGCACGACTTGACTGGGAGGCAGCCTGAAGGATTGAGAGCTGATGGCGTAAAGCCAGATTCTCAAGGGCCAGCTCGCGACGGGTCTTGAGAGCAGCCGTGAAGGAACGGAGCAACACTCGAACGACGCGAAGCATGGTGGGCGAGAATACTCCGCATCGGCGAGAAACACCCTCAAGTGCCAGGCGGTTGAGTTTCCGACAAGGACAGCCTTCACGGAGGTCTCCCAACTCGACCATGAGCACGATCCCGTGCGTCTTCCCCATCTTCTGTGCGGCACATTTCGAGGTCGATCTCCAGACGCGGCGCGCTCATCACGCGGCGCGACGACAAGACCGGTCGGCGTCGACACGGGTAGCAGCCGGACCTGTGCCGGCCGATGGGTGGATCGCGCACCGGCCGCCGCTGAGCAGCCGCCTCGGATCTCTTCGAGCTTCTCGATGTCGGTAAGATCGCGGGGCCGCAGTGACGCGACACTCGATCCGCGACCGACCGCAGGCCCCTGCCGGCTCATCGAGTGGACCTCGCGGCGGAAACGATGCCTAGAAGAGAGCCGATGCGCAGAGCCGAGAACCCGAGGCACGTCCCCCAGTGAAAGCCTCGGGTACCGTCGTCGTCGCTCCGATTGAGTGGGAGGAGCCGATTCGCGCCGAGCTCTTCGGCATCGAGCGCCTGGAGCGACACGCCGAGAGCCTGGCCGCGGCGCAGCGCACCACCGACAAGCCCGCCAGGGGACGGATCCTGCTGCCGAGGGTCCGTGAGAACTCGCGGATCCTGCTGGCCGGGTACCGCAGCTTCGCCGCCACGGTGCGGGAGAAGAGCGAGATCACGCCCGCCGCGGAGTGGATCCTCGACAACTTCCCCGTCGTCGAGGAGCAAGTCCGGGAGATCTGGGATCACCTGCCGGGGAGCTACTACCGCCTGTTGCCGAAGCTCGCCGCCGGCCACCTCGAAGGATACCCGCGGGTCTACGGGCTGGCCTGGGCCTACGTGGCCCACACCGACAGCCGGTTCGAGCTGGAGACGCTGCAGCGTTTCGTCCGCGCCTACCAGGGTGTCCAGCCGCTCACCATCGGCGAGCTCTGGGCGGTCGCCATCCACCTCCGTGTCACCTTGGTGGACAACCTGCGAAGACTGTCGCAGCTGATCGTCAGCTCCCGGGAGGCGCGCGCCAGGGCGGACGAGTTGGCCGATCGCCTGCTGGGCCTGGACGGTCGGCCGGCAGATCGCGCGAGCGATGTGCTGGGGCGCTTGGGGAATGCCCCGCTGAGCCGGCCGTTCGCCGTGCAACTCGCCCAGCGGCTGCGTGACCATGGACCGTCGATCCTGCCGGCCATGGAATGGCTCGACCAGAGGCTCGGCGCCCAGGGAACCTCGGCCCAGGAGCTGGTCTCCAGCGAACACCATGCCCAGGCCTCGGCCAATGTCACCGTCCGCAACATCATCACCAGCATGCGTTGGTTATCCTCCATCGACTGGCTCCAGTTCTTCGAGAGCGTCAGCCTGGTGGACGAAGTCCTCCGCACCGCTCCCGGGTTCGCGGCCTTCGATTTCGCGACGCGGGACGAGTACCGGGCCCGCATCGAGCTGCTCTCCCGGGGCTCGGGTCGATCGGAGATCGAGGTGGCACGGGAGAGCGTGCTGCTGGCCGCGGCCGCGGCTCGGGAGAACGCGGAGGCGGCTGGAGTCGGGGCGGACGCGGACTCCGAGGAGCGCGCGGCGAGGTTGCCCGGCATTCCCGACCGTGCCGAGGAGGACCCGGGATACTACCTCTTCTCCCGCGGCAACCGGGCATTCGAGAAGCGTCTGGGGTTTCGTGTTCCGCTCCGAGTCCGGCTCCGCCGCTTCCATCGCGCCTATGCGACTGCCGGATACCTGGGCACCATCGCCCTGCTCACCGCCCTCCTGCTCTCCGGCCTGTTGTTCCTCACCTGGACGGCCGGAGCGGGCCTGCCGATCCTCGTCCTGCTCGGGACACTTGGCCTGGTGCCCGCCTCGGAAATCGCGGTCTCCGTCGTCCATCGCCTGGTGCCGCTGCTCGTGCACCCTAGATTGCTCCCCAAGCTCGAGCTCGCCCACGGCGTGCCGCCTGAATTGCGAACCATGGTCGTCGTGCCGATGTTGCTCACCAACCACCACGTCATTGAGGAGCAGGTCGAGCGGCTCGAGGTGCACTTCCTGGCGAATCCGGGGGGACATCTCCACTTCGCGCTGCTGAGCGACTGGGAGGACGCGCCCAGCGAGGTCATGCCCGGTGACGAGGATCTCCTCACCGCGCTGGCCGACGGCATCGCGCGCCTCAACCAGAGATACGAGGGCCCGTCGGGAGCCGGGAGCCGTTTCCTCCTGTTGCATCGTCGGCGCCAGTGGAACGAGCAGGAAGGCAAGTGGCTCGGCTGGGAGAGGAAGCGGGGCAAGCTCCACGAGCTGAACCGGCTGCTTCGCGGCGCCGAGGACACCTCGTTCATTCCGGTCTCCGGACAGGAGCCCACGGTGCCCCAGGGGGTCCGCTACGTCCTAACCGTCGATGCCGACACCCGGCTTCCCAAGGCGAGCGCATACCGCCTTGTGGGGACGGCGGCGCACCCGTTGAACCGGCCCCGGTTCGACCCTCGGAAAGGACGCGTCGTCGATGGCTACGCGGTTGTGCAACCCCGGATCATGCCGTCCATGCCGACTGGCCCGAAGAGCACGGTCTACCAGCGGATCGTCTCGGGCCCCGGCGGCGTGGACCCGTACGCGGCGGCGGTCTCGGATGTGTATCAAGACCTCTTCCATGAGGGGTCCTACACGGGAAAGGGGATCTACGACGTCGACGCCTTCGAAGCGGCGCTGGAGGGCAAGGTGCCGGAGAACGCGCTGCTCAGCCATGACCTGTTCGAGGGCTTGTTCGCGCGCGCCGGCCTGGCGACCGATGTGGATCTCTTCGAGGAGTTCCCCACCCACTACGAGATAGCCGCCCGCCGCCTCCATCGCTGGGTGCGGGGCGATTGGCAGCTCCTTCCCAGGATCCTGGGCTACGCCCGCGACAGCGCGGGGGGGCGGAGAGTTCGCATCCCCACCCGAGGCAGATGGAAGATGGTGGACAATCTCCGCCGCAGCCTCGTCGCGCCGTTCTCGTTGCTGGGAGCGGTCGCTGGCTGGACCCTGCCCGGCGCTCCGGCCCTCCTCTGGACCGGCCTGCTCGTCGGCGCCCTCGGTGTGCCGACCGTCATTTCGCTGCTGGATGGCCTCCTCCCGCGGCGATGGGGGATCTCCAAGCGAAGCCACGCGCGCGCCGTGGGGCAAGACGTCATCGTGGCCCTGGTGCAGACGCTGCTGGCCCTCACCATGGTGGCTCACCAGGCATGGCTCATGGTGGACGCCGTGGCGCGCACGCTCGGGCGGCTCTATTTCACCAGACGGAACCTCCTCGAGTGGGTGGCGGCGGCGCAACCGGGCTCCGGGGCCCGGAGGCTGGGGGCGTTCTACTGGCACCTACGCTGGGGCGTGGTCCTCGCAGCGGGAACGGGCCTGCTCGTCGTCGTGCTCAAACCGGGCGCCTGGCCCACGGCCGCGCCGTTCGTCCTCCTCTGGCTGCTGGCGCCCGTCCTCGCGTGGCGGATCAGCGTCCCGGCGAAGATCGCCAAGTCCGAGATTCTCACGCCGCAGGAGAAGCGCTCTTTCCGGCTCGTCGCCCGCCGGACCTGGCGCTACTTCGAGACTTTCGTCGACGAGGAGGAGCATTCCCTCCCGCCTGACAACTACCAGGAAGACCCCGAGCCTGCCGTAGCCCACCGCACCTCGCCGACCAATCTGGGTCTGTACCTGCTGAGCACCGTGGTCGCCCACGACTTCGGCTGGACGGGGATCCTGGACACGGCCGATCGGCTCGAAGCTACGCTGGACACCATGGTCGAGCTGCATCGGGAGCGCGGCCACTTCTGCAACTGGTACGACACGCGGGACCTCCGGCCGCTGGAGCCCGTGTACGTCTCCACCGTCGACAGCGGCAATCTGGCCGGGCATCTGATCGCCCTGAGCCAGGCGTGCCGCGAGCTCGTGGATGCCCCTCGCCTCGGCCCGGAGATACTGGAGGGAGTCCGCGACGCCCTGCTGCTTCTCGTCGAAGCCGTGGAGAACGCCGAGCATCCCCAGCGCACCCAGACGGTGACGGCGGTGCAGTTGAAGGAGGCGGCGGCAGCGGTGTCGGCCGCGCTGCAGGGTCCCCCGACCTCGCTTGCCCAATGGGCCCGACGGCTGGAGAAACTGCAGGCCCAGACGGAGGACCTTCTGGACATCGCGAGCACGCTGTCGAGCGACAGCGAGGAGAAGCACAGGTCCGAGGTCCTGGCCTGGGCCGGGGCGGTTCGCAACTCCGTTTACAGCCACGTGCGCGATCTCGAGACGATGTCGCCCGCCGCGGCGGCGGCTCTCGGCCATCGGCTCACCGCTCTCGCGCTGCGTGCCGAACTGTTCGTCCGGGCCATGGACTTCCGGTTCCTGTTCGACCCCTCGAGCGGGCTGTTCTCCATCGGCTACCGAGTGGCCGAGCGCACGCTGGATCCGAGCAACTACGACCTGCTGGCCTCCGAGGCCAGGTTGGCGAGCTTCGTCGCCGTCGCCAAGGGCGACGTTCCGCCGCGGCACTGGTTCCTCCTCGGCCGGTCTTTGACGCCGGTGGGGCGCGGTGCGGCCCTCGTCTCCTGGTCGGGATCCATGTTCGAGTACCTGATGCCGCTCATCGTGATGCGGCAACCCGCCCACAGCCTTCTCGATCTCACCTGCCGCCTGGTGGTGGGTCGCCAGATCCGGTACGGCGCGGAGCGGCGGGTCCCATGGGGGGTCTCGGAATCGGCCTACAACGTGCGCGACGTGCGCTTGACCTATCAGTACAAGGACTTCGGCGTCCCCGGCCTGGGGCTCAAGCGCGGGCTGTTCGAGGACGTGGTGGTAGCGCCCTACGCCACCGCGCTCGCGGCCATGGTGGACCACAGGGCCGCCCTGAGCAACTTCGCCCTGCTCGAACTGGCCGGTGCCAGGGACGGCTACGGGTTCTACGAAGCCCTCGACTACACCCCCTCGAGGTTGCCGGAGCAGGACCGAGTGGCCGTGGTCAAGGCCTACATGGCACATCACCAGGGGATGACCCTGGTCGCTCTGGGGAACGTGGTGCACGACGGCCTCATGCAGAGGCGCTTTCACGCCCATCCCCTGGTGCAGGCGGCGGAGCTGCTGCTCCAGGAGCGGACGCCGCGCGCGGTGGCGGTCACCCGGCCCCGGAGCGAAGAGGTGCGGGAGGCCGCGCTGGTGCGCGACCTCGTGCCCGCCACTCTGCGGCGCTTCGAGTCGCCGCACGACATCACGCCCCGCACCCACCTCCTTTCCAATGGCCGGTACACCGTGATGGTCACCGCGGCAGGCTCCGGGTTCAGCCGCTGGGGGGACCTCGCCGTCACCCGGTGGCGGGAGGACCCGACACTTGACCGCTGGGGCTCGTTCCTCTTCTTGCGGGACGCGAAGACCGGCGACGTCTGGTCCGCCGGGCTTCAGCCCACTGGAGTCGAAGCGGACACCTACGACGTCGTCTACTCCGAGGATCGGGCCAAGATCACGCAACTGCACCGGTCCCTCTCGATCGCCTTGGAGATCGTGGTCTCGCCCGAGGACGACGCCGAGCTTCGCCGGCTGACGGTGACCAATCTCGAGAGACAGGACCGGGAGATCGACATCACGTCCTATGCCGAGGTCGTGCTGGCTCCGCAGGCCGCGGACGAGGCCCACCCCGCGTTCTCGAACCTGTTCATCGAGACCGAGTTCGTTCCCAGCCTCGGAACCTTGCTGGCGACACGGCGCCCGCGGGCCGCGGACGAGTCCCAGATCTGGCTTGCCCATCTGGCCGCGGTGGACGGGGAGACGGTCGGCGAGTTGCAGTACGAAAGCGACCGCGCACGCTTTGTGGGCCGGGGCCGCGGGGTTCGGGCGCCGCTTTCGGTCGTCGACGGTGGGCCGCTGTCGAACACGGCGGGAACGGTCCTGGACCCCATCGTGAGCCTCCGGCATCGGGTGGCGATTCCCGCTGGAGGG
>CALZKB010000135.1 GCA_945787575.1 Thermoanaerobaculia bacterium | reverse complement strand
TTTCGAGCTGCTCGGACCGGCGGGCGAAGAGCGCGAGACGGTGAAGCTCGACGCCGAAGAGGTCGAGGCACTCAAGGCCCTCGGCTATCTGAATTGACTTCGAAGTCCGGAGGCCCGAGAGCGGTTCGATCGGGGTCCCGCAGGCGAGTCGATCATCGAGTTCGGTGCCGACAGGTCGAGGAGGCGGCTGCTAGACTGGGAGTGAACGAGGTGTCAGCTGGCCGCCCGAGCAACCTCGGCGCGGCTCGTACGTAGCACACTGTTGAACCGGAGGACCGGGTAAGTCCGGACAACAGCTAGAAGAGGTAGGAGGTTAGGTTTTGGACAGGAGAGACTTTCTGCGCCTGAGCGGCATCGGCGTCGGCACCCTCATGGTCCCGGTGCTCGGCCGACCGAGGACCCTCTACGGCGCCACCACCCCGATCCCCGCCGCCGACAAGAAGGTGCTGGCCGACGCGGCGCTCAACGCCGCTCGCGGCAAGGGGGCGACCTACGCCGACGTTCGGATCGGCCGGTACCTCAACCAGTTCGTCGTCACCCGCGAGGACAAGGTCCAGAATCTCGTCAACACCGAGTCCTACGGGACCGGGGTGCGGGTGATCGTCGACGGCACCTGGGGGTTCGCCGCGACCTCCAACGTCGACAAGGACTCGATCGCGCGGGCGGCCGAACAGGCTGCGTCGATCGCCAAGGCCAACTCCAAGGTCCAGCAAGAGCCGGTGCGGCTGGCGCCGGTCGAGGGGGTGGGCGAGGTGAGCTGGCGGACGCCGATCGAAAAGAGCGCCTTCGACGTTCCGATCTCCGAAAAGGTCGAGATGTTGATGGACGTCAACGCCGCGGCGATGGAAGCGGGAGCGAGCTTCATCAACTCGATCTTCTTCCTCGTCAACGAGCAGAAGTACTTCGCCTCGACCGACGGCTCGTACATCGATCAGGACGTCCACCGGATCTGGCCGACCTTCAACGTCACGGTCGTCGACCCGGAGAGCGGGAAGTTCAAGACCCGCGAGGCGCTGTCGTCGCCGATGGGCATGGGGTGGGAGTACGTCGACGGCGACCCCAAGGCGAAGACGCTGGGCGTCACCACCCGCTACGGGGACCGCTACGACATGCGCGAAGATGCGGTCGCCGCCGCCCGGCAGGCGAAGGCGACGATGACGGCCAAGTCGGTCGAGCCCGGCAAGTACGACCTCGTGCTCGACCCGAGCCACTTGTGGCTGACGATTCACGAGTCGGTCGGCCACCCGCTCGAGCTCGACCGCGTCCTCGGCTACGAGGCCAACTATGCCGGGACGAGCTTCGCGACCCTCGACAAGTGGAAGTCGAAGGACTTCGAATACGGCTCGGACAAGGTCAACCTCTTCGCCGACAAGACGCAACCCGGCTCGCTCGGCAGCGTCGGCTACGACGACGAGGGGGTGAAGTGCAAAGAGTGGGATCTCGTCAAGTCGGGGATCCTCGTCAACTATCAGGCGATTCGCGACCAGGTGCACATGATCGGTGAGAAGGAGTCCCACGGATGTTGCTACGCCGATTCGTGGAGCTCGGTGCAGTTCCAGCGGATGCCCAACGTATCGCTCCGGGCCGGCACCGCCGAGCTGTCGGTGGACGAGATGATCCGGGACGTCGAGAAGGGTATCTACATCATCGGCGACGGATCGTTCTCGATCGATCAGCAGCGCTACAACTTCCAGTTCGGTGGCCAGATGTTCTACGAGATCGAGAACGGTGAGATCAAGGGGCAGCTGCGCGACGTCGCCTACCAGGCGAACACCCAGGAGTTCTGGAACTCTTGCGTGGCCATCTGCGACCAGCGCGACTACCGGCTCGGCGGCTCTTTCTTCGACGGGAAGGGCCAGCCGGGGCAGATCAGCGCCGTCTCCCACGGCAGCTCGACGAGCCGTTTCAACGGCATCAATGTGATCAACACCGAGCGCAAGATCTAGGTCAGAGAGGGAAAGCAGACGATGACCATCCTTTCCAAGTCAGAAGCCAAAGCGATTCTGGACAAAGCCCTCGGCTTCTCCAAGGCCGACGCCTGCGAGGTCAGCCTCGAGGGGGCGGCCACCGGCAATATCCGTTATGCCCGCAACACGGTGTCGACGGCCGGGTCGGTCACCGATCTCGAGCTCGTCGTGCAATCGAACTTCGGCAAGAAGATGGCAACGGCGACGATCAACGAGTTCGACGACCAGTCGCTGGAGAAGGTCGTGCGGCGCTCCGAGGAGCTGGCACAGCTGGCTCCCGAGAACCCCGAGTTCGTCGAGGTGCTGGGACCGCAGGAGTACCTCGAGAGCAAGGGGTTCTTCGATTCGACCGCCAAGATCGACCCGGAATTCCGTGCCGCCGTCGCGGCTTCGTCGATCGGCCCTTGCCGTGAGAAGAAGCTCGTGGCGGCCGGCTACCTCGAGGACTCGAACGCCTTCCAGGCGATGGCCAACAGCAAGGGCCTCTTCGCCTACTACCCCTACACCGAGATCGAGTTCTCGGTGACGGTGCGAACTGAAGACGGCACCGGCTCGGGGTACGTGACCCGCGACTACAACGACGTCAGCCAGTTCGACGCCGCGCGCTCTTCGGCCATCGCCATGGACAAGGCGTTGAGATCACGCGAAGCGCGAGCGATCGAGCCCGGCAAGTACACGGTGGTGCTCGAGCCTGCCGCCTCGGTGGGGCTGCTGCGGAACATGATGTTCAACTTCGACCGCCGTCAGGCGGACGAGGGGCGCAGCTTTCTCTCCAAGCAGGGGGGTGGCAACAAGCTCGGCGAGAAGATCGTCGACGAGCGGGTGACGCTCTACTCCGATCCGACGGTGGCGGAGATCCCGGCGGCCCCGTGGGCCGACGACGGTCGGCGTCGCGAGCAAGTCAAGTGGATCGAGAAGGGCGTCGTCAAGAACATGTACTGTTCGCGCTTCTGGGCTCGGGAGAAAGAGGTCGAATCGGTCCCCTTCCCGGCCAACGGAGTGATGGAGGGCGGCGAGGCGACCCTCGACGAGCTGGTGGCGAACACCCAGCGCGGAGTGCTCGTCACCCGGACGTGGTACATCCGCACGGTCGACCCGCAGACGCTGCTCTACACCGGCCTGACCCGCGACGGTACGTTCTTCATCGAGGATGGCAAGATCGCTTTCCCGATCAAGAACATGCGCTTCAACGAGAGCCCGGTGATCATGCTCAACAACATCGAATCGCTCGGCAGGCCGGTGCGGATCAACGGTAACCTGATTCCGCCGATGGTGATCCGCGACTTCACGTTCAGCAGCCTGTCGGACGCCGTCTAGGAAGAGGATCGAGGATCCGTGCCGCCGGTTTCTCGCTGCGCTCCATGAAGTTCGTCTTTACTCGATTGCAGTACGACTCCGGCGACTGGGACGTCGACCAGCGGATGCCGTCCAATCTGCTCAACTCGCTGATCGAGTACACGACGATCCCGGTCGAAACCGAGGAGCGAGTGGTCTCGGTTCGCGACGCCAAGATGTTGGAGGCGCCCTTTACCTACTTGGCGGGTCACAAGCTGGTCGAGTTCGACACCCGGGCGAAACGCAACCTCGAGCGCTACGTCACGAACGGCGGATTCCTCTTCGTCGACGACTGCAACCACGACGTCGACGGACTCTTCGCTCGCTCGTTCGAAGCGCAGGTGGCGGAGATCTTCGGGAGCAACGCGCTTGCCAAGCTCCCCAATCACCACCCGCTCTACACCTCGTTCTTCGAGTTCGACGAACCGCCCACGACCTCTTTCGAGCTCAACGGCTGGGGAGACGACCTCGTTCACGACTATCTCAAGGCGATCGAGGTCGACGGCCGCATCGCCGTGCTCTACAGCAACAAGGACTACGGTTGCGAGTGGGATTACGACTACCGCAACAAGCGGTGGCTGGCCCAGGACAACACCAAGTTCGGTGTCAACATCGTGGTCTACGCGATGACCGCCTAGGGACGGTCTCGGAATGAAAGAAAGGGTCAAGAGACTCCGGGTAACGCGGCGGGCGCTCATCATCCGTGAGGAGACAGGCGGTCGAGTCTCGGCCGTTCGGGCTCTGCCGAGGATCTTGGCGACAACCGTCATGGGATCGAGGCGATGAGCTCCGAACTTCGAGCCAGGGGACTCACCGAGCAGGATCTCGAGCGTCTTCTCGAGCGCGCGGGTGGATTGCGCGCCGAGATCGGCAAGGTGATCGTCGGCCAGGAGGAGGCGGTCGAGCAGCTGCTGGTGGCGCTCTTCGCCGGCGGCCACTGCCTTCTCGAAGGGGTGCCGGGTCTCGCCAAGACGCTCATGATCCGCACCCTCGGGCGGGCGCTCGAGCTCTCCTTCAAACGGATCCAGTTCACCCCCGACCTGATGCCGAGCGACATCGTCGGCACCGAGATCCTGGAGGAGGAGCACGGAACCGGGCGGCGGGCGTTCCGCTTCTCGCGGGGTCCGATCTTTGCCAACCTGGTGCTCGCCGACGAGATCAATCGCAGCCCTCCGAAGACCCAGGCCGCTCTGCTCGAGGCGATGCAGGAAAAAGAGGTCACCTACAGCGGCGAAACCTACGTTCTCGACCGGCCGTTCTTCGTTCTCGCCACTCAGAACCCGATCGAGCAGACGGGCACCTATCCGTTGCCCGAAGCACAGCTCGACCGCTTCCTCCTGCATCTTCGCATCGACTACCCGAATGCCGCGGACGAGGTCCGGATCCTCGCCGCCACCACCGGTGAAGAGTCCGCCGCCGTCGAGCGGGTGATGACCGCGGGAGAGGTGCTGGAGCTCCAAGCGCTGGTGCGGCAGGTCCACATCTCCAAAGGTCTGATCGATTGGGTGGCGCAGCTCGTTCGCTCGACCCGACCCGACTCGAGCGATGTCGAGGCGGTGGCTCGCTTCGTCGATTGGGGGGCGGGTCCGCGCGCCGGTCAGGCTCTCATTCTCACCGCCAAGGCCCGCGCCTTGCTGGAGGGCCGCTTCGCAGTCTCCCGGGAGAACCTCGAGTCGCTGGTGCCGGCGGTCTTGCGGCATCGGTTGCTCATCAACTTCAAGGGGCAGGCCGAGGGCGTGACCTCGCAGGACCTGGCACTGCGCATCTTGGAAGCGGTGGGCGAGCCGCGGAGCCCGCTCGGGTAACTCGAGTCGGTGGCGCACGCGGTCCCACGGTCGCGTCTCCTCGAACCGTCGGCGCTGGCGGCGATCAAGGATCTGCGTCTCGTCGCGCGGCTCATCGTCGAGGGCTTCCTCGCAGGTGAGCACCTCGATCGGCGGCCGGGTGCCGGCATCGAGTTCAGCCAGTACCGCAGCTACGAACCGGGAGACGATCTGCGTAGCGTCGACTGGCGGGTCTACGCTCGCTCGGACCGCTATTTCGTGCGCGAGTCGGAAGTCGAGCGCGACATCACGGTGCGGCTCGTCCTCGACGCGACCGCCTCGATGGCGCACGCCGACGCGACGCTCTCCAAGCTCGACTACTCCCGTTTCCTGATGGCGGCGCTGGCCTATCTCGCCGACCACCAAGGGGATCGGATCTCGTTCCATGCGGTTCAGGACGGGACGAGCGTCGATCTGCCGGCCCAGCATGGACGCCGCTCGTTACGGCGCGTGCTGCATCGTCTCGAGACGGTCGAGCCCTCGGGGCGGTGGCCGTCGTGGGAGGAGCTCGGCCATCGGATCGCCAACCCCAGGGAACGCGAGCTGATCGTCGTGGTGAGCGATCTCTTCGAATCGACTGCCGAGATCGAGCACGCTTTGCGTAACCTGCGCGCGCTCGGTCACGACGTGCTGGTGCTCCACCTGATGGCGCGCAACGAGCTCGAGTTCGCATTCCACGGGGATCTGGCGTTCGAGGATCTCGAGAGCGGGGAGATCGTGCGGGGCAATGCCGACCTGATGCGCGCCGACTACCTCGCTCGCCTCGCGGCGGAGCTCGAGCGTTGGCGCCTCGAACTGCTCGAGGCGGGTGTGACCTACGAGCTGGTGGCGATCGATCGGCCGGTCGATGCGGCGTTGCGCTCGTTCCTCTTGCGGCGTGGACGGCTGCCTTGACCTGGGGCGGGTTTGCCCAGCCGGCCTGGCTCTGGGGTCTCCTCGGCCTGCTGGCGCCGGTTGCCATCCACCTGCTCAGTCGCGGCCGACACCCGCGAATTGCGATGGGCAGTATCCGGTGGCTGGCGCCGGCGGAGAGCGTGCGGGTGCGGCGGGTGCGGCTCAGTCGGTGGGGATTGCTCGCCCTGCGCTGCCTCATCCTGGCGTTGTTGGCACTGTGGCTCGCCGGACCGCGGCTCCACTTCGCGGGCCCGCCCGGGGCGGTCATCTGGGTGCTGGCGACGCCGGAAATACTCGCCGAGCGCGGCGAGCTCGAGCCCGCCAACGGCGCAGCCTACGCGGAGCTCGACGCGCTCGTCGAGGCGGGAGCCGAGCTGCGGGCGCTGACTCCGCCGTCGGCTCACGCCGGCTCGGACCCCGAACCGGCGACGGACCTCTGGGCGCTGATCGAGCTCGCCGATCATGACGCTCCCGGCGGCGTCGAGTTCGAGGTCTTCACGCTCGACCGCTTGTCCGCGCTCGCCGGAGCTCGACCGCTTCTCGGCCGTCCCTTCCGCTGGCACGAGTTGAGCGATCCCAGGCCCAACCGTTGGCTCGAGCGTATCGCCTTCGAAGCCGGCGCTCCGACGGAGGCCGTGATCGCCACGAGCGATCCGGGGGCTACCGTCTACGAGCGTCGGGCGCTGACCGACGGGGTCGACGCCGGGGTGCGCATCGAGCGCCAAGGAGACGGCTGGCGACTCGAGCTCGTCGACGGCGGCTCGGTGGCGACGGATGACGCGTTGTCCTTGTCCGGCCCGCCGCCGCCGCTGCAGGCGGTGCTCTTCGTCGAGGCGGAGCGAGCGGCGGACGCCGCCCGGGTGCGGGCGGCCCTGGCGGCGGCGGCGGAAGCAGTCGACCTCGAGCTCGAGGTCCGCGAGTCCCCTCCGGGTACGGGCGAAGCGGTCGGAGACGCCAAGCTGGTCTTTTGGCTCACCGCCGCTCCCGTACCTGCCGCGATTCTCGCTGCCCTCGAGTCGGGTGGGCTCCTGGTGAGCGACGTGCTCGATCGTGCCGAGCGCTGCGACTGTTGGGTCGGCGGCGGGGAGGCGCGACTCGCACGTTTCGATCGACTTGGGCCGGTCGATCCGACCGCGAGTCGGCCCGTGCCGTTGGCGGTCGCGACCGGTGGCAGAACCGTGCTCGACGCCGTCGCGATCGGCTCGGGCCGCTGGATCCGCTACGCCTCGCGGTTCAGCCCGAGCTGGACCGACTGGGTGCTGCGGCCGGGCTTTCCCGAGTGGCTCGCCGGACTGGTGGGCGAGGTCGCTCCGTCCGGGCCGGCCGCGCGCGGCGCCCGCTCCGATCGCCGAGCGATGGCCGGCGAAGCCCGTCCGCTCGCCGTCTCGGCGGAGAGCGAATCGCCGCCGAATGCCGCAGCGGCGATCGAGCGTGCGCTCTGGCTTCTGCTGATGCTCGGGCTCCTCGCCGAGCGGCTCTGGGGATGGCGGGGGGCGACATGAACTGGTTGGACCTGTTTCACGAGCTGGCTCGGCGGTGGCGACGGCGCCAGCGGTGGATCGCCGGTCTGCGAGCGGTCGCGGTCCTCGTCCCGACCGCCGCCGTGGCGACGACCCTGGCTGGCGGTGGAGCGCCGCCTGCCTGGGCGCTCGGCGTGGCCGTCGCCGGCGTCGCCCTGGCGGTGACGGCCGTGCGGGGTTTTCGACGACCGGTCGATCTGTCGACGATCGCCCGACATCTCGATGCCGAAACGGTCGAGCTCGAGCAGAGCGCCGAGCTGTTGCTGGCCGAGCCCGATGCTCTGCCGCTGGTCGCTCGCCTGCAGCGTGCACGGCTGCTGGCGCGGCTCGATGCGGGTGGGGTGGCCGTCGAGCTGCCGACGGCGGCGGTTCGCTCCGCCGGGTGGTGGGCGGCGGGAGCCATGGCGGTCGCGGCTCTCATCCCGCTCGTGGGGGACGTGACGGGAGCGCAGTCGATCGGAGCCACGGCGGCAATCTCGGCACCGCCCGCGGAGCTCGCCGGCGAGCCGCTGGCGATCCACCGGGTAGGCGCTCGGATCGAACCGCCGGCCTATACCGGCCGTCCGGCTCGTGAAGTCGAGGGACTCGATCTCGTGGTCGAGCAGGATGCCATGGTGACCTGGCGGGTCGCCTCCCGTGGCGGCGCGGTCGGCGCGACGCTGGTCTTCGACGAGACCGAACCGTTCGCTCTCGAGCCGGCCCCGGCGAAGAGGCCGGGCGCGCCCGCTGGGGTGAGCGGTCGCGAGTTCGTGGGAAGCCGCCGCGCGGAGGAAAGCCACCTCTACCGGCTAGAATTGGCCGCCGACGGTACGCGACTCGAGAGCGACTTCGCGCGCCTTGTCGTACAGCCGGATCGGGCGCCCGAAATTCGAGTTGTCGCGCCGCCGCCGTTTCTGGAGCTCTCGCCGGAAGAGGTCGGAGGTCTCGAGATCGTGGCCGAGGTACGAGACGACCACGGGGTCGCCGGCGTGGTGATCGTGGCGACCGTGGCGAGCGGATTCGGCGAGCTGGTGGAGTTTCGGGAGCGTCGATTGGAGTTCGACGATCGCTCGGCTCTCTCCGACGGGCCGCCGGGGCTGCGGCTGCGTCGCCGCCTCGATCTGGAGGCGCTCGGTGTCAGGTCGGGGGTGGAGCTGTTCTTTCACGTCGAGGCGACCGACCGGCGGCCTCCCGAGTCGAACCGGAGTCGCTCGTCGACCCACATCGTGCGAGTGCCGGGTGGCGGACCGAGGAGCGTCGGCTTGTCGGCGCGGCTCCCGATCTTGCGGGTGCCCGAATTCTTCCGCAGTCAGCGCCAGATCATCCTCGATACCGAGAAGCTGGTCGCCGAGGGGCCGACCCTGACCGAGGCGGAGTTCCGGAGGCGTTCGGAAGGGCTCGGGTTCGATCAGCGCGCCTTGCGGCTGCGCTACGGGGGTCTCCTGGGGGAGGAATTCTCCTCGGGTCGTCCGGCGGGAGTCGACTCGGAAGAGGGCGTGCACGAGGGGGAAGAGTTGCGTCTCGAAGAGATGGAGAGCGGTCGAGAGGACGCCGCGACCGAGGTGCTCGAGGGGCTCGGTGAGGGCATGGTCCACGAGCACGACTCGGCCGAGATCGCCACCTTCTTCGACTCCGAGATCAGGGCGCAGTTGAAGGCGGCGTTGGCCGAGATGTGGGATGCCGAGGGGCGGCTGCGGGGGATCGAACCGCGCAAGGCGCTGCCTTACGAGTTTCGGGCGCTGCGGCTGCTGAAGGATGTGCAGCAGCGATCGCGGCTGTACGTGCAGAAGGTCGGCTTCGAGGCCCCGGAGCTGTTTCCGGCGGAGAAGCGGCTGAGCGGTGAGCTCGGCGGCATCCGCACGGTCCGCCGGCGGCGGAACGCGACGACGACCGCCGGTGATCGGGAGGCGGAGACGATCGCGGCGACCCTCGCGGGCCTGCGCAGCTGGCGCCTCGACGGAGTGCCGCCAGAGGGGCTGCTCGCGCTGGCCGAGCAGGCGGCGCGGCTGCTCGCCGTTCGCGCCCGGGACGACGCGAAGGTCGATCTCGGCGGCCTCGGCAGCGTGCGGGCGGCCCTCGCGGCCCTCGAAGGCGAAGCGAGCGTGCCGCCGGAGACCTTCGCCGCGGCCGAGGCCGCATTGTGGAACCTACTGCCCGAGCCGGAAGTCGCTCCCGAACTCGGGGCACAGCCGTCAACCCGGCTGGGGGAAGCCTATCGAAGACGTGTGGCCGAGGGGACTTCGCGGTGAGTGACTGGACTCTGCTCGCCACTCAGGGTTGGTCGCTCCTCGCCGCCGCCGTGGCGCTCGGCGTGACGGCGGTGGCGTTCGCCGGGGAACGGGCTCGCGGCCCGGTGTGGTGGCGGTCGCTCGCTTTGCTGCTCGCCGCCGGCGCGCTCTTTCTGCTGGCGGCCAGGCCGGCCCGCCGGCTCGCGGCGGCGGGCGGGAGCGCGGTGCTGGTGACCGCCGGCGCCGGAGCCCGACAGGCCGCGCAGGCCCTCGGGCGAGCGCCGGGCTTCCGCCTACCGGGGGCACCGGCAGTCGAGGCCGAACCGGTGGCGTCGGCGCGCGTCGCGGCGCTGGCGCGCCCCGACGTCCGGCGCTGGCATGTCGTGGGCGCCGGGTTACGGAGCTGGGAGCTGGAGGCTCTGCCGGGGGTCGTCGAGTTCGAAGCGCCGACCCCGACGGCTGGAGCCGCCGGTGTCGTCGGCATCGACTGGCGCCGGAGGATTCCCCTGGGTGAGGCAGTCGCGGTGCGCGGCCGTGCGGTCGGCTTGCCGGAGGGTGCCCGGGCGAGCCTGCTGGGCCCCGGCGGGGTGGTCGCCGAGGCGCCGGTCGCCGATGGCGAGTTCGAGCTCACGACCCGGCCGCGAGCGGTCGGGTCGTTCCTCTACCGCC
>CALZKB010000134.1 GCA_945787575.1 Thermoanaerobaculia bacterium | reverse complement strand
GCGAACGCCTCCCGCGCTTCGTCGGGGACGTGGAAGGTGGGCTCCTGCGGCCAGCCTAGGTTGTCTTTGGTCGCCGCCACCTCCGTGGGGCCGAGCGGCGCACCGTGGGAGGAGGCCGAGTCCTGTTTGGCGGGGCTGCCGTAGCCGATGTGGGTGCGCACGACGACGAGGGTCGGCCGCTCGGTCTCGGCCAGAGCGGCCTCGATGGCGCCGCCGGTCGCCGGCAGATCGTTGACGTCGTCGACCTGCAGGACATTCCAGCCATAAGCCTCGTAGCGGCGCCCGACATCCTCGGTGTAGGCGAGGTCGGTCGACCCGTCGATCGAGATCCGGTTGGCGTCGTAGAACACCTTGAGCTCGCCGAGTCGGAGATGGCCGGCGAGCGAGCTCGCCTCCGAGGCGACCCCCTCCATCAGATCGCCGTCGCTGGCGACGACGAGAATGCGATGGGTGAATAGATCGAAGCCATCGCGGTTGAACTCCGCGGCGAGCATCCGGCGCGCGATCGCCATCCCGACGGCGTTGCCCAGGCCCTGCCCCAGTGGCCCGGTGGTGGTCTCGATGCCCGGGGTGTGGCCGTGTTCCGGATGGCCCGGAGTTTTCGATCCCCACTGGCGGAAGTTGCGCAGCTCATCGAGCGAAAGGTCGTAGCCGGAGAGATGTAGCAGCGAGTAGATCAACGCCGAGGCGTGGCCGCAGGAAAGGACGAAGCGATCGCGGTCGGGCCACGTCGGGTCTGCAGGGTTGTGACGTAAGTGCTGGGTCCAAAGAAGATATGCCAACGGAGCCTGACCCATCGGTGCGCCTGGGTGGCCGGAGTTGGCCCGCTCGACCATGTCGACCGCGAGGAATCGTATGGTGTTGATCGCCAGCTGGTCGAGGTCCTGCGGGGCCTGACTCATCGGTACTTCCTCCAGGTTCGGGCGCTCGTTCACCCGAGGTTTCGACGTGTGCGGGAGAGTAGCAGAGGCCAACTCGGCGAACCACTTTGACTCCACCCCGCGGCACCCCTACAATGGCGCCTCTTGCGTTTGGACCGCGGAGAGGTGCCGGAGTGGCCGAACGGGGCTGCCTGCTAAGCAGTTGTCCGGGGTAACCTGGACCGAGGGTTCGAATCCCTCCCTCTCCGCCAATCTAGCGCGTTCCGTCGGAGGTTTGAGCGGCCCAGTATGCGACACCCATACCGAATGCGTAAGGAGGGATTCGAACCCTCAGTCGACTGGCGATAGCCAGGCGACCAAGAACACGGGCACCCTGGCCGGCGAAGCCGGACAGCCGGCCGAAGGCCGGGCCCATCGAATCCCTCCCTCTCCGCCAATCTAGCCTCCCAGCAGCTGGCCACGTGTGCCGGCGGACCCGTGGCTCCGGGCCGACCCTCGAATCTCCGCGCTGCCCCCATCTCC
This sequence comes from Thermoanaerobaculia bacterium, assembly GCA_945787575.1. Taxonomy (GTDB): domain Bacteria; phylum Acidobacteriota; class Thermoanaerobaculia; order Multivoradales; family JAHEKO01; genus CALZKB01. The sequence continues at coordinate 21,114 of CALZKB010000134.1, read as the reverse complement.
ACCCACTGATGCCCGACTCCCCCGTCCGCGTCCGCTTCGCCCCTTCGCCCACCGGCTTCCTTCATGTCGGCGGCGCCCGGACCGCGATCTACAACGACCTGCTCGCTCAAAAGCTCGGCGGCGTCAACATCCTGCGGATCGAAGACACCGACCGCCGGCGTTCGGACGAGGCGATGACGCGGCAGATCGAAGACGCCCTGCGTTGGATCGGAGTCGAGTGGGACGAGGGTCCGTATCTGCAGAGCGAGCGCCTCGACCGGCATCTCGAGCGGGCTCACCAGCTGCTAGCCGAGGGCAGAGCCTACCGGGCGTACGAGACGCCCGACGAGCTCGACGCCGAGCGCGCGAGGCTCCAGAAGGTCGGCGAGACCTTTCGCTATCGGGAGGGTCGGAGCCCGCTCGCCGCCGACGAGATCGCATCGCGCGCCGACGCGGGCGCCCCGTTCGCCGTGCGCTTCCGGATGCCCTCGGAGCCGATCCGGTTCGTCGATCTGGTGCGTGGCGAGGTCGAGTTCTTGCCCGAGGTCTTCGACGACTTCATTCTGCTGCGCTCAGACGGCTCGCCGACCTACCACATGTCGGTGGTGACCGACGACATCGACATGGCGGTCACTCACGTCATTCGCGGCGAAGACCATCTGTCGAACACCCCCAAGCATATCGCCCTGTTCGAGAGGCTGGGTGCGACGGTGCCGACCTTCGCCCACTTGCCGATGATCCTCGGCCAGAATCGCAAGCGTCTGTCGAAGCGCAGCGGCGCCGCCTCGGTCGAAGAGTTCCGCAGTCAGGGCATCCTGCCGCAGGCGCTCTACAACTACCTGGCGCTGCTCGGGTGGAATCCGGGCGACGAGCGCGAGGTGATGTCGCGCGAGACTCTCGTCGAGGCGTTCACGACCGAGCGACTCAACGACTCGGCCGCGGTGTTCGACCCGGAGAAGCTGGCGTGGATGAACGCGCAGTACATGTCGACCCTCGATCTGTCCGAGATCCTGAGTCACGCCGCGCCGTTCCTGACCGCCGCCGGCATCGGCGTGGCGGATCCCGACTATCTGGCGGCCGCGGTCGACCTCCTGCGGACCCGTGCCAAGACCCTCGCCGAGCTCTCCGAGCTGGCGGCGACCTACTTCGAGGAGAACCTGGCCTACGATCCGGAGCTGACGGCGAAGTTCCGATCGCAAGAAGACCTCGCCGAGCATCTCGAGCAGCTGGCCGCCCGCTACGCGGCGGTCGAGCCGTTCGACAAGGAGGGTCTCGAGCGGGAGCTGCGAGCGCTCGCGGAAGCACTCGAGGTCAAGGCCGGTCAGCTGATCCACCCGGTGAGGATGGCGCTGACCGGGGCGAAAGCGGGGCCGCCGCTGTTCGACGTCGTCGAGCTCGTGGGGCGTGAGGCGACCGCCCGCCACCTGGCGAACTTCGTCGCCCATCTGCGCGGCTAGCAGGCTAGCGCAGCAGCTCGGCGATCGCTTCGCGCGCCTGCTCGGCGAGCGCCCCCTTGGCTTGCTCGTCGAGACCCGCGGTCGGGATCGGGGTTCCGATCTCGAGGTCGACCGTCCCCGGGCGGAGAGCGAATCCGCCGGGTGGCCACACGGAGTCGGTGCCCCTGAGCGCGATCGGCACGATCTCGGCGCCGGCGGCGATCGAGAGGCCGAAGATGCCGCATTTGAACGGTCTCAGATCGAGCTCCAGGTTGCGAGTGGCCTCGGGGAACGAGAGGAGAGCGTGACCCTCGGAGAGCAAGACGGCACCGCGCCGCAAGCTCTCGAGAGCGCTGGCGCGGCTCTCGCGATCGACGAACACCATGCCCATCGCAGCGATGAACCAGCCGAGAAGCGGCACTCTGCGCAGCTCCTGCTTGGCGAGAAAGCGCAGATCACGGGGAATTGCCGAGTAGATCACCGCGGCATCGAGATTCGAGCGGTGGTTCGAGACGAAGACCTGCGGCCGCGAGCGATCCACGTGCTCGAGGCCGTGCACCTCGAGCCGGACGCCGAAGACCCGCAGGCCCACGGGAGGCCACACCCGCCGGGTGAGGGCGAACGGGAGCTCCGGTCCACGACCGACGAGCAGGAGCGCGAGCGCGAGGACGATGCACAGCGCCGTCCAGCTGACGACGATCGTCATCTGGAGCAGGTTGACGATGCGCCAGGCGAGAGCCCCCATCAGCCCCTCGCGGCGTCGCCGACCGCGACGGGTCTCGCCGCCGCCGGATCGGTTTGCGGGTAGCGCCGGCACCCGTGGCCGGCGTGGGTCGGGTGATGCGGCACCTCCCGATCGTACCGGCTTGTCGTGTCAGCCTGGCGAGTCGCCTGGCTGCGTCGGTGCCGGCCGACCCTCGGTAGGTCCGCCGGCGATGACGTTTCTGTGACACAAGACCGAGCTCTGCCTGCTAGACAGTGCATGCGTTCTTTCGAGGTTCGGGAGCCCCCAAGCGAATGTCGAAGACAGAGGATCGAACGAGCGACCGGACCGGCCGGACGCCGCTCCTTCTGGCGTCGACGGTCTTTCTCGATCTCGCGGGCTTCGGGATGATCCTCCCGATCTTGCCCTTCTACGGCGAGCACTTCGGAGCGACCGCCTTCGAGATCGGCCTGCTCTTCGCCTCCTACAGCCTCGCCCAATTCCTGCTGTCGCCGGTTTGGGGACGTCTGTCGGATCGCCTGGGACGGCGTCCGCTCCTGTTGACGGCCATCGCGCTGAGCTGCGGCGCCTACGTTCTGTTCGCCCTGGCGAAGGACCTCGCTTGGCTTTTCGTCGCCCGCACGTTGGCCGGAGCGGCTGCGGCGAACTACACCATCGCCCAGGCTTACGTCGGCGACGTCACCCGTCCCGAGGAGCGGGCCAAGTCGATGGGTAAGCTCGGCGCCGCCTTCGGCATGGGGTTCATTGCCGGTCCCGCGTTGGGCGGGTTTCTGAGCCAGTGGGGCGCGACCGCGGTTCCAGCCGGCGCCGCGCTGTTGGCGGCGGTCAACCTGCTGCTGGTCTGGAAGATTTTGCCCGAGCCCCAGCGCCGGGCGCTCCCCAGCGACCGAGCGGCGCCAGGGGTGGCGGCGAACGTCGAAGACCGGCCCCAGCTCCTGCTGCTCCTGGCGCTCTACGGCACGGTGATCCTCGGTTTCTCGGCGATGGAAGCGACGCTGGCGCTGTTTTGCGAGGAACGGCTCGCTTTCGGCATGAAGGAGACGGCCTGGCTCTTGGTGTTCGTCGGCGTGTTGATGGTCGTCGTGCAGGGAGGCCTGATCGGGTCGTTGGTCGCCCGCTACGGCGAGCGCCGCCTCCTCGTGGTCGCGCTCGCCGCCATGGCGGTCGGACTGTTCGTGATGGCTCGAGTCGAGTCGTTGACTCGACTCTTGGTCGCGGCGAGCTTGCTGGCGCTCGGCTCCGGTCTCCACACCCCGACTTCGTTGAGCCTGATGAGCCGGCTGGCCGCCGTCGAGTCCCAGGGCGGCGTCCTCGGGCTCGCCCGCTCGATCGGCGCGCTGGGCCGGGTGATCGGGCCGATCTGGGGCGGCTGGGCCTTTCACCGCCTGGGCTCGGGCTGGCCCTTTCTCAGCGGCGGGCTGCTAATCGCCGCGAGTGCGGTGGCGGCGTTGCCGCTACTGCCCCACTCGCGGGCTCACCGGCATCTCCTCGGCCGAAGACAGGACTGACGCATGAGTGGCTATCGCAGCGAACCACCCTTCGAGCACGGCAGGCTGCCCGCGGTCGGCGTGCTGCTGGTCAACCTCGGGACCCCGGAGGCTCCGACGGCGCCGGCACTGCGCAGCTTTCTTCGCGAGTTCCTCGGCGATCCGCGGGTGATCGAGGAGCCGCGCTGGAAGTGGTGGCTGATTCTCAACCTCTTCATTCTCCCGTTTCGGCCCCGGCAATCGGCGGCGCTGTACGAGAAAGTGTGGCAGGAAGACGGGTCGCCGCTGCTCAACTGTTCGCTGCGCCTCGGCGAGGAGCTGGCGGCGCGACTGGCTCGAACGATCGGCTCCCCCCTGCACGTCGCGATCGGAATGCGCTACGGCAACCCGTCGATACCCCACGCGCTCACCGAGCTGCGGGACAAGGGTTGCAGCAGAATCCTGGTCGTCCCCATGTTCCCGCAATACTCGGCGACGACGGTCGCCTCGGTCTTCGATGCGGTGTCCGCGGAGCTCACCGCCTGGCGGGTGGTTCCGAGTCTGCGAACGATTCACCGCTATCACGACGAGCCGGCCTACATCGAGGCGTTGGCCGAGTCCATTCGCGAGGTCTGGGAGCGGGACGGCGAGCCGGAGAAGCTCCTCTTCTCGTTCCACGGTATTCCGCTGCGGTACTTCGAGGCGGGTGATCCGTATCACTGCGAATGCCTCAAGACGGCTCGCCTGGTGGCGGAGACGCTCGAGCTCGGCGCGGAGCGCTTCGACGTGGCGTTCCAGTCGATCTTCGGCAAGGAGGAGTGGATCAAGCCGACGACCGACGTGACCATCCGGGCGATGGCGAGCTCCGGCGTCAAGAGTCTCGACGTCATCTGCCCGGGCTTCTCGGTCGATTGCCTCGAGACTCTCGAGGAGATCGACCAGTTGAACCGTGGATTCTTCCTGGAGAACGGGGGAGAGAGGTTCCGTTACATCCCATGCCTCAACGATCGACCCGCTCACCTGCGGATGCTCGCCGAGCTGATCCGGAAGAACCTGGGAGGATGGGCGATCGATGCCGGGGAGTGGAGCCTGGAGTCGGCTCGCGCCGAGGCCGAGGCCTCGCGCCGGCGCCGCGAAGAGCTGGCCGCGGCCGGTTCCCCGGCCGACGCCGGCTACGGAGCCGGGTCATGAGGTGTGCACCGCGCAGTCTCCGCACGGTCCTGCAAATTCACGAAGATGAGGTCGCTATGGAAACTATCGGCGTCGTAGGAGCTAACACCCGCAACCACAGCACCGACCTGCTGGCCGGTCTGACCGTGGCCAAGAGCGAGCGGGCTCGAAGGCTCCCCCAACTGATGCGCGAGATCGGAGCGCAGGAGCTCGTCTACCTGGCGACCTGCAATCGGGTCGAGATGGCCTTCCGTGGTGATGGCAAGACCAGGATGAGTGAGTATCGGCAGCGGGTCTTTCGGGCGCTTTCGGGCCGAGAGCCGAAACCGGGAGAGGCCGAGCGGACCCTGCGCGCCTGGGTGGGAGAGGGAGCGGTCGAGCATCTCTTTCTGGTGGCGGCCGGTCTCGACTCGGTCCAGCTCGGTGAGCACGAGATCCGCGTTCAGGTGAGGGAGGCGCTGCTGACCGCCCGGGAAGCCGGTGTCAGCGGCACGCTGCTCGACTTCCTCGTCACCGAGGCGCTGCGCACCGCCCTGAACGTCCACCGGCAGGTGCCGATCTCGGGGCGTCGCGTGTCGCTGGCCGACATCGCGGTCGAGCGTCTGGCCGACCGCCTGCATCGCACGCCGGGGCGGGTGGCCCTGATCGGCGTCTCGCCGATGGTCCGCCGGTGCGGCGCGGAGCTCGCGGGCGCCGGCGAGTCCTTGATCGTCGTCAACCGAACCCCGGAGGCGGCCGCCGAGCTCGCTCGCGAGCTGGGAGGGGAGCACCGATCACTCGAGGAGTTTCGCGCTCGGCCGGATGGGGTCGAGGCGGTACTCATCGCTACCGGTAGCACGGAAGTGCTTCTCGGTCGACCCGAGCTCGAGAGGCTGGCCGCGCGCGCCCCCAGCGGCGAGCCTCCCCTGATCGTCGACATGTCGATGCCATCGAACACCGATCCGGAGGCGGCACTCGCGACGGGCACCACGCTCGAGGGCATGGACGACATTCTCGCCGAGGCCGGTGCCGGTCGCGATCGGCACCTGGTCGACCTTGCTCCCGCTCGAGAGCTCGTCGACGAGAGCCTCGCCGAGCTCCGCAGAGGACTGGCCGAGCGGTTGATGTCGCCGGTCATCGCTGGGCTGAACCAGCGCTATCGCGAGACCGCGACGGAAGGTGTAAACCGGCTGTTCGAGAAGGAGCTGAAGGGACTTGGTGACGAGGAGCGCGAGGTGATCAGCAGGTGGGCGGAGGTCATCGCCCGGCGCTTTGCGCACATCCCGATCAAGGGCCTTCGCGAGCTCGCTTCCGAGTACGGAGCCTCGGCAGTCAGGACTTTTCTCGCCGCCTCCGGAGAGGAGCTGCCCGAGGCCGGCTCCCAGCTCCTCGGACGGCTGGAAGATCTGGCCGAGATGGAGGTCTAGATTGAGCGTCGGTTCACGTGGAGAGCGAGGTGTTTCGGGGTCGGCCTTCCCGGTGTCCGAGGAGCTGTTCGAGCGCGCGGTCCGGGTTCTGGCGGGCGGCGTGAACTCGCCGGTCAGGGCGTTTCGCGCGGTCGGCGGAGCTCCCTTCTTCGTCAGTCGTGGCGAGGGTGCCTTCATCGTGGACGAGGACGGTCATCGCTTCCTGGACTTCGTCTCGTCCTGGGGTCCTCTGATCCTCGGCCACGCCCATCGGGAGGTGATCGAAGCGGTCGAGCGAGCGGCCGTCAGGGGCACTACCTTCGGGGCGCCGTGCCAGGCCGAAGTCGAGCTCGCGGAGTGCGTGATCGATTGCTATTCGGGGCTCGAGCAGCTTCGTTTCGTGTCTTCCGGAACCGAAGCGACGATGAGCGCGGTGAGACTCGCCCGCGGCGCGACCGGGCGCGACGTCATCGTCAAGTTCTCCGGCTGTTATCACGGCCACGCCGACCCCCTGCTGGTCGCGGCGGGGTCCGGTCTCGTCACCTTCGGACAACCGTCGTCGGCGGGCGTTCCGGAAGCCTTCGCTGCGCTGACCCGGGTACTCCCGCTCGATGACGAAGACCGCCTGCGAGCGCTCTTCGAGGCCGAAGGGGAGCGTATCGCCGCGGTGATCGTGGAGCCGATCCCGGCCAACAACGGGCTGTTGATCCAGCGGCCGGAGTTTCTCGCCACCCTGCGCCAGGTCACCGCCGCGAGCGGCTCGCTGCTGATCTTCGACGAGGTGATCAGCGGCTTCCGGGTAGCCCGAGGCGGCGCCGCCCAGATCTATGACATCGTTCCCGATCTCGTGACTTTCGGCAAGATCATCGGCGGCGGGATGCCGGTCGGTGCCTTCGGGGGCAGCCGCGAGCTGATGGGACATCTGGCGCCCGACGGACCGGTCTACCAGGCCGGTACTCTGTCGGGGAACCCGGTGGCGATGGCGGCGGGTCTGGCTAACTTGCGGATTCTCGAGCGGGAGCGCGCTTGGGAGCGTCTCGAGGAGCTGGGGCAGCGGCTCGATCGGGAGCTGGCTCCGGTGCTCGCGGCCTCGCCGCTCGACGTCACGCTCGTCAGACAGGGCTCGATCTTCTGGCTGTCCCTGCAGCCGGGAGAGCCGCCCCGAGATGCCGAATCGATCGACGCGGGCGCCTCCGATCGATATCGTCGGATCTTTCGCGCCCTGCTGCGAAGCGGTGTGTCGATGGCTCCCTCGGCGTTCGAGGTCGGCTTCCTCGGGCTGGCTCATACGCCGGGGGACCTTTCGCGTTTCGCCCGAGCGTTGGGCGAGGCGCTGGACGAAGCCGCCACCGGGGGCAGCTAGGAACGAGCTCGAGTCATGAAACTGCGCGCCAGACGCACACGAATCTTCCAGATCGTCATTCTCTCCTTGCTGATCGTCTCGGCAGTCCAGGTCTTCTGGTGGATCATGGATCAGAGCCGGCGAACCGAAGCGCTGCGAGCTCGGCTCATCGAGCTCTACACGGAAGATGCTCGGGCGGCAAACGAACTGCGGCGGCGCGGCGCGGATCAGACCATGCTCGAGAACCTCTTTCCACATCTGACGGTGGACTCGCGAGGGGAGATCGCGGTCGACAGCGAGGCGCTGGAGAGCCTTCGCCAGGATCGAGTCCGGTGGCTCAACCAGTACGGCTGGGAGGGCGCCTTCTTCCTCGTCGTCCTCGTGATCAGCATGGCGGTGGTCTGGCGAGCGCTCTATGAGGAGGCCATCCTGCGCCGCCGGCAGCAGAACTTCCTGGCCGCCGTCTCCCACGAGCTCAAGAGTCCGCTCGCCAGCCTCCAGCTCTCGGTCGAGACCCTCGGCCTCAGAGATCTGTCTCGCGAGCGCGTGCGGGAGCTGGCGGACCGGATGGGTGCCGACGTCACGCGCATGGGTGACATGATCGCCAAGATCCTCGACGCCACCCGGCTCGAGCAGAGGGGGATCACGCTTCATCCCGAGTCGGTCCCGTTGGAGCCAACGGTCGCTCATGTCGTCGACGAGCTGGATCAGGAGCTAAGATCGAGGACGACGTGTGGTACGATCGGGAGATCACGGCCGACCCGAACGGAGTCTCGACCGTTCTGCGAAACATCTTGGACAACGCCTTGACAGCCGTCGGCTCGAACGGAGACGGCAAGATCAGTGTGTCGGCGTCGCGGGCGGGCGATTTCGTTCATCTGAGAGTCGAGGACAACGGCGTCGGCTTCCGACCGGAGGAGAGCAAACGCCTGTTCGAGAAGTTCTATCGGCCGGGTGACGAGATGCGCCGGGAGGGCTCGGGCCAGGGCCTCGGTCTCTATATCGTGAGGAGCTTCATCGAGCTCGAACGAGGGCGGCTGAAGGCATCCAGTGACGGCCCCGGGAAGGGAGCGGTCTTCGAGGTCTGGTGGCCGACCGCAGGGAACGAAGCGTCGTGATGGCACCCGACGAGAGCGCGAGGATTCTCGTCGTCGAGGACGAGGAGCGCCTGGCCAACGGCATCGCGGAGAACCTCGAGGTCGAGGGCTACCGAGTCGAGGTCGTGACCGACGGCCGCAGCGGGCTCGAAAAGATCCTCGAAGAAGACTACGACCTGGTACTCCTCGACGTAATGCTGCCCGAGCTGGACGGATTCACGGTGTGCGAGCGGGCCCGCGCCCAGGGCCGGATCACTCCCATTCTGTTTCTCACCGCGAAAGGCGGAATCGACGATCGCATCCGCGGCCTCGAGGCCGGCGGTGACGACTACATGGAGAAGCCCTTCCACCTGCGGGAGCTCCTGTTGAGGGTGCAGGTGATCCTCCGACGCTGGGAGTGGTATCGACGAGAGACTTCGCCCGATCCGCTGATTCGGTTCGGCGGTAACGAGTTCGACTGCCGGACCTTCGAGGGGAGATCGTGGGACGGCATCTCGCACTCTCTGACCCAGAAAGAGGCGATGATCCTGCGCGCCCTGGCCGAGCAGTCCGGGGCCGTGGTGTCGCGGGAGCAGATCCTCGAGAAGGTCTGGGGCTACGACGTCTTCCCGTCCACCCGCACCATCGACAACTTCGTCCTGCGACTGCGCAAACGCTTCGAGCCGGACCCGGAGAATCCGCGCTACTTCCACACCGTGCGGGGAGTCGGCTACCGCTTCACTCCCGAAGAGGGCGAAACATGATCGGCGACGAGCCCCACTTGCGTATCGGCACCCGCGGTTCGGCGCTCGCGCTGTGGCAGGCTCGGCACGTCGCGGACCGGATTCGCGCCCTCCCCGGGTCTCCGGAGGTCGAGCTAGTGCGGATCAAGACCGAGGGCGATCGCATTCTCGACAGCCCGCTCTCGGCGGTCGAAGGCAAGGCCTTCTTCACCAAGGAGATCGAGGACGCGCTGCTCGACGAAAGGGTCGACCTGGCGGTTCATAGTCTCAAGGACCTCGCCACCGCATTGCCGGCCGGGCTCGCCCTTTCAGCGGTTCTGGAGCGCGAGGATCCGAGAGACGTCCTTCTTTCGCGGCTGGGTCACGATTTCGAGCAGCTTCCGACCGGAAGCCGCATCGGGACGAGCAGCCTTCGCCGCCGAGCTCTGGTCGCGCGGCGGCGGCCCGATCTCGAGCTCGAAGATCTCCGCGGCAATGTGCCGACGCGGATCGACAAGCTCCTGGCCGGCGAGTTCGATGCGATCGTTCTCGCCGCGGCGGGTGTCCGAAGGCTGGGCCTCGAGGAGCACGTGAGTGCCTATCTGCCGCCCGAGCTGGTGCTCCCAGCCGTCGCCCAGGGTGCGATCGCGATCCAGGTGCGTGCCGGGGACGAGTCGACTTTCGACTGGACACATCCCCTCGACGACGACGAGACGCATCGCGCAGTGGTCGCCGAGAGGAGCCTGCTGCGCCGCCTCGAGGGCGGCTGCCAAGTTCCCGTCGGGGCTCTGGCGACGACCGACGGCGACAACTTGAGGATCTCGGCGACGATCTGCTCGATCGACGGCCGGCGAGCGGTGGATGGGTGGCGCGAAGGAAATGCCGAGCAAGGGGAGAAGATCGGCCGATCGCTGGCCGAGGAGCTCCTGGCCAAAGGGGGCGAGGAGATTCTGGCAGAGATCAGGAGCGCTGAATGACTAGGCTGCCCGACCGGCCCGAGCGACGCCTCGAGGAGGTCCAGGTGATCGTGACCAGGGCCGAAGGTGCCGAGGGTCCTCTCACCCGCCTGCTCTCCCGGCACGGCGCCCGGGTTCTTCATTGGCCCGTCGTGGCGATCGAGCCGCCGGAGGACCCGACGCCACTGGAGGAGGGTCTCGAAAACCTCGGCAGCTACGACTGGATCGTCTTCACGAGCCCGCGGGCGGTGGCCGCGGTTCAAGAGCTCGAGCCGCATGCCCCGGTCGGCGTGCGGGTCGCGGCGGTCGGCGCGACGACCGCGAGACAACTCAGGAGCACGGGGTGGCAAGTGGATCTCGAGCCACGTTCGGCCGGGAGCGAGGGACTGGTGGAGGAGTTCCGGCGCATCGGTTGCGAAGGGTTGCGACTGTTCTTCCCTGCCAGCTCGATCGCTCGCGAGACGATCTCCGAGAAGCTCACGGCCCTCGGTGCGACGGTCGATCGAGTCGTCGCCTACCGCACAGTGCCTGCCTCGCTCGATCCCGGGCAGTGCCTGGCGGCGATCGACGCGGGTGCGGCCTCGGTGGTGACGTTCACGAGTCCCTCGGCGGTCGCGGGCCTCGAATCTGCCATCGGGCGCGTCGACTTCGAGCGGCTGCTGGAGGTCTGCCCGGCCGTGGTCATCGGCCCCACCACCGAGAGAGCGCTGAACAAGGCGGGGTTTGCGGCCGCCGCGGCGGCGCAGTCGAGCACGCTCGAAGGCCTGGCGGATGCGGTCGGACTGGCGATGACTGGAAAGGAGACCTGAGCCGTGCCCTATCCGCGACAGCGCCCACGGCGCTTGCGTCGAACCGAGACTTGGCGGCGCATGGTCCGCGAGACCCGGCTCTCGCCCGACGATCTCGTCTATCCCCTCTTCGTGGTGCACGGAGAGGGCGTACGGAGCCAAGTCCCCACCATGCCCGGGGTCTTTCAGCTCTCGATCGACCTGCTGGTCGAAGAAGCCGCCGAGGCCTACGAACTGGGGATTCCGGCGGTCATCCTCTTCGGCATCCCCGAGCACAAGGATGCCCAGGGAAGTGAAGGTTACTCGGCGGACGGCGTCGTGCCGCGGGCGGCGCGAGCCCTCAAGCGCGCCGTGCCGGACCTCCAGGTGTGGGCCGACGTCTGCCTGTGCGAGTACACCGACCACGGGCACTGCGGCCTGCTGACCGAGTCCGGGGAGGTCGACAACGACTCCACGCTGCCGCTCTTGGCGCGGGCCGCGGTCGTCTACGCTCAGGCGGGCTCGGACGTCGTGGCGCCCAGCGACATGATGGACGGTCGGGTCGGCGCCGTCCGTCGGGCGCTCGATGAGCATCAGCTCGACCAGGTGCCGATCGTCTCCTACGCCGCGAAATACGCCTCCGCGTTCTACGGACCGTTTCGCGATGCCGCCCACTCGACTCCGGCCTTCGGTGACCGGCGCGCCTACCAGATGGATCCGGCCAACGCGATCGAGGCCCTGAGAGAAGTGGCGCTCGACGTCGATGAGGGGGCCGACATCGTGATGGTCAAGCCGGCCGGGCCGTATCTGGATGTCGTGAGGAGAGTTCGCGAGACGGTCACCGTGCCCGTCGCCGCCTATCAGGTCTCGGGCGAGTACAGCCTGATCAAAGCGGCTGGAGCCAACGGCTGGGTCGACGAGCGGCGAGTCGCTCTCGAGAGCCTCGTCGGCATCCGGAGGGCGGGAGCCGACATCATCGTGACCTACTTCGCGAAGGACGCGGCCCGCTGGCTGGCGGAGGGTTGAAGCCATGAGCACGAGCACGTCATCCCCGTTTCTGGCCGCCTGCCGCCGACAACCATCGACTCATACTCCGGTGTGGATCATGCGTCAGGCCGGCCGCTACCTGCCGGAGTACCGGGAGGTCCGCGAGAAGGTCGATTTCCTGACCTTGACGAAGACTCCGGAGCTGGCGGCCGAGGTGACGCTGCAGCCGATTCGTCGCTTCGGCATGGACGCGGCGATTCTCTTCAGCGACATCATGACTCCCCTCGAAGGCATGGGCGTGGATCTCGAGTTCGCCCCGGGCCCGGTGATCGCAAGGCCGATCAGGAACGCCGCGGCGGTCACGGCGCTCAGACCCTTCGAGGCGGAGGAATCGGTACCATTCGTGCTCGAGGCGATCCGTATCCTACGCCACGAGCTGCCGACCTCTGCGCCGCTGATCGGTTTCGCCGGGGCGCCGTTCACGCTCTTTTGCTACGTCGTGGAGGGAGGCGGTTCGAAGACCTTCAGTACGGCCAAGGCGTTCCTTTTCGGCGACTCGGCCGCCGCGGTCAGCCTGCTGGAGAAGCTCGCCGACATGACCGCGGCCTATCTGCGGGCTCAAGCCGAGGCGGGAGCGCAGGCGCTGATGCTCTTCGACTCCTGGGCCGGCCTTCTGGGCCCCTTGGACTACCGGCGCTTCGCCCTGCCGGTGGTGACGCGAGTCCTCGATCGGTTGGGGACCGTCGACCGGCCGATCATCTACTTCCCGAATCAAGGAGCGACGCTCCTGGCGGACGTCACGACCCTGGCCGTGGACGTCGTGGGGATCGATTGGCGGACCCCGCTTTCGGTTGCCCGCGCGACGCTGGGGTCGGCCAAAGCGATCCAGGGCAATCTCGACCCGGCAGCCCTGTTCGCCCCGGCCGCCGAGCTCGAACGGCGGATCGACCGAGTCCTCGAGGAAGCCGGCCCCGCGCCGGGCCACATCTTCAATCTCGGACACGGGATCGAGCGCACCACCGACCCCGATCAGGTGGCCCGCCTCGTCGACCACGTCCATGAGAGAACCGCAGTAGGAGGCGCCGCATGACGCTACCCACCGAATCCGTGAGCTTGGAGACTCTGCAGCGGTTCGACCGCCCGGGTCCCCGATACACGTCTTACCCCACGGCCGTCGAGTTCCACGACGGTGTCGGGGAGGGCGAGTACCGGGCCATGCTCGCCGAGGTCGACCGGCTTGCGGACACGCCGCTCAGCCTCTACGTCCATATCCCGTTCTGCGAGCACAGGTGCCACTTCTGTGCCTGTCACGTCATCGCGACGCCCCACGCCGAAGTGGCGGCTCGGTACCTCGACTACCTCAAGCGGGAGATCTCCGAGGTCGCGAGCCAGCTGCCGAATCGCAGGGAGGTCGTCCAGCTCCACTGGGGGGGAGGGACCCCCACGTATCTCACGCCGGCGCAGATCGAGGGGTTGACCGCGCACATTCGCAGTCACTTCACTCTGCTGGAGGGAGCCGAGCTCGCGATCGAGGTCGATCCGCGGGTGACGACCTGCGAGCATCTCGACACCCTGGGAAGCCTCGGATTCAACCGCCTGAGTCTCGGTGTCCAGGATTTCTCGGTGTCGGTCCAGGAAGCGATCGGTCGGGGTCAGACGTTCGAGGAGACCGCCGAGCTCGTCCGCCACGCGAGAGAGATCGGGTTCCACGACGGCATCAACTTCGATCTCGTCTACGGCTTGCCCCGGCAACGGACCGAGACCTTCGATGACGCGCTCGACCGGGTTCTGGAGCTCGCCCCGGACCGGCTTGCCGTCTATTCCTTCGCCTTCGTGCCGTGGGTCAAGTCCAACCAGCGGCGGCTCGAGACCGAGGAGTTTCCCGAGCCGGCTAGCAAGCTCGAGCTGTACTTGACGGCGCTCGGCCGGCTGCTCGGGGCCGGCTACGTGGCGATCGGCATGGACCACTTCGCGGTGCCGGACGACGAGCTCGCCGTCGCCGCGCGTCAGGGTCGGCTCGAGCGGAACTTTATGGGTTACACGGTCAAACCGGTGTCGACGATGATCGGGTTCGGGGTCTCGGCGATCGGAGATCTCGTCGACGGCTATTTTCAGAACTGCAAGAAGCTCTCGACTTACTACGAGGCTCTCGACGCGGGCCGGCTGCCGGTCGAGCGGGGTTGCCTGCTCGACGACGACGACCGGCTTCGGCGTCACGTGATCATGCAGCTGATGTGCAACTTCCGGGTCGAGAAAAAGGCTGTCGACGACCTGTTCGGGATCGATTTCAATCGGTATTTTCGGTCCTCGATTCCGCGCCTTGCGGAGCTGGAGGACGAGGGTTTCGTGATGAATGGCGATGCTGCAGTCGAGGTCGTTGGCGACGGCCGGCTCTTCGTGCGTAACGCCGCGATGGCCTTCGATCGCTATCTCGAGGCGAAAGCCGAGACCAAGTCGGCCTTTTCGCGCACGGTTTGAGGGGCCCATGGCCGGGAGTGGAATGAGCGCTCGCCGTGACGGGGGGTCCGGCGCGATCGGAGGGTCGGTTTGCGAAAGCTAGTCGTCGTCGGTGGCGGTATCGCCGGCTTGGCGACGGCCCTACGACTGAAGGACGACGCCGGTAAAGTGGGGGGAGGTCTCGAGGTTTCGGTCCTCGAAGCGGGGGGGCGGGTGGGGGGCAACATCCGCACCGATCGCAGCGACGGTTTCACGGTCGAGTGGGGCCCCAACGGTTACCTCGACAACGTCCCGGCCATGGGACGTATCGTAGCCCGGTTGGGATTGAAGCCGGAGATCCAGTCGGCGGACCCCAGCGCCTCGAAGAGGTTCCTCTACGGAAACGGAGGGCTGCACCTCCTGCCGACCGGCGCGCTGAGCTTCTTGCGCAGCCCGGTGCTGAGCCTCCGCGGCCGGCTGCGGGTGCTGCGCGAGCCGCTGGCGAACGCCAAGCCAGCCGGCCTCGACGAGACGATCCACGAGTTCGCCAGCCGACGGATCGGGGAGGAGGCGGCGAACGTGCTGATCGACGCCATGGTCTCGGGGGTCTTCGCCGGCGACACCCGGCGACTGAGCCTGGCGAGTGCCTTTCCCAAGATGGCGGCGATGGAGGAGGCGCACGGCAGTCTCGTCCGGGCGATGGTGGCGAGAATGCGTGAGCGGCGAGCGGCGAAACGGCACGCCAGCGAGCGCGCACTTCGCGGCGAGAACGTCGAAGAGCTCACCCGACCGGGGGGACCGGCGGGTCCGGGTGGGACGTTGACCTCGTTCAAGGAAGGACTCGACGTCCTCGTCGAGCGACTCGCCGGCGCGCTCGGCGATTCCGTGCACGTCGATCACCGCGTTGCGAGCCTGGCGCTTCGACCCGAAGCGCGGGCGACGGACCTCTCGCCGCCGGAGCCTCGCTGGCGGGTCGTCACCGAGGCCGGGGACGCCCTGGAAGCGGACGCGGTCGTCGTCGCACTGCCGGCCCCCGACGCGGCACCGCTGCTCGAGGAGACCGATCCGCCGCTGGCGAGACAGATCGAGGGGATCCGGACCGCCGGCCTCGTCGTCGTGTCGTTGGGCTTCGACGCCGTCCAGGTGGGTGGGCAGCTCGACGGCTTCGGCTTCCTGGCGCCGCGGCAAGAGGGTCTGCGCAGCCTCGGCTGCCTCTGGGACTCGAGCATCTTTCCCGGCCGGGCTCCGGCAGACAGAGTGCTGCTGCGGGTGATGATCGGTGGCGCTCACGATCCCGGGGTGCTGGATCTCGATGACGAGAGGCTCCTATCCGTCGTCCGGCGCGACCTGGCGACGGCGATGTCGCTCACGGCGGAGCCGAGCTTCGTTCGGATCTATCGACATCGTCAGGGAATCGCGCAGTACGAGCGTGGACATCAAGCGCGACTGGACGCGGTCGCCGAGCGGCTGCGAGAGCTGCCCGGGCTATGGGTGGCGGGCAGCTCGTACTACGGAGTCAGCATGAACGCCTGCGTCGAGAAGGCGGAAAGCCAGGCGGAGGAGATCCTGCGCCACTTGCAGGGCGCCCCGCACGGGTCGTGAGCGAGGGGCACCCCCGAAGCGGGTGGTTGGGAGGCGGGGATTCGAACCCCGATTCCACGGGTCAGAGCCGTGTGTCCTACCATTGAACGACCTCCCAAAGGCGGCATAGGGTACCAAGCGGTTCCTGGCAGGGTCAATCGGGGTGGGGGAGTGACTCCGCGCTCGCTACGCGGTCCAAGAAGGTAGATGAGAGGTGACTCCGGGCGGGAGGGACCCATGATCGCGAACAGAGCGGCAATCTCGGCTTTCCGAAATCCGAGGGACCGTTCTCCGGATAGCGTACAGAGGGCTCTGCATAATCTGTGGAACGAGCGGGCGAGACGCCGTTTCGGCGGTCGGCGCTCGGCACTTCGTTGCGAGCGCGCGGGACCCGATCTTCTGTACTTGATCTTCGACGGTGATGACGATGCGGCCTTCGACCTCGCTGTCGTCGTGGCTCAAATTGCAAAGAGCTTGAAGGTATGGGCACGGGTCGACAAGATCGAGTCCCGCGACGAGACCGGTCGCGACGTCTTCGCGGTCCGGGAGAGGGTCTACAGTAGGGAGACTAATTGAAGGCCAGCTCGATCAACGTTTGCTGTTCGATCGCGTGCGCCTTGGCTGATCCGGTGGCCGGGCTGGCCGAGGCTGAGCGCTTGATCGTGCGCAGGTGACGGCCGTGAGCGGCCTGCTCGATCCGCGGGCCGACGAAGAACAACGCACCCATGTTGGCTGGCTCTTCCTGGACCCAGAGGATGCTGGCGTCGGGGAAACGGTCGAGCTCGGCGGCGAGCTCGACACGCGGGAACGGGTAGAGTTGCTCGAGGGTGACGATGGCGGTGCGAGTGTCCCCGCGCTTGGCGCGCTCCGCCCGCAGCTCGTGGACGAGCTTGCCCGAGCAGACGAGCACCCGTCCGGCCTCCTCGATCTCGCGCTCCGGGATGACATTGAGAAACCGCTCGCGGGTGAACGCCTCGAGGGATGAGGTGGCGGCCGGGTTGCGCAGCATGCTCTTGGGGGTGAAGACGATCAGCGGTTTGCGCCAGCGGCGCAGAGCCTGCCGCCGCAGCAGGTGGAAGTGCTGCGCGGCGGTCGAGGGCTGGACAACCAGGATGGCGTCCTCGGCGGCGAGTTGCAGGAACCGCTCGATGCGAGCGCTCGAGTGCTCGGGTCCCTGTCCCTCGTAGCCGTGCGGCAGCAGGGCGACGACGCCCGAGAGCAACCCCCACTTGTCCTCGCCGGCACACACGAATTGATCGAAGATGACCTGGGCGCCGTTGGCGAAATCGCCGAACTGCGCCTCCCAGGCGACGAGCGCTTCGGGATAGTCTCGGCTGTAGCCGTACTCGTAGCCGAGCACGGCGGCTTCCGATAGCGCCGAGTCGTAGATCTGGAACGGTGCCTGATCGTCGCCGAGGTGTTGGAGCGGGCTGTAGCCCTCGCCGGTCTCGGTGTCGAAGAGTACGAAGTGGCGGTGACTGAACGTGCCCCGACGACTATCTTGGCCAGAGATGCGCACCGGGACTCCCTGCCGCACCAGCGAGCCGTAGGCGAGCAGCTCGGCCATTCCGAAGTCGATCGGGCGGTCCCCGGCGGCCATCTCACGACGTTGATCGAGCAGCCTTTGTGCCTTTGGGTGCACCGACACCGATTCGGGAACGGCGCCCAGGGCGTCGGCGAGCGCCGCGATCTCGTCGAGATCGATTCCGGTGGCGACCTCGTAGTCGGCGCGATAGTCGCCGCCGATGAAGTCGCTCCAGTAGTCCGGCAGCTGACGCAAGGGTGGGATCTCGGTGATCTCGGCGGCCCGGTCCTTGGCACCCTGAAGGTCCGCGCGCACCTCGGCGGCGAGCTCCTCGACCAGTTCGCGTTCGACGTCGAGCGAGTCGACGTAGGTCTCCCAGATCGGCGGTCGTTCGCGGATCTTGGCGTAGAGCTTCGGCTGGGTCAGCGTCGGGTCATCGATCTCGCTGTGGCCATGACGGCGGAAACCGATGAGATCGACCACGACGTCGCTGGCGAACTCCGACCGGTAGTCGGCGGCGAACTGCGCCGCGCGGACCGCCGCTTCGGGGTCCTCGGCGTTGACGTGGAAGATCGGGATCGGCAGTCGGCGCGCGACGTCGGAGGCGAACCGCGAAGAATGCAGCGCCGGCGGTTCGGCGGTAAAGCCGATGAGGTTGTTGACGATGACGTGGAGGGTGCCACCGACCCCGAAGCCGTCGATCTCGGCCAGGTTGAGGGTTTCGGCGGTGATCCCCTGCCCGGCGAAGGCGGCGTCGCCGTGCATGAGGATCGGGACGACGCGCTTCCAGGCGTCGGGTCCGCCGAGGCGGTCTTGCTTGGCGCGGGTCCGGCCCATCATCACCGGATTGACCGCCTCTAGGTGGCTCGGGTTCGACACCAGGTGGAGGCGGATCGACTTGCCTGACGCCGTCTCGCGAACGCCGGTCGAGCCGCGGTGGTACTTCACGTCGCCGGCGCCCATCACGCTGCGTGGAGCGACGTCCTCGAAGCCGGACAGGAGCTCGGCCACGTCGTTGCCGACGACGTGGGCCATTACACTGAGTCGCCCGCGATGGCTCATCGCCAGCACCGCCATCTCCGCCGACTGCTCGGCGAGAGCGTCGAGCATCCGGTTGAGCAGAGGGATCAGAGTCTCGATGCCTTCGATCGAGAAGCGCTTGTTGCCGAGGTACCCGGTCTGGAGGCGCTGCTCGAAGAGGGCGGCATGCATCAGCTGGTCGGCGAGCGCGCGACGGTCGACCCCGGGCGGCTCGCCCTCCATCCGCTCCTGGATCCAGCGGCGCCGCGCGGGATCCGGAATGTGCATGAACTCGACCGCGATCGTTCCGCAATAGGCGGCTCGCCCCTCCTCGACCCCCTCTCCGGCGGCGGCGAGCTCGGGGTGCGGTGCGGGCTCCAGCCGGCCGAGCCATTCGAGGTCGGCCGCGAGATAACCCCACCGGCGGTAGGCGTCGAGATTCGCTTCGCGGTCGCTCATCAGCGGCAGAGCATAACCGCGGACTCGCCGCCGTGGATACAATCCCCGCCATGCCTTCGAAGGAACAGCTCTCGGTAGCCCGTGGCGCAACTGCCCTGGGACGCGCGCTGCTCCTGGCGTTGTCGATTGCCGTCGGCGCGGCGACGGGCGCTGCCGGGGACCCGACGAATCCTCTGGTGCCGGCGGCCGGTGGCGGACTGGCGCTCGCCGATCGCGCCCTGGCGCGGCTCGCGACCCACGCGCGGGTGCTGGTCGTCGGCGCGCACCCCGATGACGAGGACAGCGCGCTGCTGGCGTGGGTAGCGGCCCAGGGAGGTGAGGGCGCTTACCTGTCGCTGTCGCGCGGCGAAGGCGGCCAGAACCTGATCGGGCCGGAGATGGGAGTCGGCCTCGGCCTCGTTCGCTCGGAAGAGCTGCTCGGTGCCCGGAGCATCGAAGGCAACCGACAGTTCTTCACCCGGGCGTACGATTTCGGTTACACCAAGACCCTCTCCGAGGCGCTCGAGCGATGGCCGAGGGAAGTGCTGCTCGAGGACGCCGTGCGGGTAGTGCGGCGCTTCAGGCCGCAGATCATCGTCTCGATCTTCCGGGACGGGGAGAGCGCGACCCATGGCCAGCATCAGGCGGCCGGAGTCGTGGCGCATGCCGTCTATCGGCTGGCGGGAGACTTCGCGGTCGACGCCGGCGGAGGTGGAGCGGCGAGCGCTCTGCCGCCCTGGCAGCCGCAGGCGCTCTACCGAAGGGCGTCGTGGCGGGGCGAGGAAGAACCGGCGATGGAGGTGCCGCTGGCCGGCTTGAACGCCGTCGATGGCCGCTCGTGGCGCCAGATCGCCGCCGCCAGCCGGAGCATGCATCGCAGTCAGGACATGGGATCGTTGCAGCGCCTCGGACCGGGCGGGAGTCGGGTCGTCTGGGTGGCGGGCGGCGCCGGCGCCGGAGGCAGCTCGCCCTTCGCCGGCATCGACACCAGCCTTACCGCTCTGGCCGAGCTGCTGCCGGCCGGTGAGTCCCGCAACGAAGTGAAGGCTCTCCTGGCCCGCGTTCAGGTCGCAGCCGAGGGGGCGCGGCTCGAGCTCGCGCCGGCCCGCCTGCGCGAGATCACGGTGCCGCTGGCGGGCATTATCGAGGATCTGCGGGCGGCCGAGAAGCTGGCCGCCGCCGCCGGCGGCCCCGACGCCGAGGGGGCCGCCGCGCTCATCGCCGAGAAGCGCTCGGTTGCGGAGCGGGCGCTGCTGGCGGCGGAGGGAGTGGTGCTCGACGCTCGCGCCGACCGCGGCACGCTCACCCCCGGACAGTCGGCCGAGCTGGCGGTCTCGGTCTGGAACACCGCGGTCCGTCCGCTCGACGTCCTTGCCGTCACCGTTGAAGGTCCGGCGCTCGACGAAGAGCAAGCGTTGATCGAAGGCGGCGCCCGGCTCGTCGGAGGAGAGCTGGGTGAGTGGACGTCGTCGGTCCCGATCGCGCCGAACGCTCGGCCGACGATTCCCTATTTCTTGGAACGGCCGCGAGAAGGCGACCTCTACGACTGGTCCGGCCATCCACCAGGGGCCTGGGGGGAGCCGTTTGGCCCGCCGCCGTTGACGGCGGAGGTGCGCCTGAGGGTCGGCGGCATCGAGGTCGCGGTCCGGCGGGAGGTCGTCCATGCCTACGCCGACCAGGCGGTTGGCGAGATCCGGCGCCCGCTGCGGGTGGTGCCGACGGTCGAGATCGAAGCGAGCCCACCGTTGGTGATGCGGCCGGCCTCCGGAGACGGCGTGACGGCGATCTCCGTCCGGCTGCGTTCGCACTCCGTGGAACCGGTCGCCGGGTGGGTAGAGGTCGAGGTTCCTCCCGGCTGGCCGCCGCCGCCGAAGGGAGAGTTCACGATCGCAGACCGCGGCGGCGGAGCGGCTCTCACCCTCGATATCGAGGTGCCGCGCGGGGTGGCGCCGGGCCGCTATCGACTGCCGGTGATCGCGGAGCTGACCGGCGGCGAACGCTTCGACGAGGCGTTCCCGACGACCGACTACCCTCACGTCCGGCCGCGCCCGCGCCCGGTCGCGGCGGCGGTGGAGCTCGAGGTGCTCGAGCTCGTCGCTCCGTC
>CALZKB010000133.1 GCA_945787575.1 Thermoanaerobaculia bacterium | reverse complement strand
GGCTCGCGACGCTGGAGCGTCCTCCCGCCGGGCGCCTTCCGGTGTTCGTCGTCGTCGTACCGGGCACCCTCGGATGGCTCGAACCCTGCCTCAAGCTGCTGCCCCCCGACGCGGCCGTCCGGCTGGTGGCGAACGGCGTCGGCGGTACGGAGGTCGATCGTCTGACGGCGCTATCTCCGGCTCACCCGCTCTTTTCGCTGTCCGTGCTGCCCGGCTCGTTCGCCAAGCACGGCACCGTGCTCGACCTTCTGTTGCACGGGGTCGACGGCGATTTCGCCCTTCTCGACCACGACTGCTATCTGTTCGATGCCACGCTGCTCGAGCGAATCGACTGGGCTGAGAACGAGTTCGTGGGTGCCGTGCATCAGCGGGGATTCGTGACGGTGAACGGGGCGAGCGGGCTGGTCTTCCCGCGGACTCACTTCCTCGCCTTGCGAGGCGAGAAGCTCCGTACCCTCGCTCTTCGCCACGGCTTGAGCTGTGAGAAGGCGACGACGACACCGGCTCGGGTCGCGAGCTTGCTGGCCGAGGTGGGGATCGGTGACGACAACTTTCCACCCCCTCACATGCCCTTCTACGACACGCTGCAGCTGCTGATGGCGGTCGCCTTTGCCGAAGGGCTGAAGGTCCGCTGGCTTACCACCGCCGAAGACGGCATCTGTCATGTCGGAGGCACCGCGCGGGCGATCAATCAGCCCGGTGTCGGCGCCCGTCCTTGAGGCCGGCACTTGGTGTACCCTTCTCGGGCACGAGGCTCGAACAGGAGGAGGGCTGGGTGACGATCGCGGTCGGAAGTCGGATTCCCGACGTGACCGTCCAGGAAGTGACGCCGGACGGTGGGCGAGACGTGTCGATCGCGGACTTCTGCGCGCGGCGCACGATCCTGCTCTTCGGTGTGCCGGGCGCCTTCACCGCGACCTGTTCGGAGGTACATCTTCCCGGTTTCGTCGTGCGCTCCGAGGAGCTGGCGACCCGCGGCGTCGACGCGATCGTCTGCACCGCCGTCAACGACGCCGCCGTCATGCGCGCCTGGGCCGGGGCAACGGGCGCCGATCGTCACCTCACGATGCTGGCAGACGGCAACGGAGATCTGGCTCGCGCGCTGGGTGTCGAGTTCGATGGGACTCGGTTCGGACTCGGAATCCGCTCGCGCCGCTACGCCGCCGTGATCGAAGACAGGGTGGTTCGCTACCTGGGAGTCGAGAGCGGCCCGGAGGTCGGCGTCAGCAGCGCCGACGCGGTGCTCGCGGCACTCAGCGGCCAGCCGCGGGAGTGACCTCGATCTCGGTAAGTCGGACCTCGGAGATCGGTGTCATCGAATCCGCGACGCTCTCCTCGTCGATGAGGTCGACCGTGAACGGGCCGCTCCCGTCGACCCCGCGATTGTCGGCGTCGAAGAAGAGGATCCCCTCGATCCGTCGGTAGTTCGAGAGGCGTCGGAAGCGGAGGCCGCCGGAGTCGCGCCCGGCACCGAAGCTATAGCCGTACTGTCGGAGACGACCACTGTCGGGCTCGAACCAATAGACGTACTCGTCCGAGGCGTCGGTGCTCGAGCCGGGAGTGAAGACGACCTTCACTCGATGGAGCTCTTCGCCATACCAATGCTCGAGACCCTGATCGATCTTGAAGACGTCAGGATCGTTGAGGCCGTAGGGCAAGAACGGGAAGTAGACGCGGGCGTTCACGAAGTCCCGAGCACGTCGCGAGCCCTCCTCGTCAAGCGCTTCGCGGGCTCCGCCGAGAGAACGCTCGACGGTGTCGTTGGTCAGTCGCGTCACCCGCTCTTGGCCGTCGCGGCTGTCGGTGACGGCGTAGTCGTAGAGACCGTCGTCGCGTACGACGCTCAGCCCGAAGCTGCCGGACTTCGAGGTGATCGTGAGTCGAGTGTGACTGTTGCGGTATCGATCGCCGCCGTGGTGGGCGATAGCGCGCTCGACGATGTCGAGACGCGCGACCGGCTGGGAGCTGGTCGTGGGATCGGGGTCCGCTGCGAACTCGTCGTAGAGCTCGCCGTAGCTGCGTTCGACCATGGTGGGTCTCTGGCCGGGAGCGTAAGTGACCATGTACAGGCGGTCGTACTGGTCCTCCGTGATCTCGATCGCCGCGAAGCTACCGGCGCCGATCCGCGCGAGAAGTCGCGGCACGGTGTTGCTGTGCCCAACGACGAGAACGGCCTGCCCGGCGTGCTGATCGAGAATCCAGGAGAGAAGGTCTGCGGCGCTCGCCACGGACGGGTCGAGAAAGAAGGTGAGGTGCTCGATTGCCGGATCGCAGTCGTCGATGCCGGCATCGGCGCCGCCGGTCGACTGGACGCTGACCGGGATCCCCATCCGCAACGCCGTCGGCTGCGCGGTCTGGGCCGTGCGGCAGAAATCGGTCGAATAGACGCCGCGGACGTCCCACTCCTGGGCGATCTCGGCCAGCGCCTCGGCTCGAGCGAGGCCTCGCTCGGTGAGATCGGGGTTGCCCGACTCGGTCTGCTTCTCGGCGTGCCGGACGAAGAGGAGGAGCGTCTCCTGGGCGGTGATCGGGGCGGTGAGAGCCGCGGCGAGAACGGCGACGAAGAAGAGTCTGTTCATTCCCCGATGTTAGCCGCCTCCGGCATGCCCTCCAACGGCGCGATGGCCGAGGTCGTCAGGGGTGGCTCCAAGTCCCGGTCTCTGCCAGAGTCCGACCTCTGCCATTCTCGACGAATCGACTCCCTTGCAACCGTCCGCGAGACAGCCCTCTCCGCCCCCGATCGCCCTCATCCTCGTGGCGTTCGGCCTCTTTCTCGTCTGGAGCAACAGCTTCGTCGCCATCGAGTTTCTTCTCGAAGGCGAGGCGCCTCGATTCCACTGGATGTCGCTCACGGTCGCCCGTTTCCTGCCGGCGGCGGTCGTCGGCGGGATCTATCTCGCGCTCCGTCGACGCCACGAAGCAGTCGCGGTGATCCGAGCCCAACCGCTCCGACTGTTGGCCTGCGGTGCGCTGATGGTTCCGCTCTACAACTTCGCACTCGGCTTTGGGCAGCAACAGGGGGTGCCGGCCTCGGTGGCGTCACTGACGACGACCCTCGCACCGCTGTTCGTCATGGTCCTGGCCGGCGTCTTTCTGGGCGAACGGGCGACGAGGCGGACGATCTCGGGCCTGGCGATCGCCGCCGCCGGGATGGCGATCATCGCCACCTCTCGAGAGTCGGGCGCCGACGTCGACTACTCGTGGGCGGTCTTGGTGACCGCCGGGGCGCCGATGAGCTGGGCTTGCTACTCGGTGTTGAGCAAGCCGGTGGCGGGCCGGGCGTCGCCGGTGGTGTGGAGCTATCTGACTACCGGTGTCGGTGGGCTGCTCGTATTGCCGCTTTTGCCGGGAGCGGTCTGGCGGCGCTGGTGCGAGCTCGACGGCGCCGGATGGGTGGCCTTGCTCTATCTGAGTCTGCCGTGCACGGTTCTCGGATTCGCGTTGTGGACCTGGCTGCTACGCCACCTGCCGGCGACCGCGGTCGGCCTCCTCGTGTTCCTGAACCCGCCGTTGACGACGGTTTCCAAATGGACGTTGGCCCGCTGGGCACCGGCCACTTTCCAGTTCGGCATCACCGCGGGAGAGTGGGTCGGCGGGGCGGTCGTCCTCGCCGGTCTGGCGCTCGCCCTCAGTCGGCGGCTGCTTGCTCGATCATCATGAACTGGAGGGCGAGGAGCGACACCAGGCAGTAGGCCGTGAAGTAGTAGAAGCCGACCTCGGCAACGGCGTCGAGCATGTCCGTCGCCTTGGCCGCGAGGTATGCGACATACACTCCGACCACGAACACGTCGGCCATCGACCATTTGCTGATCGACCGGACGAACCGGAAGATCCGATGGCGCTGGGTGGCGTCGGGAAGGGCAAAGCCGGCCAGCAGCAACAGACCCTTGACGACTGGTACGACGACGCTGAAGAGGAGAATGAGACCGGCCACGAGATCATCACCCGACTCGTGGAGGTTGCGGACCGTCTGCAGGATGCTACGGGTCTCACGGAAGAGCTCACGGCTGTTGCCCATGAAGTCGATCGAGGCGGTGATGGTCAGCAGCGGCTTGGTCAGTCCCGGAACGAGGAGCAGGAACGAGACGAGGATGAGAGCGATGGCGATGGCGTTGCGAGCGCGCACGGGCATGAGGATCTCCAGCGACCAGGGATACGAAGGAAGGTGCGGGTCGAAACCTCGGATTCTACGGGTAACGGTCGGCCTGATCTTGGCGGCGAGCTCCGTAGTCGCCGAAACGACCGCTCTCGAGCCGGGGAAGCTCGTCGAGAAGGTGGTCGCGTCGGTGGATCCGGAGCAGTCCTACGCCCTCTACCTCCCATCGAGCTACGGTGCCGACCGGAGGTGGCCCGTTCTCTATCTGTTCGACGCACGGCGGCGAGGAGCCGCGATGGCCCGCCACCATCAGGCGGCTGCCGAGCGGTTGGGTTGGATCGTCGTGAGCTCCAACAACTCCGAGAGCGACGGCGAGTTCGAGCCCAACCGCCGGGCGATGATCGCCATGTGGGAGGACTCCCACGCTCGCTTCCCGATCGATCCACGGCGCCGGTACGCCGCCGGCTTCTCGGGTGGGGGGCGTGTCGCCGTGATCCTGGGTTACGCCCGCCGGGGAGAGGTAGCAGGGGTGATCGGTTGGGGAGCGGGCTTTCCGCCGACTCACGAACCGGTCACCGAGTGGGTGCCTTTCGACTACTTCGCCGCGGTCGGCGATGAGGACTTCAACTACCCGGAGCTCGCCGATCTCGCGAAGCAGCTGAGAGAAGTCGGCGCCCGCCATCGCCTTAGGGTCTTCGAGGGTGGGCACGACTGGCCGCCGAAGGAGGTGGCCGCCGAAGCGATGACGTGGATGGAGATCGAGGCGATGAAGCGAGGACTGCGTCCCGTGGATCTGCCTCTCGTCACCGCCGCTTTCGAGGAGCGGGCGGCGGCGGCGGCGGCTCTCGAAGGCGCCGGCCGGGTGCGCGCGGCCGCGGCGGAACTCGAAGCGCTCGCCGAAGACTTCATCGGCTTCCACGAGGTGGACGAGGTAGAGAACCGGGCCGCGGCTCTCCGGCAGAGCACGGAATGGGCGAGGGCGCAGGCCGCGGCCGAGGAGGCTCTGGCGTGGGAGGCGGCGACGATCGATCGGATCAGGCAGGCGTTCAACGCGACCGCCGCGAGCTCGCCTGAGCGCCTGGGGCTCGACGAGGTGCTCGATGTAGTCGACCTCCACGGCCTGCGGCAGCGGGCGGCCGACGGCGAACGATTCGAACGAGCGCTGGCGGCCGAGCGAATGCTGGCGAAGCTCGGCGCCCAGACCGCCTACACACTTCCGCGTCGCATGACTCAGCAGGGTGACCATCGGCGCGCTCTGCTGATGCTCGAGATCGGTGTTCGGATCGTGCCTGAGTCGCCGCGGACCTGGCTGCGGTTGGCGGAGGCGGCGATGCGCACCGGCGATCCTCAGCGGGCGCTCGAGGGGCTCGCCGAGGCGGTCGAGCGAGGCCTCGACAACCTCGATGAGATCGTCGGTGAGCCGCTCTGGGCTCCGCTTCGGGAAAACCCGCGATTCGAGCGGCTCCTCGCCGGCGGATGACGCTCTGGCCTGCTTTCCCCGGGTCGGTCGAGAAACGCAGGCTTGGGGGTCGCTCCCGATCGACGGTAGCCGGGTTCTAGCACCGTTGCGGGAATTCCCGAACGGGCTGTAACAAATCTCCGACTCGGGCGCCCATACGCATAGAGGGTGCGAGATTGAGTTCACTTCAAGCGATTACATTTCTACCACCGCTCATCGCGGGGACCGAGCTGAGTGCGAGCGGAGCCGTGGCCGCAGTCTTTTTGAGTCTGGGGCTGATCGGCGTCGTCGCCGGTCTGGGCGCGCTGTGGCGTCGGAAGTCGTTGGCGGAGGATCCGTTGAGGAGCCTCCGTCGTCCGGCGGGCCGGACCGAGGGGGATCCCCTGCGAACGATCGACTAGATTCGACTTGACGGCGTCCCTCAGTCAAGTCGATCGGTGGGTTGGTCGGAGCCCGGCCCCGGGGCGACCAACCCACCATTTTTCGCCCTTGATAAGATCGAGGTCGCGAGGCCAAGCGTGACTCGGCTAGCAAAGCACTGGGCGTCGATGGCGCTGATCGTGGCCGCCGTCTCCTCGGCCGAGGCGGGTGGACCGGCCTACATGGTCCAGGACATCCGGGCCCAGCAGGGACCGATCGACCTGTTCGGTGTTTTCCCGGAGTTCGTCGAGCACCAAGGGTTCGTCTACTTCAACGCCAACGACGGCATCCACGGCGAGGAACCGTGGCGTTGGTCGCCCGCGACCGGTGCGGAAATGATTCGGGACATCTGCCCCGGTCAGTGTTGGAGCCGTCCACACGAGTTCGTCTCCTGGAACGGGCTGCTCTTCTTCCGTGCGCTGGACGGTGCGCACCGCTCGAATCTGTGGCGAACGGACGGAACGTCAAAGGGTACGATCATCGTGGCGCCGAGTCACGATTTCGCGGCTTGGTTTCTCACCGCCGTCGGCGATCGGCTGTTCTTTTCAGGTCAGGCGCCAGGTTCCGATCTCTGGGTCACGGACGGAACGGACTCCGGCACGCTGCGGCTGACCGACGCCGGCATCAGCCCGCTGTCATCGATCGCCTGGCAGGGCAGGCTCTACTTCACGGCGGACGATGGTGTCACTGGCCGAGAGTTGTGGAGGTCCGACGGAACGCCGGAGGGGACGCAGCTGGTCGTCGATCACTGTTCGGGGCCTGCGGACTGTTTCTGGTGGGACCAATGGAGTCCCTGGGGTCGAAGTGTGCTGCAAGTGCTGGACGATCGATTGCTCGTCCGGCCGGGCCAGGGAGGTCCGTCGAGCCTGGCCGTATTCAACTCTGACCTCGGGCAGATCGAGCCCCTGGTGCACGAAGTCAGCGGCCCGCGAGGAGGGTTACCGCAGCTTGGAGATGCAGTTCTTTTCGAGGCGTGCACGCCTTCCTACGAAGATTGCGAGCTCTGGCGCTCGGATGGAACAGCGGCCGGGACCTTCAGGGTGAAAGACATTCAGCCGGGCGACGCGAGCTCATATCCCGACCTCTTGGGCGTCGCCGATGAACTGGCCTACTTCTACGCCTACGACAACGCCTTGGGGAGCGAGCTCTGGGTCACCGACGGAACCGCCGTCGGTACGAGGTTCGTCGAGGACATCAATCCCGGACCGGCGAGCTCCCGAGTGTTCGTCCTTTCCCCTGGAGTGACCGCCGGAGAACGCTTGCTGTTCGCCGCCGATGACGGAACTCATGGGCTGGAGCTCTGGGCCACCGACGGTAGCGCTGCCGGAACGAGGCTCCTCGTCGATATGAACCCGGGACCTTCGGGGGGACTGGGAGATGCCCGCACGTTTGCCACGAGCCTCACCGCACTCGCGGGCGAAGTCATCCTGCTGGCCCTGGAAGACGAAGCCGATCTGCTCCTCTGGCGGAGCGACGGCACTCCCTCCGGCACGCGGTTGGTCGGCGATCTCGACACGCAGTCCTCCTCCATGCAGCTACTCCTCATCCACGGCCCCGTACTGAGATCGGGTGTGGTCGGCGAATCGCTGGTCTTCGGCGCCGACGACGCCGTCCACGGGGCGGAACCGTGGATCACCGACGGATCCGATGCGGGCACGGAATTGTTGGCCGACCTCGTTCCCGGCGTCGACGAGTTCGGTGAGCCCTTGTCGTCGCGTCCGTGGGATTTCGCCGAGGTCGGCGGCCGCGCCCTCGTCGGAGCGGTGGCCGGCGCGTGGTCCATCGCCGGCACCCAGGGCGAAACGGAGCTGCTTGCCGAAGGCCGTTCGGCGTGGCCGATCTCGAACCGCCCCCGTCCCGGAGACCCGACGGGCGAGGCCTTCTTTGGCACGGATGAGGTCGATGGATCGTCGCCAGAGCTCATGCTCACCGACGGCTCGACGGAGGGCACGCACCTCGTCGCGGTGACCAATCCGTCCAACGTCGAGACTCGCCGGCGGGACATTTTCTTCGTATTCTCGGATGCCGAAACCGGCACCGAGCTGTGGTCGAGCGACGGGGACCCGGTGTCCAACGAGCTGGTCAGAGATATCAACGTCGGTGGTGGATCCTCATCGCCGGAGATGCTAGCCATGAGAGGCCCGACCCTCTTTTTCTCGGCCGACGACGGAGTCCACGGCCGAGAGCTTTGGCGTAGTGACGGCTCGGTGGAGGGGACCGAGCTCGTCCTCGACATCCGAGCCGGCGCGGAGGGATCGAATCCAGGGCCCACGACCTGGTCCGGGCGAGCGGCAACGACTCGCCGAGGAGTCTTCTTCGCAGCGGATGACGGAGTGGTGGGGGAGGAGTTGTGGCTGTCGGACGGGACCGGCAAAGGGACCCGGCTGGTGGCCGACATCCGGGACGGAGACCTCTCGTCCCAGCCGAGCGAGATCGTGGCCGCCGGCGAGCGGGTCTTCTTCTTCGCCAACGACGGCGAGCACGGCCGCGAGCTCTGGGTCAGCAAGGTGCGGCCGTGGGCGACGAGGATGGTGAGGGACGTCAACCTCGGCGCAGACTCCTCGGCGCCGTTGTCGAGGGCGTCACGGATCATCGCGGTGGACGAAGGCGTCTACTTCGGAGCGACCGACGGAGAGCACGGTGTCGAGCTGTGGAGGAGCGACGGGACGGTCACCGGCACCTACTTGCTGCAAGACATCAACCCGGGTCCCGGCTCTTCGTCGCCGTCCAACTTCACGATCGCCGGCGGCTGCCTGTACTTCTCGGCCACCGATGGCGTGCACGGCTTCGAACTTTGGGCTCTGCCGCTGCCGCTGCGCGAGGGTCGTCGGTGCGGGTCCGAGTAGGTCGAATTTCAGCACGCCGTCGCCGGCGCCGGGCCCGAAGAACGAGGCGTGAGTTTGGGGTGATCGGCACGGGGTGAGAAATGGAGGCCAGATTCGGTAGTCTCTGGCCCGAGGAGGATTCATGACTGACGACAAGGTTTGGTACGCCGCGGTCGGCGGGAAGCAGCAGGGGCCCTACACTCTCGAAGAGCTCAAGTCCAAGGTCGAGGGGGGTGGGGTCTCGCGGGAGGCTCACGTCTACGGTCCGGGGATGAGCGAGTGGGAGCCGGTGAGCCGGCGACCGGAGTTCGGGGGGTCGATCGCCGCGCCGCCGCCGCCACCCGGGCCGGTCGGCGCTCACGAGATCGACTACGAGGTGATCGGCGAGGAGATGCAGTTCGTCGAGATCACGCTCGATCCCAACGAGGCTTGTGTCGCCGAAGCGGGCTCTTTCATGTACATGGACCCGGGGATCGAGATGGAGACGATCTTCGGCGACGGGTCAGCGGCGAGCGAGAGCGGCGGCCTGCTCGACAAGGTCCTCGGTGCCGGCAAGCGCATTCTAACCGGCGAATCGCTGTTCATGACTCTCTTCGGCAACACCGGCAGCGGACGGCAGAAGGTCGCCTTCGCGGCGCCCTATCCCGGTGGCATCATCCCGGTCGATCTGCGGAGTCTCAGCGGTCCTTTGATGTGCCAGAAACAGGCTTTCCTGTGCGCCGCCAAGGGCATCTCGGTGGGGATCGCGCTCCAGCGCAAGCTCGGCTCCGGGCTCTTCGGAGGCGAGGGGTTCATCCTCCAGAAGCTCGAGGGCGACGGCCTGGCCTTTCTCCACGCCGGTGGCACCGTGGTGTCGCGCGAGCTGGCGGCGGGGGAGGTGCTTCGCCTCGACACCGGCTGTCTCGTGGCGTTCGACGGCTCCGTGGACTATGACATCCAAGGAGTTCCGGGCATCAAGACGGCGCTGTTCGGCGGCGAGGGGTTCTTCTTCGCTCGCCTGACCGGCCCGGGCACTGTGTGGATCCAGTCGCTTCCGTTCAGTCGACTGGCATCGAGAGTGTACGCCTCGGCACCACAGACGGGCGGCAAGCGAACCGGGGAGGGCTCGGTGCTCGGCGGTCTCGGCGACGTCCTGATGGGCGATCGATGAGATCGATGACGACGACCGGCGAGCGTGACATGATTCCGCTGCAATGAGCGCCCGATCTCTCCGAGTCTTGCCGGCGGCCGTTCTCATGGCTCTGTCGCTGTCCCCAGCCACTGGGGAACCGATCGGCAACGAGATCGCATGGCTCGAAGGGGCCGAGGGCTACCGGAGCGGCGTCGAGACCGCGAAGGAGACCGGTCGGCCGGTGCTGCTCTACTTCTACACCGACTGGTGCCCCTACTGCCGCCAGCTCGACCGCGATCTCCTGTCGACGGTCGAGGTCCAACTGGAGATCGGAGAGATGATCGCGGTAAGAGTCAACCCCGAAACGGGGACCGACGAGCAGGCCTTGGCTTCGCAGTTCGGCATCCCTGGCTACCCGGCACTCTTCGTCCGCTCGGACGGAGAGCTCCGATCGATTCGGCGGACGGTCGGTGGGCAAGGCGGAGTTCGGCTCAAGACGCCCGAGGAGTTTGCCGCGACCCTGGCCGCCGCACGCTAGGCCGCTAGCGCCAGCCGGCTCGAAGGGGGATCTCGAACAGCCCCGACGCCGTACCTTCCCGCACCTCGATCGCGGTGAGGGAGGGAGGTGTCCGCCCTTCGATGCAAGGCCCCAGCAACAGCCAGCGACCCGGAGCGAGGTCGAGTGCATGTT
>CALZKB010000132.1 GCA_945787575.1 Thermoanaerobaculia bacterium | reverse complement strand
CGGGTTGCCGTCCCCGTCGAGCACCCTCACGGTCAGCTCGGCAACTCCCTCGACGGTCGAAGTCGATTCGGTCTCGCCGACGATCTCGACCTCTTCCGCGGTGTCGTCGTCGACGATCCGCAGCTCACCGGTCGCCGGCGTCCCCAGCGAGGCGCCGGCCGGAGCGGAGAGCGCGACGGCGGCCGTCTCGTCTCCCTCAACCACGCTGTCGTCCAAGATCGTGACGTCCACCGCCTTGGTTCCGGTCTCACCCGAGGCCCAGCTCACCACCCTGTCGACCGCCTCGAAGTCCGCTCCCGCGGTCGCGGTGCCACTCGATACGGTCAGCGTCACGCTGGCCGAGCCCGAGCTGGCGCCCGATCGCACCAGCACCACCTGCGCGGTGCCGACGCCTTCGTCGACGGTCGGCACCGAGTCGAGGCGGATCTCGCCCGTCTCCGGCGCCCCGTCGTCGTTGACGATGGTCGCGACGCCACGTGCCCGCGCGATCGGGGGACCGCTCGAGCCGATGAGGTTGACGAAGAAGCTCTCGTCCGCCTCGACGTCGGTGTCCCCGTCCACCGGAATCTCGATCGTCACCGAGCTGGCACCGGCGGGGATCACCACCCTTCCTTCCGTCGCTCGATAGTCCGCTCCCCGCTTGGCCGTGCCGTTGGAGGTGGCGAAATCGACGAACACGTCCTCCGCGCTGGGAACGCTCAGGGAAACCGTGAACACCGCGTTCGCGAGGCTGGTGTTGCCCTCCGGCACCGAGACGTCGTCGATCGAGAGAACTCCCACACCGTCGTCATTGAGGATCGTGCCTGTCCCCTGGGCGTCGGCAACCGGAGGTCCGTCCACCGATTCGATATTCACGAAGAAGGTCTCGTTGGGCTCGGAGAGGATGTCCCCGGTGACCGGCACCTCGATCGTCGTCGTCGTGTCACCCAAGGGGATCGTCACCCTTCCTTCCGTGGCCCGATAGTCGGAGCCGGCGGTCGCCGTGCCGTCCGCGGTGGCGAAATCGACAGACACGTCGTTCTTGACAGGGCTACTCAGGGAGACAGTGAAGACTGCGTCCGAAAGTCCCGAGTCTCCTTCCATCACGGAGACGTCGTCGATCGAGAGAGTCTCTACCTCGTCATCGTTGATGATGGTGCCGACCCCCTGTCCGTCGACCACGGGAGGCCCGTCGAGGATCTCGATATTCACGAAGAAGGTCTCATCGGGCTCGAAGAACGTGTCGCCGTTGACGGCGATGGCGATCGTGGTCTCGAAAGCGCCGGCAGGAATGATGACTGTGCCTGTCGTCATTTGATAGTCGCTCGGCGCGGTTGCCGTATCGTCTTCGGTGGCGAAATCGACGAAAATTGGAAAGCCGACCGACGCCTCCGTCGACACCATGAAGACAGCGTCCGTGGTACCGGCGTCTCCCTCGAGGAGTGCGGTATCGCCGATGGACACCGCCACGTCGTCGTCGTCGAGGATGGTTCCGACGCCGTCTACGGACTGTCCAAACTCCTCCGTCACCCGCAGTAAGAACTGCTCATCGAATTCATCGATCCGGTCCCCGATGATCGGCACCGGGACCGTAGTTTCTGACGGGGGATCGGTGGGGCCTCCACAGTCGCTCAGCGTGAAGGCACCGGAACTCGACACGTAGTCGACGTCGGCGTCGGCAGTCTTTGGAACGGTGTCGTAGGTGAAGTCCCTCGTAATGCAACCTTCCTGGCCAGGGGTCAGTAGCGGCAGAGAGACCGTAAAAACGGCCGTCATCGGCATACCGGTGTCTCCTTCGCCCACATCCTCGTCCGTCACGTCGAAGTAGAAGCCGACGCTGTATCCGCGCCAGTACCAGTCGCCGCTTTCCTCCGCCGCCACCGGCGCAGCCCCACAAAGAGCCAGCAACACGACGGCCAAGGGACCGTAGGAACCGAGCAATCGTCGCAACATGGTGTCCCCTCCCATCTCCTACCGGCGTTCAGCCCCGGCGTCCGTTACAGCGACGTGCCAGGCCCTGGCCGCGGAGGTCCTCCTACGCAAGTTGGACGGACGCCACCGCTTGTCGCGCCTCGTCTGAATCGTCCGGTCCGGCCGTTCCGCCAGCGTCGAACGGTAGTCCTCGGACGCCGCTTCCCGTTCTCCATCACGGGTCGAGCGCCAGGTTGTAACAGTCGCTCCCGATCGCGCTCCACGCTCCCGAGCGGAAAGTCTCCTGGCCGCGGTACTGCATCAGGAGGGAGAAGAAGACCGTCGAGCCGTCCCACACCACGCGATCGTCCTTCACGTAGTTGAACTTGGTCGTGCCTCCCGCCGGCACCTCCCACGATTCGTAGTCTTCGAAAGCGCTGTCGAAGCTGCGGAACTGCCCGTCCCGCCCGACGTAGGTCGAGTGCAGCCACACCACCCAAATGCTGCCTGAGGACAGATTGCAGATCTTGAACTCGGCATTCTCGAGAAGCGCGACCCTCCCCTCTTGGAGTGAGGTGACCATCGCTTCCGCCTCCGGGATGCGCTCCTGCATCGCGACGATCCCCGCCTGTTTCGCGGCGAGCTTCGCCTGAACGCCGTCCGCGGCGGCGATCGCTTTCTTCGCGAAAGACGCCACGACCACGCTCAGCAGCACCGCGACGACACTGATCACGATCATGATCACGGCCGACTTCGGCAGGCCGCCCTCCCCGCTCGCGGCGGCGGCCTTCTTCTTCTCCTTCTTGGCGGCGCGCTTCTCCTTGGCCGCGGCCCGCTTCTTTTTGGGCTCTTGGGGCTCGGAGGGGATCTCCGACACCTCGACGGGCGCATGCGGAACCGGCTCCGGAGCCGACGATTCATGAACCGGCTCGGCCGACGGCAGATCCATGCCGCCACCCGCCGAGGCCGGCGCGATCAGCTCGTCACGAGCCATCTGAAGCTCGTCGATCTTCGCTTGGTACCTGTTCTTGAGCTCCGGGGTCGGGGCGTTGGTGAGCCGGACCTGATAGTCCGAGAAGAGCTCCCTGAACTTGCGCTGAATGACCTCTTGACTGGCCCCTGGCTCGAGGTCCAGGGCGGCGAGGGCGGGGCTCACTCCCGCCGGCGGTGCGGCCGACACCACCGTCTTGCCCAGGTCGGGCGCCGAGCCCGAGAGCACCGTCTTGTCGAAACCCCCGCCCACCGACGGCGCCATGAACATCAGATCGGTACTCCCGACGGTGATGGTATCGGTGTCCTTGAGCACCACTTCCGACGAGATCGGGTTGCCGTTGACTCGCGTTCCGTTGCTCGAGCCGACGTCCCGCAGTCTCACTTCGTGGGTCCCCACCGTGAGCTCCGCGTGGCTGCCGCTGACCTCGTTGTCCTTCAACGGGATATCGCGGTCCGGGGAGCGGCCGATGGTCACCGTCCCGGGGCTCAGTGGCCGCACCTCGGTGCCGACCAACAGCTTGAACTCGAGCGGGGACGAGCCGGCGGCAGGCGCCGGCGTCGCCGGCGCCCCTGGCAACTTCGCCTCGACGAAGACCAGTTTCTCAGGACCGATCTCGACCGTGTCGCCGGTCTTGAGAGGAACCTCCCCGAGCCGCCGGTCGTTGACGAAGGTGCCGTTCGACGAGTGCAGGTCGCGGACGAGAACGCGGAGCCCCGGAAGGACGACGACCAGGGCGTGCTCTCGACTGACGGAGGCGTCATTGAGAACGAGAGCCCCCTCGGGCGTCCGTCCGACGCCGTTCTCACCGGACTTCAAGTTGTAGGAACCGCTCGGTCCCGACAGGACTTGTCCCTCCGCGGACGAGCTCAAGGTCAGCTCCAGATCGCCGAATCGGACCTTGTCCCCCGAGTTGAGCTCGGCAACCCGCGACGGCATTCCGTTGATCCGGATATCTTCCTTGGAGCCCCGGCCATGAAGCACGGCGCCCGATTCGTCGACTACGACGACGGCCTGGAGCGGCTCCACCTTCTCCCCTTCGACCCGGATCGAACAGTCGACGTCGCTGCCGATTCGAATCTCGCCCGGCAGGAGCTCCACCGGCGTCCCGCCGCGGTCGAACGCGAACTTCGACGGGCTCACCCTAGACCCCCGTCCACCGGATGCAGAATTCCTCGTCCGCCGGCCAGGTGCCGGCGTACGGGTACTCCTGCCCGCCGGCCATCAGCCACATCGCGTAGTAGGAAACGTCACCGTCCCAGGTCACCGCCCCTTGCGCGTAGGTGAGCGCCTGGGTCTCGCCCGGGCCGATTCTCCATAGCCCCTTTCCCAGCGTCTCGCTGTTGAAAGTCTCGAACGCTCCCTGATCGTTCAGGTGGGTCGCGGCGAGCAACGAGACCGACACCGGCTCGGTCGAGAGGTTGCAAACCGAGAGCTTGCCCTTGATCAGGACGTTGGACCTCTCTTCCAGCCCGGCGAGCCGTCCCTCGACTTCGTTCAGAATGGCGCTCACTTCGTCTTCGGCGGTCCCGAGCTCTTCGATCATCAAGCGCGCCTCGGTGGCGGCGGCGTTCGAGTCCGTCCACTTCAGGATGAGGAAGGCGAGAATGCCCGCGAAGGCGATCGCTACCGCCGAGATCATCATCGTGATCTTCGGGAGGCCGGCATCTTCGCTCATCAGCCCGCCCCGCCGGCGTAGGGCCGCACGCAGAACACCGCAGCCTGGTGCTTCTTCTTCTCGATGCTGCAGTTGAACTCGCCGAGAAAGCTGCAGCTCACGCGATCGTCGGTGCCCTTGACCCAGATCGAAGAGACCGAGTTGTGGTCGAACGGCTCGAAGATCAGCCGCGGCAGCACCTGCATCTCGCCCTTGCGGGGCCCGAGGAGACCCCAGGTCGACTCGCCCCGCCCAGTCTCCTGACGGGGGGAAGGGTGATCGGGATAGTGCAGCTTCGAGAGGTCGTCCAAGGTTGGAAGGGCCCAGCCGCCGATACCGTCGATCTTCTGCCTTTGGCAGTAGCCGACGGCATCGCTCCACCTCATCTCCGGCGACACCGATCGCGTCCACAGCAGCTGGGTGTCGTTGTCGACGATCACCTTGCCGCGTTCCGAGAAGCGGTCGACGTTCTGCATCTCCTCTTCCCAATCGGCGACCAGCTCACGCAGCTGGATCGTCGCGACGACGGTCCCGGTATCGGGCGCCTTGACCGGTTGCTTCCAGGTCGGACCGCCCTCCACCCCGATCGGAAACGCCTGGAGCAGGTGCTCACCGGGCTTGATCTTGACCTCTTCGACGACGTCCTTCTTGAGGGTCAATAGCGCGGTGCCGTCGAGCTCGACGTTGCAGTCCATGTCCGAGGAGAGGATCAGCTTGGGCGGCGGCGTGTACACCGGCGCCGGCCCCACCATCTTCGGCTTGGGGGGAGGCTTCTTGTCCTCCGTTGGCGAGCCAGGCTTCGGCTTGGGTGGAGGCGAAGTCTGGCTCCACGCTGGAATCGCGCAAACCAAAAGGAGAGCAGCGACGATCGGCAGCGCCTTCGAGTACTTCGTGCCAGATCTCATCGGAAGGTCCTCGTGAGAAGTCAGTCTGTGTCCGAGTATCCTACCAGGACCTGGCCTCCCGGAGAGCCTAGACGACGCTCTCGAAGATCTCGACGATGTCCTCGATGACCCCGATCGCCGACTTGGCTCCGACCGCAGTCGTGGCCGCACCCGCGCTCATCAGCGCGGTCGTCGTCCCGACCGTGTCGCCGACGGTGGTCATCAGATCGCCGACCTGGGTCATGAAATTACCGATCGTCTCGACGGTGCCGATCAGCTGACCGAACTGGTCTCCGAACATCGATCCCATCTGGTCCATGGCACTACCGCCCTCGCTCTCCGCGGTGCTGCGCACCTCTTCGAGCTTGTCCGAGGCCGTCGTCACTACCTCGTCGACATGCCCCTTGAACTCCGAGATCTGGTCGGTGACGCTGGTCAGAAAGTCGTTGTCGACGTAGCCGCCGAGCTCGCTCGCCCGGTTGAAGATCTCGTTCTTGACGTCTTCGACCAGTCCTTGAAACGGGGCGTGCAGGTGCTCGTCGGTGATGGCACGGGTCTGCTCCAGCGCCTGGTCGAGGCTCTGAATCTCGTCCGCCAGGGTGTTTACCGTTTCGTCGACCTGCGCCATGACGTCGTCGCAGTCGGGAACCAGTTCTTGCACCCCCTGGTCGAGGGTCTCGACGACGGTGCGCGCCGACTCGAAGAAGCTGTTGCCCTGCTCGACCGCGTCATCGACGTTCGAGCGGATCTCCGACGCGCGGCTGGCCAGCTCGTCACCGGCCTGCTGGATCTGCCCTTCGGCCTCCTGCGCCTGGCTGACCATCGCCTCCCCTTTTGCGCTGAGGTCTTGCCACGCCTCGTCGACCTGCGACTGGACGTCCTGAACCTGGGTCGCCGTGTCCTGCAGCTCGCTGACGAGGCCTTCCGCCTCACTCGTGAGATCACCCTCGACCTGCGAGATGGCTTCTTGAACCGCTTCTAGAATGCTCATTGAGTTCTCCTTCGTGCTCTTCCGGCGTCAGGTCTCTAGATGTCGATGCCGACCATCGCGGCCATGCCCTTGATGTGGTCGACGGCGTTGAATAGCGGACTGAGGATCTGTTCGAGAGCGTCGAGAATGGCCTCCGTGGCCTGGCGCTCGATGCCGGCTTCCTCGGCCTTGCCGAAGATGCTCTCCCGCACCTGGCCGAGAGCACCGACCAGCTCGTCGACGATCTGGTCGATCAGCTGATTGGCCTGCTGTTCGATCTGGGCCTGGAGGTCGTCGAGGACCGAGTCGACACCCGCTTGGATGACGTTGCCCTGGACGAGCTCCATCCCCGAGGTGAAGGCGCTCCCCATCTCCTCGAAGGACATGCCGACCATCTCCTCGACCTTGGCGCCGGTGTCTTGGATGCCGGTCTCCATCTGATCGAGCAGGTTGGTCGCCATCGATTCGGTGAACTCCATCGTCTCGTCGATCTTGCCCTGGAAGCCGTCGATCTGCTCGTTGGCGAAATCGGTGGCCGCATGGAGCGCCTCACGGCCCGCCTGGACGTGGTCGTGAACCTGTCCGATCACCGCCTGCGCCGCTTCGTTGGCCCCCTCGATCATCTCGCGGCCGGTATCCACGTGGCCACGGAAGTCGTCCATCTGTTGCTGAGCGGTCTCGAGAGCACCGACGACGCCCTCCTTGATCTCCTCGATACCGCGTTTGAGCTCCTCCACCTTCGAGTCGCAGTCCGCCACCTCGCTCTCCACCATCGACTGCTGGTCGGCGACCTTCGACTGAAGGCTCGACATCTGGCTCTGGATCTGGGAGCCGAGCGACGACAGGCTCGACTGCTGCTCGGTGACCGTGTCCTGCAGGGACGAAACCACTCCGACGAGAGCCTCGGACTCCTGGTTGATCTGCTCCAGGAGAGGCGTCGCGTTGGGTGAGACGTCGAAGATTTGCTGTATGAGATCTCGCATGATCTATGTCCTTTCCGAATCTCGCCCTTAGAGTCCGAGACTTCTCAACAAGTCGAGGGCGATCTTGATCGGTTGCACCGCGATCTTGGCCGCAGCGATGACCGGTACCGCGGGGCCGAGGGCAGCCGTAGTTGCCGATCCGACCCCCGCCATGGCGAGATTCGAGGCAACTTCCGAGACGAGAAACTCGATCGCCTCGTTGACCAGCGTCTTGAACTCCTCCTCGAGCTTGGTTGCCGCCTGATCCGCCGCGTGCTCGATCGTGTTCGTGAACACCTCGCCGAGGCGGTTGATCACGTCGTCACCCAGCCCGTTGACGACCTCCTCGAAGTTGTCGTACAGGTTGGTCAGGTTGCCGGTCAGGCCTTCGAAGCCGTCGGACGCCTGGTTCAAGAAATCATTGGTCAGGGAACCGGTGACGTCACCGAAGAGACCCTCGAAACGAGACGTGACGTCGTCGGTGATCTTGCCGCCGAGGTCGAGCGCCTTGCTGACGGTGTCGCTGCCCAGGTCGGTGATGCGCCCGGTCAGCTCGGTGACCGAAGACTCGACCTCGCCTAGAGTCTGCATGGTGAGGTCGGCAGTCTCGGTCATCTGACCCGC
The DNA here is from genome assembly GCA_945787575.1 of Thermoanaerobaculia bacterium. GTDB lineage: Bacteria > Acidobacteriota > Thermoanaerobaculia > Multivoradales > JAHEKO01 > CALZKB01. Next base: position 2,688 of record CALZKB010000132.1, on the reverse strand, counting down.
CGTCTGACTCGTGGAGTCGATGGCGGTCGTGACGGCAGACTGCACCTCTTCGTACAGCTGGTTGGCTTCGTCGACGGTGTCGCTGACGGCGTCGGACATCTCGCTGTGCGCTTCGCCGACGGCATCCTTGAACCCCTCGATGCTCTGCGCTCCGGTGTCGGACGCCGACTGCAGCGAATCGACCGCCCCCTGAAAATCGTCTTTCAGGGAAGTCGTCTGATCGCTCTGCGTGCCGACCTCGTCGGCCAGGCCCTGCAGCATCTGCTGCGCCTGGTCCTTGGATTGCTCGAGCGTCTGATTGCCCTGCTCGATCGCCGAAGTCTGCTCGTCCACCGCGTTGGCGTGCTCCGCCATCGTGGCGATCAGATCGTTCACCGTCTGAGCCGCCTCGTCGAAGGCTGTTCCGAAATCTAGTACTTCCGACATCTTGAGTTCTCCTCAGTTCCGGTGACTATTAGCCCAACACCGATTCGACCATGGTGAGGACCGGTTCGATGACTTTGATCACTTCCATGACGCCCTCGATCGAGTCGAGGACATCGCCCGCGGCTCCGTCCATCAGGTCCTGACCGGCGCTGCCGACGCCCTCGAGGAACGAGAGGGCGTCGCCGAGCGCGCCGGCTTGATCGGTCAGCGCGCTGACCAGGGTCTCGAGCATCAGATCGCGCATGTTGCCGACCTTCTCGGAGCTGGTGCTGTCGAGAAAGCCGGTCAGCGAGGTGACGCTCGAGGTCGCCGACGTCATCAGCGAGCCGAACTCGGACTGCACGTTCGACAGCTTGCCGACGAGGTTGTCCTGGAGGCCGTTGTAGTTGTCGACGAGCTGGTCCTTCTTGTCGTTGAAGTCGTTCTCGACCGACTCGATCTCCCCCTGGAACTGTTCGATCTGCTCCTGCTTCGCCTGGACCTCGCTGGTCGTGGTGTTCTGGTAGTCGACGCACTGCTGGGAGAGCGCCTCGAGGTCCCCCTTGCAGTTTTCGTACTGCGACTGCACGGTGGAGAGCATCTCGTTGCTCATCACCTCGACCTCGTTGAGCTCGTTCTGCATCTCTTCGAGCCCATCCGAGACGCCGCCATCCAAGTCCGAGAGCTTGCTGTCGAGCTCCTGGAACTTCTCTTCGATGGCAGAGGTCTGCTCGGCGATCGTCTGCTCGGCCTCGGCGATCGTCTGGTCGAACTGGTCGAACTGCGCCTTGACCTGATCGCCGGCGGATTGGACGTCGCTTTGGACCGCGGCGGCGGCGGCGACCATCTCGGCAATCCGACTGATCCCCGAGGTGATCTTGGCGCCGAAGTCGCTGACCCCGCTGACCGCTTCGGTGACCTCGGGACCGAAGAACTCCTCCATCGCGTAGACCCCTTCGACCTCTTCCGGCGAATAGCCGGTCTTCACCTCATCCGGTTCGAAGATGCCGTGGAGTTGCTCGGCCAGCCAGCCGCCGGCGTTCAGTTCGTCCGCCGGGAAGATCCCGTGAAGGAGATCGACAGGCCAGTTGGCGTCCAACATCTCGGCCGCATCGAAGATCCCGTGCATCAGATCCGTCGGCCAGTTGGCATCCAAGAGCTCGGCCGCCGGGAAGATCCCGTGAAGCAGATCCGTCGGCCAGCTCGCCTCCAGCAGCTCCGTCGCTTCGTAAATCCCGTGCACCAGCTCTGTCGGCCAGTTGGCATCCAACAGCTCGGCCGCCGGGAAGATCCCGTGAAGCAGATCCGTCGGCCAGTCGGCCTCCAACAGCTCGGCCGCCGGGAAGATCCCGTGAAGCAGATCCGTCGGCCAGCTCGCCTCCAGCAGCTCCGTCGCTTCGTAGATCCCGTGCACCAGATCCGTCGGCCAGTTCGCCTCCAACAGCTCGGCCGCCGGGAAGATCCCGTGCAGCAGATCCGTCGGCCAGTTCGCCTCCAGCAGCTCCGTCGCTTCGTAGATCCCGTGCACCAAATCCGTCGGCCAGTTCGCCTCCAACAGCTCGACTGCGCTGTAAACGCCGTGCATAAGCTCGGTAGCCCAGTCGCCTTCGAGCATGTCAGTCGCCGTGTACCCACCGTCCTGACACTCCTGAGACGTGTACTCGCCCTCGAGCATCTGTGCCGCCGTGAAGCCCTCGTCGTTCAGCTCCTGTGCGGTGAACTGACCGTCGTGGTTGAGCTCCGCCACCGTGAAGTCGACGCCGTGGAGCTCCTGCGCCGTGAAGTCGACGTTCTTGAGCTCGATCAGCTCGTACTCCTCCTTGAGCTCGACCAGCTCGTAGTGGTCTCTGAGCTCCTCGAGCTCGAACTCCTCCTTCATCTCACCGAGCTCGAACTCCTCCTTCAACTCGGGGATCTCAAACTCTTCCTTCAGCTCGCCGAGCTCGAACTCTTCCTTCAGCTCGCTGAGCTCAAACTCCTCCTTCAACTCGCTGAGCTCGAACTCCTCCTTCAGCTCACCGAGCTCGAACTCCTCCTTGAGCTCCGAGAGCTCGAACTCTTCCTTCAGCTCCGAAAGCTCGAACTCCTCCTTGAGCTCCGAGAGCTCGAATTCCTCTTTGAGCTCCTCGAGCTCGAACTCCTCTTTCAGCTCTCCGAGCTCGAACTCCTCTTTCAGCTCCGAAAGCTCGAACTCTTCCTTGAGCTCCGAGAGCTCGAACTCCTCTTTGAGCTCCGAGAGCTCGAACTCTTCCTTCAGCTCCGAAAGCTCGAACTCCTCCTTGA
>CALZKB010000131.1 GCA_945787575.1 Thermoanaerobaculia bacterium | reverse complement strand
TGGCCGAAGCAGATCTGCTGCGTCGGTACCGAGTCCTCACCCCCCGGCGCCGCGTGGTAGGAGAGATCGGCGCGTGGATCGACGAAGATGTTCTGGTGGTTGCCGTCGGGAGAGACGAATCGGAAGAACGACCGGTTCACCCGCCAGGGGGTCGTCGACGCAGACGTGCCATCCAGCGCGCCGTCGACCGGTGAGAGTCCCCCGATCAGGAGCTCATAGTCGAGGTCGCTGCGGTTGAGAGCGGCGTCGTAGGCACCTTCGAAGACAGTGCGGGAACGCCCTCCGACTCCGTCGCCGCCACCGACGACCTGCAGCGCGTCTCCCTCGGCCTGCATGTAGGCCGTCGTCTTCTGGTCGAAGGCGGTGAAGTCCCCGTTCTGAAGGAACTCGATCTCCGTCAGGCCCGCCGGGTCGTAGAGCTGGAAGTCGCCGGACAGCCGGTGCGGCAACGCCACGAAGCGAGATCCGAGGTCCGTCGTCGCGCCCTGCTGCACCGAGACCAGTTCGTTGGCCCCCCGGGTGTACGGCAGCCGGAGCATCTTCCGGTCGCCCGCGACTCTGGCCTGAGCGAAGAGTGAATGCTCCCCGACGAGGACCGACTCGAGCTCCCACGGCACGCTGGGGACGTCATCGGCAGGTACCGGTGCGGGCGACGTCGAAAAGGCGCTCGTCACCTCGTAGCGAACTTGGGTCGCCGTCTCGTCTTCACCGCTGATGTCGAAGAGCCCGGTGACATTGCCTGCCTTGAACTCGACCGGAACGTCGAAGTTCACCGAGACCTCGCCGCCGCAGGCCAGCACCGCCGGCGCGGGAATCTCGACGGCAAACTCGGTCAGCCCGGTCTCGGAGTCGAGCGGAAACCGCTCCTCCCCTTCGACCGGCTTCGCCAGACAGCCGGCACCCACCGCGAGAGGCTGTGCCGCGCCGAGCGCGCGGGCGAGAAAGGAGATGGCCAGTCCACCGTTCACCAGCACGTCCCGCAGCGCTCCGTCGCCGGCTCCCGACTGCTCCGAGAAGAGCGGAGCTCCGGGCCCTTCGTTGACGGTCGCCACCACGCCACAAGCGATCGGATGAGTGGTATCGAGCGCGTCGAGCGCTTCTCCATCGCCTACCAGCCTCACCGTCGCGTGGATCAGGCCGGCGCATTCGCCGATGTCGCAGGTGCTGCCCGTCTGAGTCACTGGACCGCAGCTCTCGACCGCCGGCGAGCTCCCGAAGCGCGAAGCGAAGCGGTAGAACGCCCGGTAGGCGCCGACGCCGGAGAATCCTATCGACGAAACCTCCGCGTTGAAGACGTCCGTGTCGTCGATCACCGGGGTCATCGTGTAGTTGGCCACCGGGTCCGCGGCACCGGTGACGACGTAAGAGGTCGTCTGAGCGCCGAAGGCGTCCGCCGGGGGGTAGAGGGCAACCGAGCTCCCCGGGTCCTCTCCCACCGGATGGCCGTTCAAGTAGTTGGTCACGGCGGCCGACTGAGACTCGAATCGAATGTCTCCCTCGGCCAGCCCGGTCGTTGCTTGCGATCCGACGAAGCGGGCGCAGCCCACCCAGACGAGAGTACTCACAACCCACAGTGTCGCCACCCAAACTCGCTTGCTCATCGTCGCCTCCTCCTACCCAACGGAAGATCCAGTGGTCCGAGATTCTCTCGGGCAACAGGGAGGTAGGCGACCGGGTCAGCGCTTCGTTACAGCACCAAGGGGCCAGGATCGGCCACGGATCCGAGACGCGAGCGACTCTCGAGAGTCGCCGCTCAGTCTCGATAGTGCGCAGCGAGGACTCGTTCCGCCGGCTTGCCCTGGGGCGAGAAATCGAATGCGTGGCGCGGTCCGTCGGCGCTCGGATACCACTTCCAGATGAAGGCTCCGGCGAGCCACGGTTGCCGCCAGGCGGTCGCGAAGAACGCCTCGTAGCAACGAGCCTGAGTGTCGAGATCGACCTCGGCGCCGCTGACATCTTGGGGCCACGTCCATGGCTCGATGGCGGCATCGGCGGTCGAGCGATAGCCGATCTCGGTGAAGATCACCGGCTTGCCGAGCCGCTTCGCGACCGTTTCGATCGCCGCGAGGTGCCGCTTCCAAGTCGCGGTCAGGGTCTCGCGGGAAGGCCGCGGGTGGGAGGCGAGCGGAAAGTAGGCCTGGATGCCGATCGCGTCGAGGGCATCCCAGAACGGAACCTCCTCGAACTCGCGATACCAGTTCGCCGAGTAGGTGAGCTTGCCCGAATAGACCTTTCGCACCTCGGAGATCAGACTGCGCCAGTCTTCCGGCCGCTGCACGGCGGTGACGTGGAGCTCGGTGCCGATCGCCAGCATCGGGATCTCGAGCCGTTCCGCCAGCTCGGCGTAGTGGAGGATGAACCGCCGGTAGCTACCGAACCACGCCTGCCACTCGCTCTCGCCGTTCATCGCGATCTGGCCTCGCCAGGCGCCGTCTTCGGAGCGCCGGAGCCACAGATGGGGCTTGAGCAAGGTCTGGATCCCCCGCCGGGCGGCGAGCCGGGTCGTCACCTCGAGGCCGATGTCCCGCTCTCCCCAGTAGACCCGGCCGTCGGTTACCAGCGCCACTTCCGTCGAGTCGATGCGCTCCTGCCAGCCGAACGGCGTCTGAACGATCCAGTCGGCTCCCACGGCCACGAGCGCGTCGAGGTCGGCTGCCTCGATCTCGGCGCCCGCGACCCAGCTGACGCCCTTCATCTTGGCGACCGACTCCTCGGTCGGCGCGGGTGGAGCCGCCAGAACGAGGGGTGCGAGCAAGATCGTCGAGCGGCCGACCCGTCGAGCGATCTGCATCGGGGGAGTGTACCCTCCGCAAGACAGAATCGCGGCGGTCGACCTTGGCCGGCGGTCTCGATCCAGCCCAAGGAGCTTTCCACGTGAAGAAACTGATGACCCTAGGCCTGCTCGGTGGTTGCGTATGGTTCGCCACTCAACTCGACACGATCGACCGCGCACCAGAACCGGCCGCCGCGCCGCTGACTCCGGTCGCCCTCCCCAATGTCACGGGACGCACCGCCCGCCTAAGCGACCTGGCGAGCGAACTGAGACCTGCTCGAGAGGGTGAGCTCGACCGCCGGATCGAGTCCGGCCTCTCCGATGAAGAGATCGCGAGACTCCAGCGGGAAGCGCTGGCGCTGCCGGTGAGCGGTCGGATCTCACCGGGGAGCGCGACCGAAGGGATCAACTTCACGCTGGGGCCGGGCTTCGACAGCATCGACATCGACGAATGTTGTGCCAGCGGCACTCTCAACCCCCCCGATCCGGAGCTGGCGGTGGGCCCCGATCACATCATCGCCGTCGTCAACGCCTCGCTCGAGATCTACGACAAGACGGGGACGTCGCTCACCGGCGGGCCGATCCCTCTGGAGACCTTCTTCAGCGCTCTCGGCCTCGGCTGCACTGTCTTCGCCTTCGATCCCAACGCGCTCTACGACGAATCGGAGGATCGGTTCATCATCGCGGCCGATGGCAATAGCAGCGAGTACTGCGTGGCTGTCACCCAGACCGGCGACCCGACGGGCAGCTTCAACTTCTACGCCTTCGACGTCGACGTCGGCGGCCAGGACTTCGACTACCCGCACGCGGGAGTCGGTCGCGACGCGATCTACGTCGGGGCCAACATGTTCGGCGGTGGCAGCGGTCGGGTCTTCGCCTTCGACAAGGCGGCGATGTACGCGGGAGGGTCGGCCGGATCGGTCACCGTGAACCTCGGCTCCAACGCGACACCTCAGCCGCTCAACCTCCACGCGCCATTCCCGGCGAGCGGCCCCCACTACATCTTCACCAGCCGCGGCGGCTTCGGCAACCCGTCGACCTTCGGGCTCTTCTCCTGGGAAGATCCTTTCGGCGCCAATGTCTTTACCGACGTCACGACGCTCGACCTCCCGGGATTCCACGGCGTCGCCGTCGGATTCCCGGTTTCCAACCCTCAATCCGGCGGCGGCAACATCACCAGCAACGACGCTCGCTCACTCGACTTCGAGTACCGCGACGGTTTCGGCTACGCCGTCAGCCCGGTCTCGTGCAATCCCGGCGGCGGGACCGTCAGCTGCATCCAGTGGGCCAAGATCGACCTCGCGACCGCTTCCTTGGCCGATGCCGGCGTCTTCGGCACCGACGACCAGTATCGCTTCTTCCCCGATCTCGCGGTCAACGGGTGCGGCGACCTGATGCTCGGATTCTCCCAGAGCAACTCGACCAGCTTCCCGGGGGTCGGCATCGCCGGGCGGGAGGCGGGAGATCCCGTCGGAACCGTTCAGGGATCGCTCGAGATGAAGGCGGGGGAAGTCACCTTCGGAGGCCCGAGTCGTTGGGGCGACTACACCGGGATGACGATCGATCCGGACGGTCGCACCTTCTGGTACCTCGGGGAGTACTCCAAGTCCGGCTTGGTGTCGAGCCGCAACTGGGGGACGTTCATCGGCAGCGCCGCCTTCGACGACTGCGCAGGCAACGTCATCTTCGCCGACGGCTTCGAAAGCGGTGACACGACCTCCTGGGAAGAGACCGTGAACTAGGGTGCGCTTCGCGCCGCTCGCGCTTCCTGGCCGATCCCGCTACTGCTCGCGAAGGCCGACCAGGGCGGTGAGGGCGTCGTGCGTCGGAGTCGCCACCCCGAGCTCCGCGCCCAGACGTGAGAGGACACCGTTGAGAGCCTGGATCTCGGTAGGTCTGCCCCGAGCGAGATCCTGCTCCGTCGAAGAGGTGGCATCGCCGACCGAGAAGGCGATCGCACGAGCCGTTTCGATGACCTCCGCCACGTCGACATCGACACCCCTACGCCGGGCCACCGCAACGCCCTCGTGAGCGGCCGTGACCGCGAGATTCCAGGTCGGCTCGTACTCGGCGAGAGCGCGGTAGGGGACTCCGGCGAGCGCGCTGATCGCGTTGGCCATCGCGTTGATGATGAGCTTGGTCCACTGCGCGCGGGCAAAATCTTCCGAGATCGGGCACGGCACGCCGGCCTCCTCGAACAGTCTCGCGACAGCCTCGACCTCGCGGCGGTCGTCTTCCGAGCTCAAGATCAGGTCGCCCCTTCCCCGGTGCCGGACCGTACCCGGGCGCTCGATCTCGGCGGCGACAAAGACGACGGCCGGCAGCGCCCGAACGCCGGCGGTGGCCATTCTCTCGACGTTCTCGATCCCGTTCTGCAAGCTCACGACGATCGTCCTTGGGCCGAGGTGGGGGGCGAGAGAGCGGGCCGCCGTCTCCGTGTCCGGAGTCTTGACCGCGAACAGCACCAGATCCGCCCCGGCCACGTCGCCGGCCGTTCGGCTGACCGCGACCTTCACCCTTTCCTGAACGTCCACGCCATCGATCGTCACTCCTCGCTGCGCGACGGCGCCGAGATGGGGGCTGCTCGACCCCTTCCGGCCGATCAGCGTTACAGGAGTGCCGGCCCTCGCCAGCATCGCTCCGAAGAAGCTCCCCACCGCGCCCGCTCCAACGACGGCGACCGTCGGTGGAGTCCGCGAGAATCCCTTCTCTCCCATCCCTCTACCCGACGATGCCAAGCGGCCGGTTTCGTTCCCAGTGCCCGCGGGTGAAGTCGGGAAGACCGACCGGCTTGGAGCGGTTCGCCACCGACTTTTCGCTCACCTCGATGACCGCCGAAAGCGCGGCGGCGTCATAGACGTCCATGTCGGTCGGTTCACCGTTCAACAGACACTCGATCAACCGGTAGTCCTCGAGATAGTCCATGCCGCCATGCCCGGCGCCTTCGGCCTCGGCTTCGAGCTTGCGCCAGAGCGGATGCTCGAATTCGTCGCGATAGGCGTCGCCCTCCTCCCAGCCGTGCCCTCCGCCACGCCCCTCGATATGGACGCGGTCGGGGTAGCCGGTGAAGCATCCGCGAGTGCCCTGGATGAGGTTGATACGGCTGTACGGCCGCGGCGTCGTCGTGTCGTGCTGGAGCATGATCGTCCGGCCCTTCTTGGTGCGAATGAGACTCGTGTTCATGTCGCCGAGCGCGTAGCTGCGACGCCGCAAGTCTCCCGGCTCGAGGTTCTCGCGGGCGTAGAGCTCGAGGCCGCGGGCGTTCGAGCTCATCGAGGTCAGGAAGTCGAACTGGTCGCCACGATTGATGTCCATGCACTGCGCGACCGGCCCGAGCCCGTGGGTGGGATAGAGATTGCCGTTGCGCCGGACCGAGTGCCGGAGGCGCCACAGGCCCTCGTTCGCATCGGAGAACTTGATCGCCCGGAGATCGTGGATGTAGGCGCCCTCGCCGTGCAGCAGCTCGCCGAACAGCCCTTGGCGCACCATGTTGAGCACCATCAACTCCGACCGGCCGTAGTTGCAGTTCTCCATCATCACGCAGTGGCGCCTGGTGCGCTCCGCGGTCTCGACCAGCAGCCAGCAGTCATCGACTGTGTAGGCGGCCGGCACCTCGACCGCCGCGTGCTTGCCGCTGCCCATCGCCTCGACGCCGACCGGGACGTGCCAGCGCCACGGCGTCGCGTTGAAGACGAGATCGACGTCGGTGCGCTCACAGAGCCGCCTGTAATCCTCCTCACCGCGGGTATAGAGGTCGGGCGCCGGCTGACCGGCCTCGATGACCCAATGGCCGACCTCCGAGGCGCGGGGTCCGTCGACGTCGCAGATCGCGACGATCTCGACGCCGGGGATCTTCAGGAAGTTCCGGACGTGGCTGCCACCTTGGAGCCCGACGCCCACGAACGCCATCCGGATGACATCGAGCGGCGGAGCCGCGAACCCCTCCGCAGGGCGGTAGCTCGACACCGCCTTACCCTTACGACCACCCGCCGTCGCCTCCTTCGCCACCATCAGCCCGACCCCGGCTCCGGCGGCTCGGGTCAAGAAATCTCGACGACTCGTTTTGTCAGACATCGCTTCCTCTCCTCGTGGTTGCAGCCTCCAGCCTACGCCAAGACCGGACGAGAGCTATTGTGGACGCCACTGCAACCGCGCTCCACCCGAGGCCAGGTCCGGAGCGGCCGTAGAGCCAGTAACCGGTTGCAAAGAGTCCGCCGTAGACCGCGAGCGACCCCCACAGCATACAAATCAAGCCTGCTCGCACCGGCCAGTGACTCGACGTCGCTTCCCCACCGAACCTCCGCCACCCCGGCCCACCGGGGCGGACGCGCCGATGGAACCGTGCGAGGGTCTCGGCATCGGTCGGCGCCGTCATCCAAGTGGCCGCGAGCCAGCCGATCGTGGTGATCGCGACTCCGACCAGCAGCTGTTGCCACGCTTCCCATCGGAAGTCGACGATCGCGAAGCCGAGGGCCACGGCAAACGAGATCGCCATGCCGGCGATCTCGCTCCAGGCGCTGATCCGCCACCAGAACCAGCGGAGAATGAAGAGCAGACCGGTCCCGGCACCGATCTGGAGCAGGATCTGGAACGCTTGCAGCGCGGTCTCGAGCGCCAGAGCCAGAGTCGCGGCGGCGATCATCAGCCCGACCGTCGCCACTCGGCCGACCGCCACCAGCTCGCGGTCGCCAGCTGCCGGCCTGACGAAGCGGCGATAGGCGTCATGAGTCAGGTACGAAGCGCCCCAGTTGAGGTGGGTGGAGATCGTCGACATGTAGGCTGCGGCCAGCGAACCGACGACCAGACCGAGCCAGCCCGCAGGAAGGAAGGTCAACATCGCCGGATAGGCCAGGTCGTGCCCGAGAACCGAGCCGTCGACCTCGGGAAAGGCGCGGGCGAGAGCGTCGACGTCGGGGAAGACGACCAGCGAAGCGAGTGCGACGAGAATCCACGGCCACGGTCGCAGGGCGTAGTGGGCGGCGTTGAAGAGCAGGGTCGCGGCGACCGCGTGGCGCTCGTCGCGCGCCGCCAGCATGCGTTGGGCGACGTAGCCGCCACCGCCGGGCTCCGCACCGGGATACCAGGCGGCCCACCACTGCACCGCCAGCGGCACGAGAAACAGCGGCACGAAGGCCGCCGGGTCACTCCAGCTGGGCACCAGTGAGGATCACCGAGCGCAGACCGCCGGCGGCGCTCAGCAGCACCGTCACCGAGCCCGCCACCGTGACCGTCGCCACCGGCGACAACCCGAAGAGCACGCCGCCGATCTTGATCGCCGCCAGGGTCACGATCGCCATCACCATGACGTTGAAGAAGACCCCGAGATAGATCGCCCGAAAGCCGCGCAGGAAGGCCGCCGGGCGGCCGCTGTAGCGCAGCTCGTAGAACTCGAGGTCGGTGACCACGCCGCTTCGCCGCCAGAGCGCGGCGTACACGAACACGGTCAGCATGCCGGTCAGGAGGAACGCCCACCAGACCCAGTTGCCCGCGACCCCGTGACGCCGCGTGATGTCGGCGACGAGGTTGGGGGTGTCGGTCGAGAACGTCGTCGCCACCATCGAGATGCCGAGCAGCCACCACGGCATCGAGCGGCCCGACAGGAAGAACTCGCCCGGACTGCGCCCGGCTCGGCGCGCGGCCCAAACGCCGACGACGAGGGTCAGCGCGAAATAGCCCGCGATCACCGCGAGATCGACGCCAGCCAGCCTCATCGACCGCTCTCCCCCGTTTCCGGTTCGAGCCAGGCGGCGCCGCCTCCCGCTCCGGTCAAGAGGAAACTGCCAGCCTCCGCGGCGACGGGACAGGCTTCGCGGTAGGCCGCCTCCCAGCGCCGGAGGAACTGCTCGGCACGCGAGCGCTCGACCAACGCCCACACCGCGCCCCCGAATCCGCCACCGAAGGCGGTGGCCGCCGCCGCCCCTTGATGGCGCGCCAGCTTCACCAACGCCGCCGTCTCGACGGTCTGATTGCCGAGCCACTCCTCGGCTCGCCGTTGGGACTCGGCGCTCAATCGCCCGAGAGTCTCGACATCGTCGGCGCCGAACGCCGCGGTCGCCGCCGGCACCAAGACCTCGCTCTCGAGAGCGAAGTGGCGGAGGCGCTGCTCCAGCTCCCGGCACTTCGCCTCGTCGTCGACGACGTCCCCGATCGCCGAGATCACCGGGTCGACTCCTCCGCTCGCGGCGAGGACCGAACCGAGATCAGGCTCGTCACCGCCCCCGCTCCAGCGCCAGATCTCGACGATCTCGCGAGCGAGAGTCGCCAAGCGGTTGAACGGTTCTCTGGCCTCGCCAGTCTTGTCGGCGTGCACCCCACTCACGCCGATCGCGAAGATGCGGCGCGGATCGAGCTCGACCTCGTCCGCCACCTGCAGCGGTCCGAACCGCAAATGCCGGAGCCGTCCCTTGCGGCTTCCCAGGATAGCGGCGTGGTCCTCACTGCCACCGAACGTGCCGACGCCACCGCTGCCGGCGAGAGTCTCGAAACCGTGCCCGCCTTCGACTGCGCCCAGATAGTCGGCGAGTCGCTCACCCTCGCCGTCCGACCAGGGTAGCCGCTGGCGCAGTTCGCCCGCGGCATCCAAGGCGAGAAAGCAGGCGACCACCAGGGCGCTCGAGCTGCTGAGACCGGCCGCCGAAGGCAGGTCGCTGGCCATCGCCACGTCGACGCCGCGCGGTAGAGGGCCGAGGTCTCGGGCCAAACGGCGGGCTACCGTCCGAAGGTAGTTCGACCAATGGCCGGGACGCGCTTCGGTTCTTGCGAGGTCGAATCCGGCCGCGACTCCGCGGCCGGCGTCGAGCCAGCGCACCCCGCTGTCATCGCGAGCCCCGACGAGCAGTGTGATCCCCGGCTCGGTGGCCGCCACCAGGCTCCGGCCGCCCGCGTAGTCGGTGTGCTTGCCGAAGATCTCGAGTCTCCCCGGTACCCGCAACGCCGCGACAGGTCGCTCCGGCGGCACCCCAGCCTCGGCGAGCTCCGTCGCCAACGGCCGGAGGCTCGCGAGCGACGCCCACTGCCGCAACGGCGCCCAGATCGTCATCGCGAGTCCCGAAGGAGTCGCCGCTCCACGGCGACGACGTCCCGGCGGGTCGATAGGTCGAGGACAGCACCGGGACTGCTCACGACCTGGAAACGCGTACCGTGTTCGATCGCTCGCGCGACGGCGGCCGGCAGCTCCAGCTCGCCACGCAGCGACGGGGCGACTCGCCGGCAGTGCTCGAAGATGCTCGGATCGAACTTCCAGCAGTTGACGCTCAGCAACAGGGGGTCCGGCAGCGCCTGATAGGTCTCCCAACCGGGCTTTTCGCGGAGCGCCAGGAGCCGGTCCTGCGAGTCGACTTCGAGGGCTGCAAACTCGGCCAAGCGCCGGTCGTCGAGATTGCCGCCGGGATCGGCCCTCGCTCGCAGCCGCTCCACCGCCAGCAGACCGCCCTCGGCGAGGTCGATCAGCCGGCTCAGCGCCTTCGCCGGATAGAGGTTGTCGCTGTTGAGGACGAGGAACGGCTCGCCGTCGACGAAGGAGGCAGCAGCCAGGACGGCATCGGCCGTACCCAGAGGCTCGGGCTGTACGGCGGTCTCGACGCTCGCACCTCCTCGGTCCCGCCGTGATCGCGCCCAGACCGCGAACTCAGGGACCGCCGGCGGCACCACCAGGCAGACGTGGGAGAGCCCGGCCTCTTCGAGGGCGTCGACCGAATGGTCGAGGAAGGGGCGGCCGGCGACGGGGATCAGCCCCTTGAGGCCGGCGTTGGCCACGGCCTTCTGGTCGGACGCGAGGGCGACCCCGGGGGCCGGAACGCGCATCCGCCGGCCGCCGCCGGCGGCCAAGATCACCGCCTTCCGAACCGTCGCGGTCGGGTCCGTCGCGACCTGCCTCCTCGCGCGGTTGGACCGGCTCGTTGGACCGGGCCGTTGGGCTGAACCGTCGGACTCGGCCGTTCGATTGGGCGATGGCACCGGGCGATGCTATCCTCCCGCCGCGCGAGCGCCCGACTTCCGGACGACCCCATGACCAAGAAGGCATTCGATCGACCGAGCCCGACGCTCGCCTCCTGGACGGCCGGGCTGCTGACCAGCGCCACGGCGCTCCTCGGCTGGACCGTCGTAGTCGAGGCCGGAACGTTCACGCCGAACGCCAGGACATCGAACAGTTCGACACCTGGTCGGGCTCGATGATGGCCAACGCCGGCCGCGACCCCGTCTTCTGGGCGGCGCTCGACGTCGCCAACAACGACCTGCCCGGAATCGGCGAATACTGCCTGCGCTGTCACGCTCCGAAGGCGTGGCTCGAAGGGCGGGCGAGCGGCGTTGACGACGCCGACGGTTGCGCCCTGCAAGGCAAGCTCGACGAGACGACCGCCAATGACTACGAAGGGGTGACCTGCCACCTCTGTCATCGGATGATGATCGAGACCGACCCGCCGCCGGGCGAGCTCCCCAACTACCTCGAGAACGCCCAGTACTGGATCGACGACGAGTCGTGCGAGAACCTCTCGGGCTCCGACCCCTGTCGGCGGGGGCCCTACGACTACCCGAAAGGCGGACCCGATCCGCCGCCCCACGAGTGGCTCGACTCTCCGTACCACGGGAGCTCCCAGATCTGCGGCACCTGCCACAACGTGACGAACCCCCTGCTTACCCTCATCGACGAGACCGGAGTCGACACCGGGATCCTCTACCCGATCGAGCGCACCTACGACGAATGGGACCAGAGCGACTACCGAGACGGTGGTCCGGCGGCTCGGACCTGCCAGAACTGCCACATGCCGGACGCGACCGAGGCCGATTCCTACGCCTGCCTCTTCCAGAACACCGATCGCAGCGGCGACATGCCGATCCACGAGTTCGTGGGCGGAAACACCTGGGTGCCGGCGCTGCTCGAGGATCAGTACGGGTCGACGATCGACAATGGAGACGCCTTCGCCGACACCGTCGCTCGAGCCGGGGCGATGCTCGAGAGCGCCGCCGACGTCGAGCTCACGGCGCCGCCGGCGATCGGCCCGGGCGGCACCCTTCAATTCGACGTCAAGGTCACCAACGTGAGCGGCCACAAGCTGCCCACCGGGTACGTCGAAGGTCGCCGTATGTGGGTCCACGTCGAGGTGCGGGATGACGATGGCGACCTGATCTACGCGAGCGGCGCCTACGATCCGACGACCGGCGTCCTCACCCGGGATGCCGACGTCAAGGTCTACGAGACCTTGCGGGGCATCTGGAACAGGCTCGGCACCGGCAGCTGCGACCACGTCGACGGCAGTGGCGTCGAAGAGTTCCACTTCGTGCTCAACGACTGCATCGCGCTCGACAACCGGATCCCGCCGCTGGGCTTCACCGGCGGCGACGATCCCGAAACCCAGCCGGTCGGTTACACCTATCCAGAGACCAGCCCGGGATCGGGCGTGCTCGTCAACTACGACATCACCAGCTACTCGGTCGCACTGCCGATCGACGCTGCGAGCCCACTGACAGTCACCGCCGAGCTGAGATACCAGACCTCGAGCAAGGAGTACGTCGAGTTCCTGCGCAACGAGGCGATCGCCCAAGACTTCCCCGACGACGACGCCCCCGACGGCGAAGACCCGGAGTGCACCAGCCGATCCCCGGGCTGGAGCTGGCCGATCGGCCTCGATCCCGGCGAGCGCAGTCGCGGCGAGTATCTCTACTGGCTTTGGGACAACGTCGACCGCTCGACCCCCTACGATATGGAAACGCGCGCCGCGACGGTCGACATCGACGCGGACATCTTCAGCGACGGCTTCGAGAGCGGCGACACCACGGCCTGGTCGACGACGGTGCCCTGACCGGGTCGGCGTTGCCCTGGGCCGTATTCGGTGACCGGCCAATTCGGTAGATGGGTCATTTGCGCCGTAGGTGCAGCGCCGCCCAGTCGCCTCGGACTCGCCGGCCGGCCGGCTGACAGCCCTCGCTGGCGATCGTCGCTTCGACCCAGTCGATCTGATCGACGAGCAGGCCAGAGATCACCAGGTCGCCGCCCGCGCGTAACCGAGTGACGACCGCCCCCGCTCCAGAGAGCCAGCGCTCGGGGAGGATGTTGACGAGCGCGAGGTCGAAGCGACCAGCGCCCAGCGCGTCGACGGCGCCGGCAAAGAGGGCCGGGGCGAGGTCGTTGAGCGCGGCGCAGTCCCTCGCGGTCACCACCGAGCCGGGGTCGACGTCGAAGCCGACCACCCGGGCGGCCCCCAGACGCAGGGCCGCGAAGGAGAGGATTCCCGAGCCGCATCCGACGTCCAGCACTCTGCGGCCGGCAACTTGGAGCTCGGGCATCAGCTCGAGGACCAGGGCAGTCGATTCGTGACTGCCGGTGCCGAAGGCGTTGCGGGCCGGCACTCTCAGAGGCAGCAGGTCGGGGTCGGGCGCGACGCGACGCGACGGCTCGCGAGGATCGACCCAGAAGCGTCCGATCGTCGACGGCTCGACCCGCTCCCGGTAGACGGCCAGCCAGTCTTGCTCCGCCACCTCCTCGATCGTCAAGATCTCGACCCCGCACCGTCGACGGACCCCCGGTGGAAGCGCACCGTCAGGCAGCCGATCGAAGTAGGCCGCCAAGACCTCCTCGTCGCCGTCCGGAGCGTGATGGACGCCGAGAGTGCCGAGAGCCCACAACTCCGCCACGAGCTCGTCCTGCCGCTCGCGCGCCGTCCGCAGCAGCAGCCGACAGGCCATCGACGAGCTACCCCGCCGCGGTACCGACCACCCGACGCACCTTGACGCGCGGTCGCTTCACCTTCACGTCGATTCGCTGCAGCTCGTCGGCGGTCAGCGGCGTCTCCGTCGAGAAGGCCAGCACGTACTGACTTCGCAGCTCCCGTTGGATTCGGTCGTAGGCCTCTTCGAGGCTCTGGCGGACGCGCTCGTAGTCCTGCGCCATCGGGTCGACCGCCGGCACCGTGTGCACCCATCCTCCCGTCGTCTTGGCGAGCCCGACGAGCGAGAGCTTGGGCGTACCGGTGCCGCCGAAGACGCCGCTCATGTCGATCACATAGACCGGCGCCGCTTGACCGATCGCGTGCTTGGCCGAGTCCCTGGCGCCGAACTGGCCGCCGAAAGCCTCGCCGTCGGTGAGGACCACGAGCGCTCTGCGGCCGCGGGTGCCCTCGAACTGCAAGCTACCGAACACGATGGCGTCGTACAGAGCCGTATTGCCCTCGGGCTCGAGAGTGCCGAACCTTCGGAGAAGGGAGCCGACGTCGTCGGTCAGCGGATGGGCGAGGCGCGGCCGGGTGTCGAAGTCGACGAGAAAGGCCTGATCGCCCTCCTTGAGGACGGCGCTCAAGAAGCGCGCCCCAGCCCGCTTCGCGTCGGGCATCAGGGTGATCATGCTGCCCGAGGTGTCGAGCACCAGGCCGAGACTCAGCGGCACGTCGACGGCCCGTTCGAAACGATCGATCGCGACCTCGCGGCCACGGAGACGCACCTCGAAGTCCTTCTCCGTCAGGTCGCTCAACGGCTCGCCCGAACGATCGGTGGCGACGGCGAAAATCTCCACCAGGTTGACGTCGAGCTCTACGCCGCTGTCGGTGGCGGCCGCCAGCACGACGTCCTCGAGACTCCGACCGTCCTCGAGATAGGCCACCACCCGCACGTAGTCGTCGCTCCCGATGTCGGTGGCGGAAATCGTCGCTCGAAAAGGCTCGGCATCCCGGGTCGTCAATCGCTCTTCGTTGCGGAAGAACTCGACGCGCTCCAGGACGGCGTCCCGGGGGACGGTCACCACCGCCTCGGCCACGATCTCCGCGCCCTCGCTGCGCAGCTCGATCAACCGCACGTCGAAGAGCTCGAGCTCGGGGTTGAGCAGGATCCGGTCGCTGCCGAGCTGCCGACCGTCCGCGGCCAGAGCCGTGGCCGCCAACTCTCTCGATCGGGGCTCGGGGCCGAGCTCGAGCTCGACGGTAAACGGTTTCCGGCTGTCGGTTCCCACCGGCGCGCCGTCCAGCTCGAAGACGACCTCCGCCACCTCCTCGGAGCTCGCGAGAGTCCGGATCCTCACGCGACCGACATGGGCGTTGCCGACCGGCGCGATCAGGCGGATGATCGAGGGGCGCGCCGGGGTCGCCGGCGCAATCGAGGACGGTAACGGCTCGAGCTCGTCGACGACGACGGCGGTGCGCCGCTGCCCAACGACGATCTCGCCGTAGCCGACCCGCGTCCCGCTGCGCAGGTCGGCCGCGGGATCCTCGACGATCACGACAGCCTCGAGGAACTCCTCCGCAAGGGTGAGGGTGCGGCGGTAGGCCCACCACGCCGCTTGGGCCATATCGCCGAGATCGACGAGCTCATCGAAGACCCGCGGCTCTTCGTCCAGTCCGTAGGCAACGACCGCGACGCGCAACCGGCGGCCCGCTCGCCAGTGGGGCGGAACCGCCACTATCGCCTCGAGGTCGACCTGCACGGTCCCGTCCTCGCCTCCGACCTCGGAACCGGGGGCGAAGCTGGCGTAGAGCTCGAAATCCCGGTAGCGCGGGAGCTCGAAACTTTCGAGCAAGCGATCGGCGATCGCCACCAACCGCGGATCGGAGATCGGGGCGAGGCCCCGCGCTTCCGGCTCGGCCTGGCCGCCGCTCACCGCGGGCAGCAGGGCGAGCGCGAGCGCGGCGGCCGTGACACGCGAAAGTGAGAGAGGGGAAGCCACCACGGCTACCCTAACAGCGACCCTCGTCTCCATACTCCCACCCTCGCTCTTTGTGGAGCAGGTAGTAGAGATTGAGATCATCGGTCGCTCCGTCCGTGCGGAACCGGTCGACGATGCGTCCGGGCAGGCCGTCCATCAGACGGTCCGCCTCCACGGGCGGCGTGTGGTGGCAGAAGCGGACGGCACCCGGCACTCGCTGCCAGGGAAGCAAGTAGTCCCCATCTCCGAGGTCGTCGGCGTCGAGACCCACGCTCGCCGCCGGTAGCGACTTGCCACGGAATCTCGGGAGGTCCCCGAACTGCCAGAAGGAGACGGCGAGATGGCCGCCGTGAGCGACGCGGTCGAAGGCCAGGTCCAGCAGCCTGGTCAGCGCCTCACGCCCTGGCACATGGTGCAGGAAGCCGAAGATGACCACCAGCGAGTAGCCGTCGCCCCGCCGAGCGGGCAAGACACCGGACAGCGCGTCCCAGGCGAGCAGTCGCCAAGAGAGACCGGCCATCCCGTCGAGCCGCCGCCTGGCGTGCAGGAGCAGAGCCGGCGAGGAGTCCAGACCGGCATAGCTCGTGCCCGCGAGATGCGGGCCGAGCACCTCGACCAGGCGGGCGTTTCCGCAACCGATGTCTAGAATAGACTGCGCCCGACCGCTGCCGAGGGCAGTCAGGATACGGCTCCAGCCCCGCCAGGGCTTGCCGCGTGTCGCGTCGAACGTATCGGCGTGATCTCGATAGAAGTCGCGATTGACCGCACGCAGAGCTCGCTCAACGTCTCCTCGATTCTTCCCGCTCAAATGCCGCCCCCAGCTTCCGACCGCCCGACCTCCTCGTCTCGGAGCTCCGGCGGGCTCGTCCAGCACAGTCTAGCCGTGACCGGAGCGCTCGGCTTCGTCGTCGCGCAGCCGCTCTACGACCTGCTGAAAGGCCACGGCGCTTTCTTTGTCGCGCACCAGGCCGACCGCCTCGACTTGCTGGGGGTGTGCGCCGTGCTCAGCTTCGCCCTCCCGGCGGCCGGAATCGTTCTGCTCGGCGTGGCAAGGAGGATTCACGAGAGGCTCGAGCGAGGCCTGTTCTTCGCTCTCATCGGCGGTTGCGGGACGCTCCAGGCGCTGCTCCTGGCACGACGCTTCGAGCTCCCCGTGAGCCTCTCGATCGCCGTCGCCTTGCTCGCCGCCGCTCTCGCCTTCCGGCTCGCCGGTCGGCCGACCTTTCGCAAGGCCCTGTCGATCCTCGCCCTCGGCGCGGTGCTCTTCCCCACCCTCTTTCTCCTCGCGCCCGGTATACGATCGCTGTGGAGCCCCGAACCGGAAACCGGGGCCCCAGGGGGAAGCGTTCGAGCGACCGGGGACGAGGCGGTGGCCGCGATCGGCGAACACGAAGCGCCCGATCCACCGGTTGTGCTCATCGTGTTCGACGAGCTGCCGACCGTGTCGTTGATGACGGCGGACCATTCGATCGACGCCGGACTGTTCCCGAACTTCGCGCGCCTCGTCGGAACCGCGACCTGGTTCCCTTACGCGACGACCGTGGCTCAGTCGACGATCTTCGCGGTGCCGGCGATCCTCGCGGGGCGCCATCCCCAGCCGCGTGAGGCCCTGACGCCGAACCTCCGGGGCTATCCCGACAACCTCTTCACCCTCCTCGATGCCGACGTCTTCCTGAACGGATGGGAGACCTCGACCAGGCTCTGTCCTCAGCTTCGCTGCCAGCCTCCGGCGCAGTGGCTGATCCCACGACGACAGCGGCTGCCGGCCATCCTGGAGGACGCGGCGGCGATCTACCTGCTCGCGATCGCACCGCCCGGTTGGGGAGGCGACCTCTCGGCGGTCGAGGACCAGTGGAGCGGCTTCTGGGGGAGGCGTACGCTCGCCGCGTCCAAAAGGCCTCCCAAGGGCGCGGCGCAGCGAGTCGGGAGTCCCGATTCGACGTTCGCCTGGTTCCTCAACCGGCTCGAAGGCCACGGCCGCAAGCCTGGAGTGCACTTTGTCCACACGATGCTGCCGCACGCCCCGTGGATCTGGCTGCCGAGCGGACAGCGCTTCGAGCGATTCGAGATCCACCCTCACGGAATGGTCAACCAGTCGTGGCGCGGCTCGGAGTGGGAGACGACCCAAGCGCACCAGCGCCATCTCTTGGCCGTGGGATGCGCCGACCGGATGCTGGGAGAGCTGATCGAAGTCCTCGAACGTCTCGATCTCTTCGACCCCGCCCTGATCATCGTGACCTCGGATCACGGCAGCACCTTCGAGACCGGCGCCCTTCGCCGCAACGTCCGACAAGAGCCGTTCGACGCCCTCGTGAGCGTCCCCCTGATCGTCAAGTTCCCGGGTCAGCGAAAAGCCGTGCTGGACGATCGAAACGCCGAGACGGTCGACGTCTTGCCGACCATTCTCGAGGCGCTGGGCAAGCCGTCTTCGCCCTGGATCACCGGCCTTTCGCTGGCGGGACCACCGCGACCGGTCGACAGCATCAAACGGACCTTTCGAAGCGGCAACCGAGGCCCCACCGGACGGACCTCGGCTGGCTCGCCGCTCGAGTACACCGTCGATCAGATCGTCGGCAGGCAAGCGGCGATCGAGCGCAAGCTCGATCGCTTCGGGACGGGGGACTGGGAGCGAGTCTTCGCGGCCGGCCCGCACCCCGAGCTCATGGGCCGCAGGCCGAGCGCCCTCGACCTGTCGACGCCCTCGACTGCCTTGGTCGCCGAGATCGTCGGGCTCGATCGATTCGCCGACGTCGATCCTTCGGCGGATTTCCTGCCGGTTCATCTCTACGGCTCGCTCGGGGCGTCGCCCGATCCCCCCGTCGTCGCCCTGGCCGTCGCCCTCGAGGGCCGGATCGTCGCCACCACCGAACCGTTCGCTCACCAGGACGGCCGGCTCGACTTTACCGCTCTCTTCTCGCCTTCGGCCCTGCGCCAAGGGACCAACCGGCTCGAGCTTTTCTCCATCGTCGCCGAGAATCCCCCCACCGGTTCACAGCCCTCGGTCCGGCTGCTCCCGATCCCGGTGGCCCCAGCCACCTTCGAGCTCTGAGATGAGACCGTCCGCTGCTTCGCGCTTCGACTTCGATCCGTCGCTGCACGAGACCGAGCTCCTGGCGATGATCCAGGAGATCGACCGAATCGAGGTGCTCGAGCCGAGCACGTTCGAGGAGCTGCTGCGTCGTTTTCCAAAGGACGGACGCGGTTTCTTCTCAAAGTCCGAGATCATTCGTGGTTTTCGGTATCTGACCGCCACCCGGCAGTGGCAGGGCGACGAAGCGGCCTTCCTCGAGAAGGTCCGGATGAAACCGATCCGAACCCTCAGCGGCGTCGCCCCGGTCACCGTCCTCACCAAGCCTTTCCCCTGTCCCGGCGAGTGCATCTTCTGCCCCAGCGACGTGCGCATGCCCAAGAGCTATCTCTCCGACGAGCCGGGAGCTCAGCGGGCGGCGCAGCACCAGTTCGACCCCTACCTTCAGACCCTCGCCCGGCTCGTCTCCTACCGCCACACCGGTCACCGTTCGGACAAGGTCGAGCTGATCATCCTCGGTGGGACGTGGTCGTCCTATCCGGAGGGCTACCAGATCTGGTTCGTCAAGCGCTGCTTCGAGGCGATGAACGACTTCGCCGAGGTGCTGGACGGCTGGCAGCCGGACTTGACCGCAAGACCGAGGGTCGACTTTCGTGCCCTTCTCGAGCGGGTCGACGGCAGAGATCTCGAGCGCCGCTACAACCAGATCGTGAGCGAGTTCGACGGCGGCGAAGGGGACGACGAAACCGCCTCGTGGGGGCAGCTGGAGGGGGTTCAAGCGGCGAACGAAGCGGCGCGGGCGCGCTGCGTCGGCCTGGTGATCGAGACCCGGCCCGACAGCCTCGACCTGGACGAGACGATGCGGCTCCGGCGCCTCGGCGTCACCAAGATCCAGATCGGGATCCAGAGCCTCTCCGATCGGGTCCTGGAGCTCAACCGCCGGGGACACGACGTCGGCACGACGCGGCGGGCCTTTCGATGGCTTCGTCAAGCCGGCTTCAAGGTCCACGCCCACTGGATGCCCAATCTCTACGGCTCCGACCCGACCTCCGACGCAGACGACTACGAGCGCCTCTTCTCCGATCCAGATTTTCGACCCGACGAGCTCAAGATCTACCCTTGCAGCCTGATCGAGAGCGCCGAGCTCATGGCCTACTACGAAGACGGCCGTTGGCGACCGTACGAGCACGACGAGCTCCTCGGCCTGCTGCGTCACTGCCTCTTGGCGACTCCCGAGTACTGCCGGCTGACCCGCGTTATCCGCGACATCCCAGGAACCGACATCATTGCCGGCAACCGAAGCACCAACTTTCGCCAGATCGTCGAGGCGGATCTCGCCGCTTCCGGAGCCAGGCAGCGCGACATCCGCGCCCGGGAGGTCAGGAGTGAAGAGATCCGGCGCGACGAGCTGGCTCTGTGCCAGACCGTCTACGAGACCAGCGTGGGGCGCGAGATCTTTCTCCAGTACGTCACCGGAGACGACCGGCTGGCCGCCTTTCTGCGGCTTTCGCTGCCGTCGACACCCGTCGCGATCGACGAGATCACCGAAAGCGCCATGATTCGCGAGGTCCACACCTACGGCCGGCTGGTGGCCATCGGCGAGCGCGAGACCGGCCCCTCCCAGCACCTCGGGCTCGGACGCTCTTTGATCGACCGGGCCGCAGAGCTCGCTCACGCCGCCGGATTCGCGGACCTCGCCGTGATCTCTTCGGTCGGCACCCGCCGCTACTACCGGCGCCTCGGATTCACCGACGATGCGCTCTACCAGCACCGCCCACTAGGCCAGTAGCCGGGGAGCTGTGCCTCTGGTTCTTGGGGTCGCCCGGCTACGAGGTGAGTGGCGCTCGGTTCCTACCCAGATCGCTCCAGCGCCCGCCGGATGGCTGCGACGTCCTCGGGCGTGGTTCGACAACAGCCGCCGATCAGACGGGCGCCCCCCTCCAGCCAGCCGCGGGCCGCGGCCCCGAAGTCGATGCGCTCGGCCTCACCGGTCCACTCGCCGGCCTCCGCGGAGTAGACCTCTCCCGAGTTGGGGTAGACGACGATCGGCTTGTCCGGCGCCGCCTCTCCGAGGTGAGCGATGAGCGAGGGCAGGTTCCGAGGTGGCGTGCAGTTGACGCCGACCGCCAGCACCTGATCGTTGTCGCAGCACCGCCTGGCGCAGTCGGCGATCGGCGTCCCGTCGCTGATCGACTCGCCGTCCCGGCAGGAGAAGGAGAACCAGGCTCGGACGTGCGGCGTCTCGCCGAGCAGCTCGAGAAGAACCTCGGCCTCCTCGAAGCTCGGCAACGTCTCGCAGGCGAGGAGCGAGCTGTGCCCCGCCAACAGTGCCCAGCGCGGCTCGTGAAAGGCGCGAAGCTCGTCGCTCCCGGCCCGGTAGCGACCGACGTACTCCGACCCGTCGGCGAGGCAGGCGCCGTAGGGTCCGACGCTGGCCGCCACCAGCGCCCGCTTCGAGGGGAATCGTTCGGCAAGCTCTTCGCATGCCGATTCCGCCAGCTCGACGGCCGAAAGCAGCGCCCGGGCGGCCTCCGCTCTCGTCAGTCCCGCCGCCTCGAAGCCGGGGAGGCTCGCCTGATAGCTCGCCGCCGTCACGCAGTCGGCGCCGGCCTCCAGGTAGGCGAGGTGCACCCGCCGGATCGCCTTGGGATCGGTCAACAGCAGACGCGCCGACCAGAGCGAGTCGCGCAGGTCGTGGCCGTGACCCTCGAGCTCGGTGGCGAGGCCACCGTCGAGCACGACCGCACCGGTTGCTCGGAGGCGTTCTTCGAGCAGTCTTCCCGAGTCGAGTGCGAGGCTCACCCGCCGATACTAACTAGCTTTTCGCCATGCACCGTCTCGGCGACCTGTCCCTCCGCGCCCGTCGCGTCGACCTGGCGCGGGATCAGATGTCCTCGACCACCACCGCGGTGCCGTAGACGAGAAGCTCCGCCGCCGCGTTCATCACCTGGGAGGTCGTGAAGCGCACCTCGATCACGGCGTTGGCGCCGAGCTCTCTCGCCTCCTCGACCATCCGATCGAGCGCCTGCTCGCGCGCTTCCGCAAACAGCTTCGTGTATTCGCTGATCTCGCCGCCGACCATGTTGCGGAAGACCGCGGTGATGTCCTTGCCGAGGTGACGCGCCCGGATCGTGTTGCCGCGCACCAGCCCGAGGGTGCGGACCACCCTCTTGTCGTCCACCGCCGCAGTCGTCGTGACGATCATTTCTGCACCCTCCGGTATCGGTCCTTCTTGGCCGCTCTGAGACCGCCCTGTATCTCGCCGAACACAAGCTC
>CALZKB010000130.1 GCA_945787575.1 Thermoanaerobaculia bacterium | reverse complement strand
CGGCGCTGCGGTGGCTTCCGCCCGCGAGGGCGAACGCGGTGAAGTCGTGACGGCCCACGAGCACGGCGACCGCCTCCTCCATCGCTGCCACGTCGAGCTCGGGGGACACCCGCACCGCAAACAGCGCGTCGAGTGGCGAGAGCACGTGCGACCGGACCAACCGGTAGCGGTACTGCTTCGACTCGGCGTGCTTGCGGGCGTGAAACCCGTCGGCCATCCGGGCGGCGGCGAGCACACGTATATCAGCCGGGAGCACACGATTGGTGGCGTGAACGAGGCCGCGGATGGGAAACTCTCGGTCACTCTCGAAGTGGGCGACTTGCCCGCGAGCGTGCACTCCCGCATCGGTGCGGCCGGCTCCGAACACCGTGACCTGATGGGACAGAACCTCGAGCAACGCCTCTTCGACGACCTGCTGAACGGCGAGCGCATTGGCCTGACGCTGCCAACCGGCGTACTCCCCGCCGCGGTAGCTCAGGGTTAGCGCGTAGACCATGTCCCACCGCGAGCGAGGAGCAGTGCGAACGGCACCCAGATCAGTGGAAAGACCGCCGGAAAGAGCGGCACGGCAGCATGTTGCGGCAGGTACGAGAGCAGGATGAGACCGGAGAGAGCGATCCACGCGCGGTGGCCCGCGACCGCGGCCCAGGGCAGCGTCCACAACAGGTACCACGGATACACCGTCGCCGAGCACAGCACGACGGCGCCGAAGGTTCGGCCGGTCAGCTCCGCCGTCGAGGCCGAACGACTCCGCCAGATTCGCCACAGGAGTCCGGCGAGACCGAGGGCGAGCAGCCCCTTGGCCAGGAGCTTGGGATAGACGTGGGGGTAGAACTGATTCCAGTAATCGTGCTCTCCCGTCCAGAGCTTGAGGCGGTCGAGCCCCCCCTTGACCGCGGTTTCGACTCCCGCTACGTCGAGCACTCGCCAGAGCGGCTCGTAGACGGGACCGTTGAACTCCCACGACATCCCGAACTGGACCCAGCCGGGTGGCGGCCCACCGATCGACAGCCAGACCGGCAGCAGACCGAGAGCGATGACGACAGCAGCGCCGGCCGCGAAACGGCCGGCATCGGGCGCCCGGCGCCACCAGACGGGAACCGCCACCACCGGCACCAGCTTGGCGAGCACCGCACCTCCGGCCAGAACACCGCTCACTCGCGCTCCACGATCCAGCGCCCAAACCGTAGCGATGACCAGCGCCACGCCGACACCGTCGACGTGCCCCATTCCCGCGATCTCCAGGGTCACCAGCGGATTCCACGCGTAGAGCGCCAGCCGCCGAGTTCCGATGCCTCGGTCGGTCGCCCACCGCAGCAACAGAGCGCAGCCACCGAGCTCGATCGCCACGAGCAGCAGCTTCCAGGCGAGCAACGATCGTGGCAGGGCCGCCGCTATACTAAAGAGAACCAGAGCGAGCGGCGGATAGACCGCCTTGACCTCTCGATGCGGCATCCGCTGCCAGCGCTCGTCCCGCAGCTCGGACAGCTCCTCGGCCTCGGGGGCCAGTGCATAGGGATTCAGACCGTTGGCCACCACCTTGCCGTCCCAGAGATACCGCAGAACGTCGTCCGAGAGGGTCGGAGGCAGGGGCATCAACAGCACTCGCAGCAAAGTAGCGACGACCATGACGTCTAGGACGCCCGGCTGGCGGCCCCCGCCGAGCGCGACGCCGGCGAGCGCCGTGAAACCGACCGCCAGCAGCGCGGTGGTGATCCAGGGTCTCGCTGCGAGATCGAAGACGAGAAGCAGGCCGACGTGGGTCGCGATCAGCAGCAGCGTGGCGTGGCTCGAACGCAAGAACTGGAGTTGAGATCGACCTGACAATGCACTTCCCGATCGGCAACCTGACTCTGGCACTCTACTATCTGGTGCTGTCCGCTCTGGCCTTCTACGGCCTCCATCGGCTAGCCCTGCTCGCGATCTACTTCCGCACCCGCAAGAACCTGCCACCGAGGCCTCCCGATCCCGACCGTTGGCCCCTCGTGACCGTACAGCTGCCCGTCTTCAACGAACTGTACGTCGCCACCCGCCTGATCGACGCGGTCTGCCGCCTCGACTATCCGCACGAGCGCTTCGAGATCCAGGTCCTCGATGACTCCACCGACGACACCCGCGATCTGGTTGCGGAGCGGGTCGAGCACTACCGCAAGCAGGGCTTTCGCATCGCTCATCTGCATCGTCGCGACCGGACCGGCTACAAGGCCGGGGCGCTCGCCGCCGGCTGTCAGGTGGCCGAGGGCGAGTTCCTGGCCGTTTTCGACGCCGACTTCGTGCCTCAGCCCGACTTCCTGCGCCGCACCATCCCGTGGTTCTCGGATCCGGGAATCGGCGTCGTGCAGGCCCGTTGGGAGCACATCAACCGTCACTACTCCACGCTCACCCGAGCGCAGGCGATCTTCCTCGACGCTCATTTCCTGATCGAGCAAGTCGCGCGCAACCGGGCGGGCCATTTCTTCAACTTCAACGGCACCGCCGGGATCTGGCGCCGGCAGACCATCGAGGACGCCGGCGGATGGGAGCACGACACCCTGACCGAGGACCTGGACCTTTCGTACCGCGCCCAGCTCGTCGGCTGGAAGTTCCTCTTCCTGCCGGATGTCGCCGCACCCGCGGAGCTCCCCGTCGACGTCGTCGCCTTCAAACGCCAGCAGTTCCGGTGGGCCAAAGGCTCGATCCAAACCGCCCGCAAGCTCCTCGGCAGGGTTCTCGCTTCCGATCTGCCGTGGTCGACGAAGCTCGAAGCGTTCGTGCACCTGACCAACAACGGCGCTTATCCCCTGATGGTCCTCCTTTCGCTCCTCGTCTTCCCCGCCATGCTGCTGCGCCGCGACACCGACCTGGCGACGCTGCTGGCGGTCGATCTACCCCTCTTCTTCGGCGCGACGGTCGCCGTCATCGCGTACTACGTCGTCAGCCAGATCGTCGCTCACGAGTCGACCAAAGGATCGGTCCGCTATCTGCCATCGGTGCTCGGCCTCGGAATCGGGCTGGCGGTCAACAACGCGCGAGCGGTCATCGAAGGGCTCTACCAGGATGGGGGAGTCTTCGAGCGCACTCCGAAGTACCGGATCGAGTCCGGTACCGACGGCTGGCGCGGGAAGCGCTACCGAGCTCGGGCGCACGTGTCGGTCATGACCGAGGGCCTCTTCGCGCTCTACTTCACCCTCAGCGTGATTCTCGCCTGGATGCTCGCGATGTGGTCCTCGATGCCTTTCCTCTATCTCTTCCTCCACGGCTACTGGTATATGTTCCTTGCGACACTCCTCGGTGACCGCCGTCGGCCCTGGCGAATCGGGCTGAGCTCGGCGGCCGCCGACGAGGCTTGATCATGCAACCGAGCGAGAGACCCGCAACCGACCGCGTCAGCTTGCGGCCGGCCAGACCGGGGGACGCCGAGCTGCTCCGCCTCTGGCGGGGAGAACCGAGCGTCGCACGCCATCAACCGCTTGGCTCGGTCAGTGTGGAGCGACTGACGATCGAGCTCGCGGGGCAGAACCATCGGGATCTCTACCGAAGCCGCGGTGACAAGTTTCAATGGATCATCGAGGTCGACGGCCGCCCCGCGGGTTGGATCACCCTGGTCGCGACCAACTGGGAGCACGGTCTTGCCGAGCTCGGCTATGCGCTGTCGACTCCCTATCAGCGGCGGGGCATCACACCGCGAGCCCTCGACGCGCTTCTCGACGATCTCTTCGCGAATACCGTGCTCGAGCGCATCGAGGCTCGCTGCGCCGTCAGCAACACCGCCTCCGCCAAGGTCCTCCAGGTCGTGGGTTTCCGGCAAGAAGGACGGCTGCGCGCCTACTTCCAGCTGCGCGGACAGCGCGTCGACAATTATCTGTTCGCGATTCTGAAGAGCGATCGACGAAGCTAGCGAGCGGTGCCAACCGCTAGCCTGCATTTCTCACCCCGTTTCGAGCGAAACGGTGGAGCTGCCTGTGCCCGCAAGGCGTCGCGACCGAGGGCACCGCAGGCGTGGCCAAAGCTACGTCGAGGATGACCGACCGAGCGCAACGCAGAAGGCGCGGGTGATTCGCCGTTGCAGACGGAACGGGGGTGAGAAAGGCAGGCTAGAGCACTTCGAGATTCGCGTATTTGGCAGCAAGTCGCCGCTTACCGACGAGATCGAAGTAGACCGTCAGCTTGCCGGTCGAGATGTTGCCTTCCACCTCCAGCACGACACCCTCACCGAGGGTTGGATGGCGAACCCGCGTTCCGCGCTGTACGGAGCCGCCGGAGCTCGACATCGGCTCGGGGACGAGATCGGGGATCGCCGGAGCGTCGCGGTCGAAGAAGGTATAGACGCCGGCGGTCTTGCGGTCCGCGAACAGCTCCGGGCTTTGAGAGATCTCGAGACCCTCGGCCGGCAGTTCTGCCAGAAACGGCGACTCGCGCTGATCTTGATAGCGGCCCGCGACGCGCCGGCGGCGGCAGGTCGAGAGCATCAAGCTCTCCTTCGCCCGGGTCATCCCGACATAGAGCAGTCGCCGCTCTTCTTCGACGTCTTCCTCACTGCCGCTCGCGTTGAAGTGCGGGAGAATCCCCTCCTCCAGGCCACCGACGATGACGACGGCGAACTCGAGCCCCTTGGCAGCGTGGAGGGTCATCAGCGACACCCCGCGCTGGGAATCCCAGCCGTCGATGTCGGCCACCAGAGCGACGTGGTCGAGGAACTCCGTCAACTCGTCGCCTTCGCCGCGCGCCACCGATTCCTCGGTGTACTCCTGTGCGGCAGTGAGGAACTCCTGGATGTTCTCGAGCCGCGCCTGCGACTCAGGATCGTCTCTTTCGTACTGCTTGGCGTAGCCGGTGTCTTCGAGCAGCCGGTCCAGCAAGGCCGGCAGCGGCAGCTCCTCGATCACGTCGTGGAGCCGCTGGACGAGATCGCGGAACCGGCTGAGCGCTTTGGCGCTCCGCGCGGGGAAGCTCGAGAACGTGCTCGACTTGAGTGCCTCCCAGATCCCCCCTCCGTACTCGGCAGCCAGGGTCTCGAGCAGCCGCTGGGTCCCTTTGCCGATGCCGCGCGTCGGGCGGTTGAGGATCCGCAGCAACGAGTAGTTGTCGCGCGGGTTGCGCACCGCCCTCAGATAGGCGATCAAGTCCTTGATCTCGGCGCGCTCGTAGAAGCGAGTGCCGCCGACCAGGACGTACGGAATCTCGCGCCGCAACAGCGCCTCTTCGAAGGCGCGAGTCTGAGCGTTGGTGCGAACCAGGATCGACATTTCGGACAGCGGGTAGTCGTCGCGCAGTCCGTCGAGCATATTGACCACCCACCGCGCTTCGTCCTGGTCGTCCCGCGCCTTGTAGAGCTCGATCGGCGCGCCGTCCCCGGCAGCGGTCCACAGCTGCTTTGGCCGGCGGCGCTCGTTGTGAGCCACCAACGCTCCCGAGACGGCCAGGATGTTCTGAGTCGATCGGTAGTTCCGCTCGAGCTTACGGATCGTCGCCCCTGGGAAGTAGCGCTCGAACTCGAGAACGTTGTCGAGATCGGCCCCCCGCCAACGGTAGATGCCCTGATCTTCGTCGCCGACCGCCGTCAAGTTGCCCGAGTCGCCGATCACCTGGTGAACGAGGCGCATCTGGGCGTGATTGGTATCTTGGAACTCGTCGACCAGCAGGTAGTGAACCCGATCGCGCATACGCTCGAGCAGGTCGGGATTGGTGTCGAGGATCTTCACCGACAGGCGAAGCATGTCGTCGAAGTCGACCGCCGAAGACTTGACGAGCGCCTGCTGGTAGGCGCGATAGACCTGCGCCACCTTGCGTTCGAAAAAGCCCGCCGCTTCTCTCTCGTAGTCGGCGGGCCCGAGAAGCTGGTTCTTGGCCGCCGAGATGGTGGAGAGGACGGCGCGCGGTCGAAACGAGCTCTCCGCTAGGTGCTCGTCGCCGAGCGCCTTTTTGATGAGAGCCAGCTGGTCGTCGGTGTCGAAGATCGAGAAGCCGGGCTGGACTCCGACTCGCTGCCCCCAGCGCCTGAGAAGAACCAACGAGAAGCGATGAAAGGTACCAACAAACGTCGAAAGGGGGTGCATGCCGAGGAGGCGCTCAACCCGCTCGCGCATCTCGCCGGCGGCCTTGTTGGTGAAGGTGACGGCGACGATCGCTTCCGGATCGATACCCACCTTCTTGACGAGATGAGCCACCCTATGGGTGATCACTCGGGTCTTGCCCGAACCGGCGCCGGCCAGCACCAGCTGAGCACCCTCGCCGTGAACGACGGCCGCCAGTTGTTCCGGGTTGAGCGCCTGTTCGAAGTCGAGCGAGCCGTCGGTCGTCACCGCCGGAGTCTCGCCCATGCGGCGAGCCGGTGCAAGAGATCCCCCCTACGCCCCTCGGTCCCGGTCCTCTTCGCTGTCCAAACCGCACCAGCGCTATATACGCATGAGAGGACAAAAGCGATAATCTCGGTCGATAGATGAGCTCTCGATTCAGTTGGGTCCCGTTGACCTGCAGCGCCCTCGCG
Source organism: Thermoanaerobaculia bacterium (assembly GCA_945787575.1). GTDB lineage: Bacteria > Acidobacteriota > Thermoanaerobaculia > Multivoradales > JAHEKO01 > CALZKB01. Next base: position 4,339 of record CALZKB010000130.1, on the reverse strand, counting down.
ACGTGGAGCACGGGGGCCGCGGCCGTCTCCTTCGACTTGCCGCGAGTCGACGCGGCGATCGAGATCGACGGGGTGATGGACGAGCTCGCCTGGGCGGAAGCCCTGACCGTCGAGCTCGCCTACGAAACGGAGCCCGGCGAGAATGTGGAGCCTCCGGTGCGGACCGAATGCAGGCTGCTCCACTCCGAGACTCACCTCTACTACGGCTGCCGGGCCTGGGATTCGGAGCCTGAGAAGATTCGGGCGCGCTACAGCGACCGCGACCAATCCGAGTTCGACGATACTGTCGGCCTCGCCATCGACCCTTTCGACGACCAGAACACCGCTTTCGTCCTCGACGTCAACCCGCTCGGCGTCCAGAACGACCGGCTCTACATCGAGGCCTCTGGCTTCTCGGACACCACTTGGGACGCGATCTGGGACTCCGCCGGGAGGCTGACCGACTACGGGTTCGAGGTCGAGGCCGCCATCCCGTTCTCTTCACTCCGCTTCCCGCGGTCCACGGAGGACCAGACTTGGGGGTTCAACGTCCGCCGGTACCGCACCCGCAGCAGCTATCGACGGATTGCGCTCGTCCCCTACGATCGCAACGACCGGTGTCGCACCTGTCAGCATGCCAAGCTCAGGGGGTTCGCGGACGTCGACCCCGGCCGCAACCTCGAGATCACCCCGACGGTCACCGGCGTTCAGACCGCGACCCGTCCCGACTTCCCGAACGGCAAGCTCGAACGTGGCGACGCAGACCTCGATCCAGGCCTTACCGTCAACTGGGGGATCACCCCGAACCTCGCACTTGCCGGGACCGTCAATCCGGATTTCTCGCAAGTGGAAGCGGACGTCGCTCAGCTCGACATCAACCGAGAGTTCGCGCTCTTCTTCCCCGAGCGCCGCCCCTTCTTTCTCGAAGGCTCCGACTACTTCTCCACCCAGCTTCGCGCCGTCCACACCCGCAACCTGGCTGAACCCGACTGGGGTGTGAAGCTCACCGGAAAAGAGGGGAGACACGCGGTCGGCGTCTTCGCGGTCCAGGACGAGATGACGAGTCTCCTCCTGCCTGGATCCGAGTCGTCCGACCTGACTTCGATCGACGACTCGTCGGAGGCGGCGGTCTTGCGCTATCGCCGAGACGTCGGTGAGTCCTCGACCGTGGGCGCCCTCTACACCGACCGCCGGTCGACCGGGTACCGCAACCAAGTCGGGGGTGTCGACGCCCGCCTGCGCCTCACGAGTCACGACGACCTCAACGTTCAGTGGCTTCGCTCGCGCACCGAGTACCCGCTCGCCGTCGCCCTCGACAACGATCTCGCCACCGGGCCGATGGACGACGACGCCCTAACCGTCAGCTACCGCCACAGGCGCCGCAACTGGGCAATCCGCGGCTCTTACGACGACATCGGCGACGCCTTCCGGGCGGACCTCGGTTTCATGCCTCGGGTCGGCTTCGAGCGAGTCGTGGCCGGCGGCAACTACGAGTGGTTCGGCGACGACTCGGACTGGTACACCTCGCTCGAGCTCGGCGGCGATTGGGATCGCACCGAGACCCAGAACGGCGCTCTCCTCGAGGAGGAGAGCGAGTTCTTCGCCGGTTTCGTCGGTCCCCTGCGACTGACCGTCTTCTTCGGTGGCGGCTTTCGGGACCGGGTGTTCCGCTCGGTGCCGTTCGATCAGGACTTCCGCTGGCTCTTTGCGTCGATCGAGCCGCGAGGCGACCTGCGCTTGGGCCTCGACCTCAACGATAGCGACGCGATCGATGTCGAACAGATACGGGCCGGGGAGCAGCGGAGCTTCGAGCCGTTTCTGGAATGGCGGCCTGGACGCCGCGTGAGAGCCAACCTCTCACACACCTACAAGCGCTTCGATGTGGCCGCGGGCCGGCTCTTCACTGCCGAGCAATCGGAGCTCCGACTCGTCTACCAGTTCAACCGGAGGACCTTCGTCCGGCTCATCTCCCAGCTCACCGACATCACGCGGGATCCGTCGCTATACGAGAGCGCGGTCGAGCCCAGCGAGAACGAGGTCTTTGGCCAGCTCCTCTTCTCCTACAAGATCAACCCTCAGACTGCGGTCTTCCTGGGTTACGGCAGCGACCACCGCGACGTCGCGGATTCGGGCCTCGTCGAGACCGGCAACACCCTCTTCTTCAAAGTCGGGTACAACATCCAGCCGTAGCACCCGTGGCAGAACTCCTGCGGGTCGCGTTGCGAGCGCTTTCGGGTGTGATGCCGCCACGGGCTGTCTAGCTAGGGCTTCTCGGCAGCCTTCTTCTCGCGGTAGACGAGGACCTTTTCGATGTAGGCGCTGGCGTCGGGCGTCTTGCAAGCCGTCTCGCCGTGATCGACCTCGACCTTGCCGATCCGCTTCGCCGCCGCCACCGCCCGCCTCTTGAGGCCAGGGCTGCGCACCCCGATGCAGATCACCGCCTGATTCATCGCGTGACGCACACGATTGGCGCTCGAGTGGATGCGCTCCTCGATGACCTTCAAGTGGTCGAGGAAGTAGCTCGCGGGAAGGGTGTTGTTGCTGGACGCCAGTGCGCAAAGGAGGTTGAAGCCGACCTGCCCGACGAACTCTTGACGCGACTTCGTCCACCGGTCGGCCTTGCTCTTGGCAAAGCCGGTCCTCGTCACGAGTGAGGAGAAGGCGTCGCTCAAGACGTAGTTGTCGAGGTCGCGAACCCACTCATCGAGCTTGCGCGAGCGGATCGTAGCGGGATCCGCCGTCATCGTCGCCAGCACTCGGGCGTCGTGGTTGCCGGTCGCCCACAAGCGCTCGGCGAGCTTCTGATCGGTCTTGATCACCTTCGCCAGCCGCTTGAGGTTGGCAAAACTGACGCCGTACATCGGCTCTCGAACTCCGTGCCGGCCGTAGATCTTGCGGTTCTGGGCGGTACCGCACTTCTTGAGCTCGGAGCGGACTTGATTGAAGTTCATCCTCGGCATCTCCTCACGGTGCGATTCTGCCACCCCCACTGTACACCGTCCGCGAGTCCGCTCCCCCGGAGGCACCGACGCTCGCTGCTACACTCCCGCCGTGCTCGGCCGCGCTCCCCACCGATTCGCGCTCTCGGCTCTGGCGGCGCTCGCGGCTGGGCTGCTGGCGCCAGCTTGCTCGCGACCGGCCGACAGCCCGCCTCCCCTGGAGCGGGCGGCAGGTCCCCATCTGGCGTTCACCCTCGCGGAAAGGGACCTGCTTCCCGAGAACCTCGCTTTCGATCCGATCACGAGCAGCTTCTTCGTCGGCTCGACGCGCAAGGGCAAGATCGTGCGGGTCGATGCCGACGGCAACGCGACCGACTTCACCGAGCCCCGGCAGGACGGCCTGTGGATGATCCTCGGTATGAAGGTCGACCTGGCGCGGCGTCATCTCTGGGTGGCAAGCTCCGACGGCGACAACCTCGAGGGGTACACCAGGCGTCGTGGGCGGGCGGCGGGTCTCTTCCAATTCGACCTCGAGAGCGGATCGCTGATCCGCAAGTGGACGCTCGAAGACGCCGGGTCCACCCACTTCTTCAACGACCTCGTGATCTCGGAGTCGGGGAACGTCTACGTCACCCACATGTTCAACGCACCGGCGGTTTGGGTTCTCGCCGCTGGCGGCGAACAGCTCGAGATCTTCGTCCGCCCCGGCGGCTTCAACGGCCCCAACGGCCTCGATTTCGGAGACGACGGTCTGCTCTACGTCGCCCACCGGGAGGGGGTGAGCGCCTTCGACCCCGCGACCGCCGAGCGTCGCCTGCTCGCCGATCCCCGAGGTTGGATGGCGACTCCCGCCGACGGACTGTACTTCCATCGCGGATCGCTGGTCGGCCTGCACCCGGAGGAGGGTGTCGTGCGTCGTTACCTGCTCGATGAGGAGAGGACCTCCATCGTCGGCGCCGAACTGCTCGCCGAGGACGATCCCGCCAACGACGATCCGACGACCGGAGTTCTCGTGGGCGACACCCTCTATTACATCGCGAACTCACAGTTCGGGCGGCTGTCGAACGGCCGATTGCCGCCGGTGGCACAGCTCGACCCCGTCGTCGTCCTCGAGCTCGATCTTTCTCGCTGACCTGCGCTCGGCGAGGTCCCTACTCGACCGTTACGCTCTTGGCGAGATTGCGCGGCTGATCGACGTCGCAGCCACGGCGCTCGGCAACATGGTAGGCAAACAGCTGGAGCGGGACCGTGTTGACGATCGGCTGGAGGAGCTCGGAAACCCGTGGCACCGTTATCACCTCGTCGGCGATCTCGGCAAGCTCGCCGCCCGGACGGTCCGTGACTGCCAGAATCAGACCGTCGCGAGCCTTCGCTTCCTGCATGTTCGACAGCATCTTCTCGTAGACCCGTTCCCCGGTGGC
>CALZKB010000129.1 GCA_945787575.1 Thermoanaerobaculia bacterium | reverse complement strand
AGAAACCGAGCCTGTTGAACTCGGCTGTTTCGTCCCACCTGACAGGAGTTTACGACCCGAAGGCCTTCGTCCTCCACGCGGCGTTGCTGGATCAGGCTTTCGCCCATTGTCCAATATTCCCCACTGCTGCCTCCCGTAGGAGTCTGGGCCGTGTCTCAGTCCCAGTGTGGCCGATCACCCTCTCAGGCCGGCTATCGATAGTCGCCTTGGTGAGCCGTTACCCCACCAACAAGCTAATCGAGCGCGGGTCCCTCTGGAAGCGCTAGCTTTCAAGAAGAGGCCATCTTTCCTCCTCAGGCCGTAGCCTTCAGAGCTTATGCGGTATTAGCTCGAGTTTCCCCAAGTTGTCCCCCGCATCCAGGCAGGTTACCCACGTGTTACGCACCCGTTCGCCGCTTTACTCGTCGGCCGAAGCCAACTTTCTCGCACGACTTGCATGTGTTAAGCACGCCGCCAGCGTTCATTCTGAGCCAGGATCAAACTCTCAAGTTTGAACCTTCTCACTGCCACCAGGCCCCGGCTAAGAGACCGGTGACAGTTCAATTCTTACGCTTAGCTTTGGTTCCTTCGCGCAAGCCACCGAAGCGACTCGACGAAGGTGAATTGACGTTGACTTGTCAAATCTCTATTCAGTTTTCAAAGAACCGGCTCCGCCCCAAGGCGGGAACTCTAGAGCTTAGCCGAGCCACCCGGACCTGTCAAACCATACGGCCCAGATTGCTCGAAGCTCGTCGTGTGTCCTAGAGCTGGCACGCGAGCCGCTCAGCGGCCCCTCAGCCAGGTGGGAGGCGAACTATAGACCCCTCGGCGGGCGCTGTCAAGCCCCTGCTCGGTGGCCTGCGAGTCGACCGGCGCCAATGGTTCAAGGGCTAGACCCGGCGTTTCCACCAACGCCTCTCGCTCGCGGGAGGCGGAAGAGTCGGGGATCCGTCAGCGAGGAGCGCGCTCGGGTTCCGGGTCAGACACAGCTCGGCGGTCTCGCCTCCAAAGCGCGACTCGAGGTAGCTCGCGACCTCGCCGAGATCGGGCGGTCTGAAGGTCACCGAGTGTCCGTCCGAGGCGACGACCGCGACCCATCCGCGGCGCAGCCAGCGATCGGCCAATCGCGCGATCCGCAGCCCCTGACGGCCCAGAATCGCGCCGGCGTTGACTTGAGCGACGACGCCTCCTTCGATCAACTGCTCGAGCAGGCCCGGCTCGTCTTGCAGGAAGCCGTAGCGCTCGACGTGCGCGAGGACGGGGACGTAGCCAGCCTCCTGGATCGTCGCGATCGCGTTGCGCGCCGCGCCCGCGAGGATCATCGGCCAGAACTCGATCAACAGGTAGCGGCTGCCCGCGAGGGTGAGGACCCGTTTTACGGCCAACGCCTCCGCGAACTCCGAAGAGACGTAGTTCTCGGCACCGAGATGGATCGCCGGTCGGGGGCGCTCCATCTCCTCGAGGAGCTCGCTGCGCCAGCCGGCGAAGAGAGCTTCGACCTCTTCGCGGTCATCGCTGCCGAGGTGTGAATGGAACATGTGCGGAGTCGCGACGATCTCCCGCGTTCCACCGGCCCAGGCGGCCTCGAGCATCGCTGCCGCCTCGGTGGAGGACTGAGGACCGTCGTCGAAACACGGCAGCAGGTGGGTGTGGATGTCGATGAGCCCCATCGGCCGCGTAGCGTATACCGACGTCCGCCAGCCTGCACTTCCGTCGAGCGAAGCGGCGGATCAGGGATCAGCTGAAAGCGACCCGTCGGCCTTCGATCGTCCAAGGCAGCACGAGGAGACGTCTGAGCGCCTCGGGATAAAGGCGGTGCTCCTCCCGGAGAATCCGATTGGACAGCGATTCCTCGTCGTCTTCGGCACGCACGGGGACGCTCTGCTGGAGAACGATCGGGCCGTGGTCGAGCTCCTCGTCCACGAAATGCACGGTACACCCGGAGACGGTGACCCCGTAGTCGATCGCCTGGCGCTGGGCGTGAAGGCCGGGGAACGCCGGCAGGAGACTGGGGTGGATGTTGAGGATTCGCTGGGGAAACGCACGAACCAATTCTGGGCTGAGCAGCCGCATGTAGCCGGCCAGACAGACCCAATCGACCCCCTCGTCCCGGAGCGCCGCGACGATCGCGAGGTCGTGTGCCTCCCGGCTCGCCGCTTCGCCGTGAGGAAGGCAGCGCGCGGCCAGCCCGGCGTCCAGAGCATGGGACAGACCCGCCGCCTCCTTCCGGTTCGAAACGACCAGCGCGATCTCCGCCGGTACCTCCCCGCGACGGGTCGCGCGGTGGATCGCCTGGAAGTTGCTCCCCCGCCCGGAAAGCAGGATGCCGATGCGGGCACTCATGCGGGGACGCTCTCCGCGGGAAAGTCGTAGAGGACGCTCCGGGTGCCCTTCTGAACGGTGCCGATCGGTGCCGGCTTATGACCCGACGTGGCGAGCGCCGGGATCATCTCCGCCGCGGCCGACGGGTCGATGATGAGCACCATCCCGATCCCCATGTTGAACACCCTGAACATCTCGTCGGTATGGACTCCGCCGTGCTCCTGAAGCAGATAGAAGACCTCGGGAATCTCCCAAGCGCCGACCTTGATCTCGGCAAGGCACTTCTTCGGGAGAGCTCGCGGGAGGTTGTCGGTCAGCCCACCCCCCGTGATGTGGGCGAGAGCGTGCAACCGGTCATCTCCGAGCCAAGGCTCGATCGCAGCGAGATAGGAGAGATGGGGAGACAGCAGCAGCTCGGCGACCGTCTCCCGGGTGTCGGCGCCCGGCACGCGCTCGCCGGTCCCGAGCTCGAGTTCCTCGAAGAAGACCTTGCGAGCCAGCGAGTAGCCGTTGGTGTGAAGGCCGGCGGAAGGAAGCCCGAGGATCAGGTCACCCGGGCGCACCCGCGCGCCGTCGAGGATTCGCGGCCGGTCGACCAGCCCCACGATGAAGCCGGCCAGCTCGTAGTCGCCCGGCTGGTAGAAGCCGGGCATCTCCGCGGTCTCGCCGCCGAGCAGTGCGCATCCGTTCTCCTTGCAGCCGGCGGCCACTCCGCCCACCAGCTGCTCCATCTCCTTGGGCTCCAGCACGCCGGCTCCCACATAGTCGAGGACGAAGAGCGGGCGTGCCCCCTGCACCAGGATGTCGTTGACGCAGTGATTCACCAAGTCGCGGCCGACCGTCGAGTAGTCGCCGACCCTCCGCGCGACCATCAGCTTGGTGCCGACACCGTCGGCCGACGCTACGAGGACCGGCTCTTCCAGACCGGCAAGATCCGGCCGGAAGAGACCACCAAAGCTGCCGACGTCGGAGATCACTGCTGAGGTGAAAGTCGAGCGCACCTTCTTCTTGATGCGCGCCAGCGCCTTGTCCTGGGTGTCGATGTCGACGCCGGCCGCGCCGTAGGCGGACTGTCTCGATCGCTTCGCCACGCGCTCTCAGGCCTCCTGCCGCGGGAAGAGCTCGACCTGCCTGCGGTCGTGGTCGGCGGGCACCTCGGGATAGTCCCCCGTCCAGCAGGCGGCGCAGTATCCCCCGCGTTCGTTACTGACGCTGTCGTAGAGGCCGTCCAGCGACAGATAGGCCAGGCTGTCGGCACCCACCAGCTCGCAGATCTCGTCGACCGAGTTGTTCGCCGCGATCAGCTCATCCCGGGTCGGCATATCGATCCCGTAGTAGCACGGCGACACCGTCGGCGGGCACGAGATCCGCAGATGCACCTCGCGCGCCCCGGCGGCGCGAACCATCCGTACGATCTTCGGGGACGTCGTGCCGCGCACGATCGAATCGTCGACGAGCACGACGCGCCGCCCCTCTATGAGCGGTCGAACCGGATTGAGCTTCACCTTGACGCCGAAGTCGCGGATCGACTGTTTCGGTTCGATGAACGTCCGGCCGACATAGTGATTGCGAATGAGGCCAAACTCCAACGGCAGCCCCGACTCCCGGCTATAGCCCAGCGCCGAGAACAGACCGCTGTCGGGCACCGGCACCACGCAGTCGGCATCGGCCGGCGCCTCGCGCGCCAGCCGCGCGCCCATCGCCAGGCGCGCCTCGGAAACCGAATCGCCGAAGAGCGAGCTGTCCGGGCGGGCAAAGTAGACCAGCTCGAACAGGCAAGACGCCGGCTGGCGGTGAACCGCCAGGCGATGGCTCTCGAGATTGGCGTTCCGCGCGACGACGACCTCGCCCGGCTCGAGATCGCGCACCGCTCTGGCACCCAGCAGATCGAAAGCGCAGCTTTCCGACGCGAAGCACGGTTTGCCGTCGAGGTCGCCGAGGGTCAGCGGGCGGAAGCCGTGCGGATCACGGGCGGCGATCAGCTCGTCGGGAGTGACGACGATCAGCGAGTACGCCCCCCGCACCCGCTGGAGCGCCAGCATCAGGGAATCCACCAGGTCCTGCCGAGGGTTGCAGGCCATGAGGTGGAGCACGACCTCGGTGTCGCTCGACGTCTGGAAGATCGACCCGCTGTGTTCGAGGCGCCGGCGCTCGTTCGCGGCGTTGACCAGGTTGCCGTTGTGGACGATCGCGACCGGACCCATCGAGGTGTTGACGACGATCGGCTGCGCGTTGTGGATCGCGCTTGCGCCGGCCGTCGAATAGCGGGTGTGGCCGAGCGCTCGCTCACCGGCGAGCCGCTCGAGCGTCTCTTCGCCGAAGACGTCGGCGATAGCGCCCATGCCGCGCTCGACCTGCATCCTCTCCCCGTCCCAAGAGACGATCCCCGAACTCTCCTGCCCGCGGTGCTGCAGCGCGTAGAGGCCGAGGTAGGTGAAGTTCGCCGCGTCGACGTGGCCTTCAATACCGAAGATGCCGCACATGAAGAGGTCACCCCAGGAGAAGAGCGATTATGGAGGTTGTCGCGCGCGGAAGCCAGCCGTGCGCGGGTTCACTCGTCGAGGTCGGCGTCATCGGCCCGCGGCAGTCTGGCAACCACCCGCCGCGCCTCGTACAATCGACCCGCCGACCGTACCGAGGTCGCGCGACTCAGAGTCCTCGTCCCGCCGATGATCCACCGGATTGAAATCGCCGTCCGCCGGGGACTCACCGACGCTCGCGGCGAGCACGCGGCGCGACGGATTCGAGACTTCCTTCAGGTGCCGGTCGAGGGGGTCCGAACCCGAGACGTCTACCACCTCGAGGCCGATCTCACCGATGAAGAGGTCGCCGCCGTCGTCCGTGAGCTCAGCGATCCGGTGTTGCAGATCGGCGCTCGCGACCGGATCGAGGACGGGTCGTTCGACGCGGCCGTGCACGTCGCTTTCAAGCCGGGGGTCGCCGATCCCGTGGGCAAGAGCGCGCTCGTCGCCATCGAGGACATGCTCGGCCGCAAGCTCGGCGGGGAGGCCGCGGTGTACTCCTCGGTCGTCTACCTGATCGACGGCGTGACACCGAAGCAAGCGGGCGAGATCGCCCACGGCCTGCTGGCTAACAGCGTCATCCAAACGATCGTCGTCCGCAGCCACGAAGAGTGGGAGGCATCGCCTCCCGATCTCTCCGTTCCCAAGGTCGCCGGCGGTCCGGTGCCCGAGGTCCGCCCCTGCGATCTCTCGGGCAGCGACGAGGAGCTCGAGCGGCTCAGCCGAGAAGGCCTCCTCGCCCTTTCGCTCGACGAGATGCGGGCGATCCGCGACCACTTCGCGGCCGAGAGCGTCTACAATCCTCGGCGCCGCGAGCTCGGGCTCGGCCCGATGCCGACCGATGTCGAGCTCGAGTGTCTGGCTCAGACCTGGAGCGAGCACTGTAAGCACAAGATCTTCAATGCGGTGATCGACTACCGCGAAGGGGACGGTTCGGCCGAACGCATCGACTCGCTCTTTGCGAGCTATATCCAGAGAGTCACGAGGGAGATCGATCGGGAGATCGTCGAGCGCGACGGCCGGTCCTGGCTCGTGTCGGTGTTTCACGACAACGCCGGGGTCATCGCCTTCGATGAGGAGATCCATCTCGTCTACAAGGTCGAGACCCACAACTCGCCGTCGGCCCTCGATCCTTACGGCGGCGCGATCACCGGCATCGTCGGGGTCAACCGAGACCCGTTCGGAACCGGCCGCGGGGCGCAGCTGCTGTCGAACGTCTGGGGCTACTGTTTCGCCTCGCCGTTCTTCGACGGTGTACTGCCCAAGGGGCTGCTGCACCCCAAACGAGTGCGCGACGGAGTCCACCGCGGAGTGATCGACGGCGGCAACCAGAGCGGGATCCCCTACGGCCGAGGTTGGGAGGTCTTCGACCGGCGATACCTCGGTAAGCCGCTCGTCTTTTGCGGCACCGTCGGCGCTCTACCGGTAACCATCGACGGCACCCCGGGCGAAGACAAGGCGGCGCTTCCTGGAGACGCGGTCGTCATGGTCGGCGGACGCATCGGTGCCGACGGGATCCACGGGGCGACCTTCTCGTCAGCGGCGCTCGACGACGCGTCACCGGCGCAAGCGGTTCAGATCGGCGACCCGATCACCCAGAAGATGATGTTCGACTTCCTGCTCGAAGCTCGCGATCTCGGTCTCTACAACGCGATCACCGACAACGGCGCCGGCGGACTCTCCTCCTCGGTCGGCGAGATGGCCGAGGGGCCCGGAGGGGCGCGGCTCGACCTCTCCGCCGCACCGCTCAAGTATGCCGGTCTCGCGCCGTGGGAGATCTTCCTCTCCGAGGCCCAGGAGCGGATGACCCTGGCGGTGCCGTCGGAGAGGCTCGACGCCTTCCTCGAGCTCGCTCGTCGGCGGCAGGTGGAGGCCAGCGTGCTCGGCGAGTTCACCGACGACGGCTGGCTCCACGTCTGCCATGGCGCCGAGACCGTGGCACTGCTCTCGATGGAGTTCCTGCACGACGGCGCCCCGGAGATGCGGCTCAACGCCCGCTGGTCTCCTCCGACCTTCGACGAGCCGGTACGGCGGCCCACCGATCACGGCCGAACGCTCGTCGAGCTCCTCGGTCGTCTCAACCTCGCCAGCAACGAGAACAAGGCGCGTCACTACGACCACGAGGTCAAAGGGCTGACGGTGGTCAAACCTTGGGTCGGGGTCGACGCCGACGTCCCGGCCGAAGCGACCGTCTTGCTCGCTCGCCACGGCTCGCTGCAAGGCTACGTGCTCTCCGAGGGAATCAATCCGTTCGCCTCGGACCTCGACACCTTTGCAATGGCCGCCGGGGTCGTCGACGAGGCGATCCGTCGGCAGCTGTGCGCGGGCGCGGAGCTCGATCGCATCGCGGCGCTCGACAATTTCTGCTGGCCCGACCCGGTCCAGTCGGCCGCGACTCCCGACGGCGAGTACAAGCTCGCGCAGCTGGTGCGTGCCTGTCGCGGACTCTACGAGACCTGCCGCTCTTACGGCGTGCCCTTGATCTCCGGCAAGGACTCGATGAAGAACGACGTGGTGATGAGCGGAGTCAAGATTAGCGTGCCGCCGACCCTCCTCGTCTCGGCGATCGGACGTATCACCGACGTCCGCCGCGCCCTCACCCTTGATTTCAAGAGGGCTGGCGATCGGATCTACGTGCTCGGCTCGACGGGGGCGCACACCGGGGGCAGCGAGTATTTCCGCTACCTCGGCGAGAGAGCCGATCTCGCGCCGACCGACGGCGGACCGGCTCCTTTCGTTGGCAACCGTGTGCCGGAGCTCGACGCGGAGCGGAGCCTCGCCCTCTACCGATCGCTCTCCGAGGCCCAGCGTCAGGGCCTCGTGCGCTCCTCCTCGACACCGGCCCGAGGCGGCCTCGCGGCGGCGGTGGCGCGCTCGGCGATGGCCGGCCTCGCCGGAGCCGAGATCGACCTCGACCGGGCGCCCGGTGCTGCCGATCTCCTCACCGACGAGCTGCTCTTCAGCGAATCGAACGGTCGTTTCGTCGTCACCGTGGCGGCGTCCGACGTCGACGCTTTCGAACGCTGTGTCGAGGGACACTCCCACGCGCGGGTCGGCACCGTCACCGAGGGAGCGCGGCTCACCCTCGCTCGCGCCGGCAAAGCGGTCGTCGACGTCGAGATCGAGGAGCTCCGAGCGAGCTTCAAGGAGGGACTGGCTCATGCCTGAAGGGGGCGAGAACCGGCCCACGGCGGGTGATCGCGCGAGGGTCCGCGCGCTGGTGCTCACCGGCCTCGGCCTCAATTGCGAGGTGGAGACCGCGGAAGCCTTCCGGCGGGTCGGCGCCACCGCCGAGCTCGTCCCCCTGCTCGACCTGCTCGACGGCCACACCGAGCGATCGCTCAAGGACTATTCGATCCTCGCCTTCGCCGGAGGGTTCGCCTTCGGAGACCATCTCGGCGCCGGCTTCGTCTACGCCAACAAGATCCGCTGGCGCCTCTACGATCAGCTCCTGGATTTCATCGACCGGGGCGGCCTCGCGCTGGGGATCTGCAACGGTTTCCAGATGATGACCCGGCTCGGCATGCTGCCGGGCTTCGACGGCGATTACCGCACCCCGCTCGCCACCCTCGCCCCCAACGATCGACTGGGCTACTGGGATGACTGGGTGCGGCTCGCCGCCGATCCGCGGTCACCGTGCGTGTGGACCCGCGGTCTCGACACCCTCGAGCTCCCGACCCGACACGGCGAGGGCAAGTTCCTCACGACCGGCCCGGAGATTCTCGAGCGCCTCGAGACGGGGCACCAGATCGCCCTGCGCTACGTCGACGCCGCGGGGCGCGCCACCGAGCGATGGCCCGCCAACCCGAACGGCTCGCCCGGCGGGGTGGCGGGCGTCTGCGATCCGACCGGCCGCCTCTTCGGACTGATGCCGCACCCCGACGCGTTTCTCTACCCGTTCCAGCACCCGCTCTGGTTCCGGCAGGACGAAAGCGAGCGCGCCTCGGAAGGCCAGGGGCTCTCCATCTTCCGCAACGGCGTCGACGCCGCCCTCGAATCCCTGAACCGCTCACCGTAGCCGGGGGACGGAGCCCTACGGCCACGTCGAGGAGCACCGCTGTCAGGCGTCGGCCGATCGACGTACGATCGCCGCCTCCGCGACCGGTGCCGGTTGGTCGACCTCCAGCCACGGCGACGGCACCGCCTGATCGCTGATGCACACCCGCGCGCCCGAGCCGTGATCGCGCAGGACCCGCTCGATCGCCTCCCCCGCCAGGGCCGGGCTGTTGTTGGTTTGGGACAGGTGGTAGAGCACGACCCAGCGCAACCGCTCGCTGATCAGCTCGGCGAGTCCCTCGGCCGCCTCGCGATTCGACAAGTGGCCGTGGCGTCCCGCCACCCGTTGCTTCAGGTGCCATGGATAGGGTCCGCTGCGCAGCATCTCGAGGTCGTGATTGGTCTCGACCACCAAGCCGTCGAGGTCCCGCAGATGCGCCCAGGCGAGCCGGCTCGCCGTCCCGATGTCGCTCACCAGACCGATCCTGCGGCCCGAGCCATCCTCGACCGCCATTCCGATTGGATCCTCGGCGTCGTGTGGCACCCGGAACGGTTGCAGGAGGAAACCGCCGACCCTCTCGGGGCGGCTCGACGCCAGCTCTCGCGTCGGCACCGGCTTGGCGGCGAGGCCGCTGTGATCGAGCGTCCCGCGCGTCGCGTAGATGACGGCGTCGTTGCGCTTGGCGAAGCGGGCCGCGCCGCGCACGTGGTCACCGTGCTCGTGGGTCAGCACGATCGCACTGACGTCGCGAGGATCGACTCCGACCGCGACCAGCCGCTTCTCGAGCTGCCGGCAGGAGAACCCGGCGTCGAGGAGCAAGAGTTCGGACCCGGACTCGACGACGACGCTGTTGCCGGCGCTGCCGGAGCCGAGAACGCACAGGCGCATCGGGGCCGGAGTGAGTCCGAGGTGGAGCTGCACGGCACGAAGCTATCACGCCGGCTCAGGCTCGAGTACGACGGACCCTGGCGCTGCCGCAGGGCTCCCAACGAGTGGCTTGACGACCGTTCCGCTCCGGGAGTTGACGAGGCGAGACCGGTCGCAGAGCCACGAACCACTAGAATTCGTAAGTCTTGCCCTGCTCGATGAAGGTCACGTCGGGGTGCGCCATCGCTCCGATCTCGGCGTGGATCTTGTCGATGAAGGGCGGCTTGAGGTGATGGAGGATGATCGGCAGCCGCCGTTCGAGCTTCCTCAGCTCCCCGAACATCGTTCGCGGCGTCAAGTGCTGGCTCTGGTTCGCCACCGTCTGCATGCTGTTGTCGAAGCTCGTCTCGAGAAAGATCGCCGCGAGATTCGGCACCGTGTTGGCGACCTCCCACAGTCGCAGAGTCGGACCGGTATCGCTCGACCACAGGATGGCGGCCGAGCCTTTCTCGATCAGGAAACCGTGGGTCGGTACCACGTGGTGGGTCGGAATCGGAGTGAACTTGACGCCCTCGACCTCGATCGCCACCTCGTCGACCAGCTCGTTGAAACGCAGCGCCGGCAGCAGATGATTCGGGAGCCGCGCGAAGTCGGGCCAGAAGGTGTTGTTGAACAGGTGCCGGCGCACCGCGTAGATCGTGTCCGGAGACGAGAAGATGTTGATCCGGCAGTCGCCGTCCCCGTACACGTTATCGATGAAGAACGGCAACGAGTTGGTGTGATCGATGTGCGAGTGGGTCAGGAGGATCGAGCGGATCCGCCGCTGGTGGTCGACCGACAGCGCCTGAGCGAGGCAGCCCGCGTCGAGAGCGATCGCGTCGTCGATCAGGAGGCAGGTCATCTGGCACTCCTGGCTCTGGCCGCCATAGCCTCCCAGCACGGTGATTCTCATCGTCGGAGTCTTCTCGACCGCCAACCTAGAAACGGGTGCCGATCCAAAAGGACGACTCGAAGTCGGGGGACGAAGTCTCGAAGTCCGTCCGCTTGGAAAAATCGAAGTTCAAGTCGACACCCAGCATGTTGATGGTGAAACCGTAACCGTAGGACGCAACCCCATCCTGGAGTCGGTCGAGATCCTCGTCGTAGAAGTTGAAGCTCCCCAGGTCGTCGAACCAGGCGCCACCGACATCGAGAAAGAAGATCGCGCGTATGCCGCCGAAATTCAAGAAGGGGGTCGCGAGCTGGTCGAT
>CALZKB010000128.1 GCA_945787575.1 Thermoanaerobaculia bacterium | reverse complement strand
CGTTTTCCTCGAGCTGTTCGAACTCCTGTTCGACCCGGTCGGGATCCTCGCCCGCTTCGAGCCGCGCCATCATCTCTTCCATCGCCGGTCCCATCTCCAGCCCCGAAGCCTCTCCGAACTTGCGCATCAAGTGAGCCATCGCCCGCGGGTCGTCGACGTCTCCGGCCTTGCCCAAGTCGTCTGCTATCGAGGCGAGCGCCCTTTCCATTCGGTCGTCGTCGAGCCCCTCTCCCTCGTCGTCGCCACCGGCGCCTGCCAAAGTCGCGAAGCGCGCCGGCCGGCGTTCCATGTCGGCTTGGTTGCAGCGCGGGCAGTCCGGCCGACTCTCGGTGTCGATCCCGACGGAGAAGAAGTTGAAGAGCGTGTTGCAGGCGCTGCAGTAGAATTCGTAGATCGGCATTCCTGGCCCGCTTGTGTACCACACCCGCGGCCGGACCGCAGAGACGGAGATCAGGCCCATCGCGACCGAGCCCGCCAGACCCGAGGCCGCCTCTGGCGGCGGCCGTGGCCCAACCTCAGGGGGCGCCTCACGAATCGCCGCGGGGATTCTCGCGAGTCGGGTTCTCGGTCTCGTTCGGGAAGCGGTGCTGCTGCGCTATCTCGGTGCGGGGCCGCACCTCGACGCCTTCAAGCAGGCGCTTCGCAGTGGCAACCTGATCCAGAACCTGCTCGGCGAGCAGACCCTCTCGGCCGCCTTCATTCCCGGCTACTCCCGGATGCTCGAGGAAGAGCGAGAGGAGGAGGCGGGGCGCTTCGCCGGCGCGGTCTTCGGGCTGCTGCTGGCGGTGGCCGGCGTCCTCACTCTGATCGGAGTGCTGGGAGCGCCGTTGATCGTCACGATCTTCAACCCCGGCTATCTGCGGGACGCCGCAGCGGTAGCTGCCGGCGAGCTCAGCGTCGACCGCTTCCCGCTGGCCGTGCGGCTCGTGCGCTGGCTGTTCCCGATGGCCGGGCTGCTGGTGCTGTCGGCGTGGTCGGTGGGAGTGCTCAACAGCCATCGCCGCTTCTTCGTCGCCTACTTCGCGCCGGTCGCGTGGAACGCCGCGATCATCGCGGCGCTGTGGCTAGCCGGCAGCCACCTTGCCGTCCCGACGGGCGGAAGCAGCGCCACGACGCTGGCGCTTCTCGAGCGCCTGCTCGTCGCCGGTGCCGTCGGAGCCCTGGTCGGCGGTGCCTTGCAGTTTCTCGTACAGCTGCCGTCGGTCGTCGCCGTGCTTCGAGGCTTCCGGCTCAGCCTGTCGACCCGAGTCTCCGGCGTGCGCCAGGCGTTGGCTGCCTTCTGGCCGATGCTCGCCGGTCGCGGCGCGGTTCAGCTGTCCGGTCACCTCGACGGCTTCATCGCGTCGTTCCTGGCGGCGGGGGCGCAAGGGATCCTGCTCTCCGCGCTCACCCTCTACCTGCTCCCCTTGAGCCTCTTCGGTCTGGCGGTGGCGGCGGCCGAGCTGCCCGAGATGTCGCGCGAGGAACGGGACTCTCCCCGCGCCTCAGAGCGCCTCTCGAGCACCGTGCGACGAAGCGCCTTTCTGGTCGTGCCGACCGCCGTCGGCTACATCGCTTTCGGTCTGTTGATCATTGCCGGCATCTTCGGGCACGGCCGGTTCGGACCGGTCGACCGCTGGCTGCTCTATCTGGTGCTCGCCACCTACAGTTTCGGGTTGCCGGCGAGCGGGATCACCCGGCAGCTCAACACCCTGTTCTACGCGAGAGGAGAGACCCGGGTGCCGGCCCGGGTCGGCGTCGAGCGGGTGCTGCTGTCGGCGGGCATCGGCGCCGTCCTCGCCTTCGGCCTCGACCAGTACGAGGTCGCCGGGGTGGTCGGTCTGGAGCAAGACGAGCCGCTCTACCTCGGTGCCGTCGGTCTGGCGGCGGGAGGGGCGCTGGGTGCGTGGTACGAGTTGTTCCGGATTCGGCGCCGGTTGGCGGAGAGGATCGGCTCGCTACGCCTTCCCGGGTCCGAGATCCTGCGGATGGGCGGCGCGGCCGTGCTTTCGATTCCCGCCGGCGCGGCGGTCTGGTTCTGGGTGGCGCGGATGCTTCCGACCTGGCTCGGGGCGAGCCTGGTCGTGGCGGTGTACGCTGGGGCCTATCTCGTTCTTGCCCGCGGGTTCGGGGTTTCGGAGCTCGGCCCGTGGCTCGACGGAATGCCGTGGAGGAGGAAGGGGTGAGAATCGCGATCGCGTCGGATCATGCCGGGTTCAGATACAAAGAGGAGCTGCGCAGGCGGCTGACGGACTGGGGGCACGAGGTGTCGGACTTCGGCACCGACTCCACCGAATCGTGCGACTATCCGGTGTTCGTCGTCCCCGCGGCGCGCGCGGTGGCGAGCGGGGAGTGCGAGCGAGGCATCGTCCTCGGCGGCTCCGGAAACGGCGAGGCGATGGCCGCCAACCGCGTCCGCGGGGTGCGGTGTGCGCTCTGCTGGAACGCCGATGTCGCCCGCCTCGCTCGCGAGCACAACGACGCCAACATGATCTCGCTGGGCGAGCGTCTGATCTCCCTCGAGACCGCCTTCGCGATCGTCGATCGCTGGCTCGAGACCCCCTTCGAAGGCGGCCGCCACGTTCGACGCCTGGGAATGCTCGACGAGATCGAGCCGTAGTCACTGTCGAGGAGCTGACCATGGACTTCCAGACACTACTCAGTCTCTGCCTCGGCCTCGGTTTGAGCGCCGCCTGCGGATTCCGCGTGTTCGTCCCCTTCTTGGTGATGAACCTCGCCGCGCGCGCCGGTTACCTGACGCTGTCGGGAAGCTTCGAGTGGATCGCCTCGACCCCGGCGTTGATCATGTTCGCGGTGGCGACGGTGCTAGAGATCGGCGCCTACTACATCCCCTGGCTCGACAACTTCCTCGACACCGCGGCGACTCCCATCGCAGCGGTCGCCGGCGTCGTCGCCACCGCCTCGGTGGTGACCGGCCTCGACCCGATGATCAAGTGGCCGCTGGCGGTGATCGCGGGCGGCGGCATCGCCGGCGCCGTTCAGGCGACGACCGTGGCGGCGCGCGCCGCCTCGACTCTCGGTACCGGCGGCCTAGGCAATCCACTCGTTTCGAGCGTCGAAGCGGGGAGCTCGCTGGTGCTGACCTTCCTTTCGCTGGTCTTGCCGCTGCTCGCCTTGGCCGCGGTGGTCGTGATCCTCCTGGCGCTGTGGGCGATCATCCGGCGCGGCCGCAGGTCAGGCGCCGCTGGCTACTAGAAGCTCGCACGCCGTGCGCTGGCAGGTCTGGGTCGACACCGGGGGCACGTTCACCGACTGTCTGGCAGTCGACCCCGGCGGTCGGCTTCACCGCGCCAAGGTACTGAGCTCGAGCGCTCTGCGGGGAACGGTCACGCCTGCAGAAGAGGGCAGGGTGGCCTTCCGGAGCGAGCTCGGCGAGCCGGTCGACGACTTCTTCAGGGGTGGTCGCCTGCGGCGGGTCGGCCTGGGCTCGACGGCCCAGGAGTCGAGGGCCCCGACGACGCGGAGCTCGACGCGGATCGTCGCCTCCGAAGGGGACATCCTGCACCTCGAGGCTCCGTGGTCCGACGGCGGCACACGCGCGGCGGAGGTCGTATTCGCAGAGGAGGCGCCAGTGCTCGCCGCGCGGGTGGTCACGGGCACTCCCGGCGGCGGTGAGCTGCCCGAGCTCGAACTGCGGTTGGCGACCACTCGCGGGACCAACGCCCTGCTCGAGCGAGCCGGCGCCGACGTCGCGCTCTTCGTCACTCACGGTTTCGCCGACTTGCTGTTGATCGGCAACCAGCAGCGCCCCGACCTGTTCGCGCTCGAGATCGACCGGCCGGCGCCGCTCTATCGACGCGTCGTCGAGGTCGAGGAACGCCTCGACGCCCGAGGCAACGTACTGAGAGCGCTCGACGCCGAACGGCTGCGGCGTGACGCGCGCGAACTTCGGCGTGAGGGCTTCGACTGCGCCGCGGTGGCCTTCCTTCACGCCTACCGGAACCCGGATCACGAAGAACGTGCGGCCGCGATTCTCGCTCGAGAGGGGTTCCGCCACGTGTCGGTGTCGTCGCGCCTGGCGCCGCGAATCCAGATTCTGCCGCGAGCCGAAACGGCGGTCGTCAACGCCTACCTCTCGCCGGTGATCGAGCGGTACGTGCAGAGCGTTCGGGCAGCGACTCGCGAGGGTGAGCTGCGAGTGATGACCAGCTCGGGCGGGCTGCGCAACGTCGCCGAGTTCGAGCCGAAGGACAGCCTGCTCTCCGGGCCCGCAGGGGGCGTCGTCGGCGCGGCGGCACGAGGAAGAGCCTCGGGTGAGCTGCGGTTGATCGCCTTCGACATGGGAGGCACGTCGACCGACGTGTCGCGGGTCGGCGAGAGCGTGGACTACGCCTCCGAGACGCGGGTCGGGGGAGCCCGGATCCTGGCGCCGGCGCTCGCCATCGAGACGGTAGCCGCCGGCGGCGGCTCGATCTGCCGTTTCGACGGCCATCAGCTCAGGGTCGGTCCGGAGAGCGCCGGGGCGAGTCCCGGACCGGCCTGTTACGGCTCCGGCGGGCCCCTCACCCTGACCGACGTCAATCTCCTCCTCGGGCGGATCGCCGCCGATCGGGTCGCCATCCCGCTGGAGCTCGCCGCAGCGGAGCAGGCGGCGACGGCGCTGGTCGACTCGGTCGTCGCCGCGACCGGCGAGCGCTGCGACCGGCACGACGCGCTGGTGGGACTTCTGGCGATCGCGAACGAGCGAATGGCGGAGGCAATCCGCCGGATCTCGCTGCGGCGCGGCTACGCCCCCGAGCGGCATTGCCTCGTGGCCTTCGGCGGTGCGGGCGCCCAACACGCCTGCGCGCTGGCCGCGGCGCTGGCGATCGAGCGCATTCTCGTCCCGGCGGACGCCGGTCTGTTGAGCGCGTTCGGACTCGGCGCCGCCCGTCTGGAAGCGATCGTGGAACGGCAGGTGCTGCTGCCGTTGTCGGCGGTCGAGTCAGAGCTCGCGAACTGGTTCGGCGAGCTCGAGAGGCAGGCGGTCGAGCGGCTCGGCACCGACGCCGCGGACCGTGGAGCCTGCGAGGTCGATCGCCGCCTCGTGGCCCTTCGGCTCGTCGGGCAGGAAACCGCCCTCACGGTCGACTACGGGGGTGGCGACCTCGACGCGGCCTACGGTGAACGCTATCGAGACCTCTACGGATACGAACCGCCCGCGCGCAATCTGGAGGTCGAATCGCTGCGCCTCGTGGCGATCGTGCCGGGATGGAGAGCGGAAGCTGCCGTCGGCGCGGACGCGGTCAGCCGAGTGGTCGCCGAGGATCGCACGCGGCAAGCCTGGCTCGGCGGCGCCTGGCGGGAATGGCCGGTCTTCGAGCGCGCCGCGCTGGCGCCGGGGGATCGGTTCAGGGGGCCGGCCTTGGTCGAGGAAGAGCACTCCTCGAGCGTCGTCGAGCGGGGCTGGAGCTGCAGGGTGGACTCGGTCGGGGGTCTGCTGCTCGAACGGCCGTCGGAGGTCGATCGATGACGCGAAGGCAGCACCGGGCGGTGGAGCTCGAGCTCTTCACCCATCGGTTCGAAGTGCTGGCCGAGCAGATGGGCGAGGTGCTGCGCCGGACCGCCGTATCGGTCAACGTGAAGGAGCGGCTCGATTTTTCCTGCGCCCTGCTCGATCGCCAGGGGCGGTTGGTGGTCAACGCGCCGCACATCCCGGTCCATCTGGGAGCGCTCGGTCTGTGCGTGCGAAGCGTGGCGGCAGCCCTGCCGATGGCGCCGGGCGACGTCGTCGTCACCAACCATCCGGCTTATGGCGGTTCGCACCTCCCGGACGTGACGGTGGTGACGCCGGTCTACCCCCGCGATGGAGGAGCACTTCTCGGCTACGTCGCCAGCCGCGCCCACCATGCCGAGATCGGCGGAAGCCGTCCCGGATCGATGCCACCGGCCGCCACCACCCTCGCCGAGGAAGGGGCGGTGGTGCCGCCGACCTACCTGGTGCGCCGTGGAGAGCCGCGGTGGGGGGTGATTCGGGAGCTGCTCACCACCGGCGACTATCCGACTCGGGCGCTCGCCGAGAACCTCGCAGACCTCGAGGCGGCGATCGCCGCCAACCGACGGGGGGCGCAGACCCTCGTCACCCTCGCCGAGGAGCACGGCCGTGAACGGGTCGCGCACTTCATGCAGGCGTTGACCGAGGTGGCCGCCGAGCGGGTGCGGGCGGCGCTGCGGGAGCTTCCCGACGGCGAGTTCCGAGCGCGGGAGCGGCTCGACGACGGCACAGGGCTGGAGGTGTGCGTGACGGTCTCCGGCGACCGCGCGACCGTCGATTTCGCAGGCTCCGCCGCAGTGCATCCGGGAAACTTGAACGCGACGCCGGCGATCGTTCGAAGCGTCGTCCTCTACGTATTGCGACTGCTCTTGGCCGAGCCGTTGCCGCTCAACGAAGGGCTGGCGGAGCCGGTGACCGTGCGCCTTCCCCGTGGGATCCTCGATCCGAAGTTTCCGCGCGACCCGGCGCGCTGTCCCGCGGTCGTCGGGGGCAACGTCGAGACCAGTCAGCGGCTGGTCGACACCCTCCTCAAGGCGCTCGAGATCGCGGCGTGCAGCCAGGGTACGATGAACAACCTTTTGTTCGGCAACGACAGCTTCGGATACTACGAGACCGTCTGTGGCGGCGCCGGCGCCGGTGCACGCTTCCATGGCGCCAGCGCGGTCCACACCCACATGACCAACACGGCGATCACCGACCCGGAGATTCTGGAGCTGCGCTACCCGGTGCGCCTCGAGCGCTTCGGCGTGCGTCGCGGCTCCGGAGGCGCCGGTCGCCACCGCGGGGGCGACGGCGCCCGGCGCGAGTTTTTCTTCCGGGAGCCGATGGAGCTCTCCATCCTCAGTCAACATCGCACCGAAGGACCCTACGGCATCGCCGGCGGCGAGGCGGGGGCACCCGGGCGGCAGCTGCTGATCCGCGCGGACGGGTCGCAGGAGCTGTTGGCAGCGATCGACGCGCGTGACGTGGAAGCTGGCGATCGTCTCGTCGTGGAGACTCCGGGCGGCGGCGGCTGGGGCATTCCTCCGGCGGAGGACGACGGATGAGGCGACTCGGCGCGGTTCTCCTCTGGTCGGTGCTGGCCGCCGCTTTCATCGGCCCCGGTACCGTGACCACGGCGGCAAGCGCCGGCGCGAGCTTCGGCTACGCGCTGCTGTGGGCGCTGCTGTTCTCGACCGTCGCTTGCCTCGTCCTGCAGGAGGCGGCGGCGCGGCTGACCATCGCCGGCGGCGAGAACCTTGCCGAGGCGTTGGCCCGCCGCTACCCGGTCGGGGTCGGTCGCATCTTGATGCTGGCGATCGTGCTCGGCGCCGTCGTGGTCGGCTGCGCCGCTTACGAGGCGGGCAACATCCTCGGCGGGGTCGCGGGGGCACAGCTGTTGCGCGCCGGCTCCCCGGTCCGTCTGACGGCGGTGCTCGGGGCGGTCGCGGCGCTCCTTCTCTGGTTCAACTCACCACGGCGGGTGGCCCGGCTGCTGGCGTTGCTCGTCGCGGTGATGGGGGTAGCGTTCCTATATACCGTGTGGCTCTTGCGGCCCGAGGTCGACGCCCTCTTCCGGGGCCTGTTGGCTCCCTCCCTGCCGGCGGGATCGGCGGTGCTCACTCTCGGGCTGGTGGGAACCACGGTGGTGCCCTACAACCTGTTCCTCGGCTCCGGCTTGGCAGACGGGGGCCAGCTCCGCGAGACCCGGTTCGGCATCGCCGTCGCCGTCGGCTTCGGTGGCCTGATCTCGATGGCGGTCGTCGTCGTCGGAGCCGCTCTCGAGGGCACGTTCAGCTTCACCGCCCTGTCCCAGGTGCTCGTCGCGCGGCTGGGCGCATGGGCGGGTCCGCTTCTCGGCTGCGGGCTGCTCGCCGCCGGCCTGTCGTCGGCCGTCACCGCGCCGTTGGCAGCGGCGCTCACCGCTCGCGGGCTCTCCGGGTCGGCGGGCGATCGTTCGTGGGGAAGCCGCGGCTGGAAGTACCGGGCGGTCTGGCTCGGTGTGCTGGCGTTTGGCGTGGGGTTCGGGGTCAGCGGGGTCCGGCCGGTACCGGTGATCGTCCTGGCGCAGGCGCTCAACGGGGTCTTGCTGCCTCTGGTGGCGGCGTTCTTGTTCGTGGCGGTCAACGACCGGCGGCAGCTCGGAGAGGCGGCGATCAACGGGCCGGTGGCCAACGTGCTCACCGCGGCGGTCGTCGGGGTGAGCCTCGTGCTCGGGCTCAACGGCCTCGGCAAGGCGGTCGTCGCGGCGGTGGGAGCCGAGGCGCTTCCTCAGCGGACGCTGCTACTCACGGCCGTCGCCCTGGCGGCGGTGGCCGGCGTACCGATCGGGCGCTCGATACTGAGGGCGCGTCGGTTCTAGGCGTTGGCGGCGAAGCCCCGCTGCTGCCGCTTGGCTTCGAAGACGGCGACCGCCACCGCGCTCGACAGGTTGAGGGAGCGGACCACTTCGCCGACCTGCGGGATCGCCGTCAACTCGTCGTGATGGGTGGCTCGCAGGTCGGCGGGGAGGCCGCGGCTCTCGCCGCCAAAGACGAGCACCCTCGGTCCGCGAAGGTCCGTATCCCACAAGCTCCGCCCCCCGTCGGCGCTGAAGTAGACGGCGTCGCCGAGGCCTGGGAGCCGGTCCTCGAGCGCGCGCCAGTCGGGCCAGACACAAGGCCTCACGTGCGGCCAGTAGTCGAGGCCGGCGCGCCGCAGCTCGCGGGCCGCCAACGAGAAGCCCAAAGGCTCGACGAGTTGGAGACGCGCTCCGGCCGCCAGGCAGGTGCGTCCGATGTTGCCGGTATTCCAGTGGATCTCGGGCTCGACGAGGACGACGTGCAGCTCGGTTCGAACGGTCATCGGGGGTACACTCGACGGGTTGCCGGGCGAGGCTACAATAGTCGTTTGAGGGCCGCCCGATTGGGGATTGGCCGATGGGGGATTGAACAATGTCTCTGATGACCCGCAAGAAGCTACGCGACGGACTCGTCGCGGTCGTCTTGATTCTCGCCGTGCCCGCCTGCTCGGTGAACCCGGCAACCGGCAAGAGACAGCTCAACCTGATCGGCGAGGAGGAGGAGATCGCCATGGGCCGCGAGGCCGACGGACAGATCGCCCAACAGTTCGGTCTCTACCCGAGTGAGGAGCTGCAGACCTACGTTCAGGGACTGGGCTCCGAGCTTGCCGCCCGCTCCGAACGCCCGCACCTGCCGTGGACCTTTCGGGTGCTCGACGATCCGCTCGTCAACGCCTTCGCGTTGCCGGGAGGATTCGTCTACGTCACCCGCGGCATCATGGCTCACCTCGACTCCGAGGCCGAGCTCGTCGGTGTTCTGGGTCACGAGATCGGCCACGTCACCGCCCGCCACAGCGTCAATCGGCTAAGCAAGCAGCAGCTCGCCGGAATCGGGCTCGGGGTCGGTATGATCGTCAGTCCGGAGCTGAGGTCGGTGGGTGACCTGGCGCAGACCGGGATCGGGCTGCTCTTCCTCAAGTACTCGCGAGACGACGAGCGGCAGTCGGACGACCTCGGCCTTCGCTACGCGCTGCGCACCGGCTACGATCCTCAGGAGATCCCGGGCGTGTTCGATCTGCTCGACCGGGTGAGTCAGGCCTCCGGCGGCGGCCGCGCACCAGGCTGGCTCACGACCCATCCCGATCCCGGTCAGCGCCGGGAGACCATGCTCTCCCAGGTGGCGAACCTCGACGTCGACCTGAGCAATGCCAAGGTCGAGAGACGCTCCTACCAGCGCCGTCTCGACGGGATGATCTTCGGTGCCAATCCGCGTGAGGGCTACTTCGAAGAAGATCGGTTCTTTCATCCGGATTTCGCCTTCTCGGTGGACTTCCCTTCTGGATGGCAGCACGAGAACCAGAAGCAGGCGGTCGTCGCCGTGAGCGGCGAGAAGGACGCGTTGATTCGGATGACTCTCACCGAAGAGACCGATCCCTCGGCCGCGGCGCGCAAGTTCGTGTCGGAAGAGGGGGTCAACGGTGGCCGGATCGAGACCGGCAGGGTCAACGGCCTCTCCGCTGCGTCGGTGCTGTTCGAGGTGCCTCGCGAAGAGGGCGCGGACCTCGGCGGCCGGGCCACCTTCATCCGGCATCGCGACAACACCTACGAAATCCTCGGCTTGACCTTGAGCGACAAGTACAGCGGCTACCGGGCAGCCTTCGAGGCCTCCCAGTCGAGCTTCCGAAACGTCACCGACCGCAAGGTCTTGAACGTCCAGCCGGCGCGCCTCAGCATGGTCGATCTCGAGCGGGGCTTGACTCTCCAGGAGTTCGAGAGCCGCTACCCGTCGACCGTGCCGCTCGAGACCCTGAGTCTCCTCAACCGGGTCGGAGCCGGCGGCCAGCTACCGACGAACAGCTTCGCCAAGCGGGTGGTCGGCGGGCCGGGCGGCTGACCGGTCCCGTTCAATTTTCCGTCGGCACCGAGCGCTTTAAGTAGTCCGCCAAACCTCCGGCGAACCACTCGCGGTTGTCCGATTCGTGATCCCATTTGAAGATCCACGAGGTCTCACGAATCCTGCCGTCGAGGACGCGGTAGCCGAACTGACTGCCGTCGCCTTCGGCTCCGAAGAAGAGCAGTCCATCGAACGGCATGTAGAGCTCGGCCAGATCGGCGCTCTCGCGAAAGAGACGGTTCTGGTCGAGCATCTCGTCGGTGGGCCAGACGATGGCGGTGCCGTAATGGGCGAGGATTCCATCGGATTCGCCGAGCAGGCTCTTGAGCTCTCCGGGAAGAGTCAGAGCGAACGCCGCTTCGATCTGCTCGACGTCTCGGGGGTCGGCCGGATCGCTGAACTCCGCGTCCTCGAAAAGCTCCGATACGAGATTTCGCCACACCGCTCGTCCTCCACTCTGGGTTTGCCGGGAGACTGACCGGTCTCGGCGCCGGGAACTCGACGGGCCGGCTCCGAAGGTTGCCGGCGCTGTGGTCGTCGGCCGAGCGCCGGCCGGTGGGTAAGCAAGGGCAGCTGCGGTCGGGGTTGACCGATTCTCGATCTTATGTAACCATTTGGTTACTAATAGAGTCGATGAACGCCACATTCCACGCCTTGTCGCACCCGGCCCGCCGTCGAATCCTCGACATCGTCCGCGCCGACGCGGGAACCAACATCAGTGCGGTGTGCTCCCACTTTTCGATGAGCCGCATCGCCGTGATGAAACACGTCAACGTGCTCGAGGAGGCCGATCTACTGCTCTCTGAGCGCCAGGGCCGCGAGCGGCATCTCTACTTCAACGTCGTACCGATTCAGATGATCTACGACCGCTGGACGTCACGCTACAGCTCGCTGTGGGCCGAGCACCTGACGAGCGTGAAGTACGCGGTCGAAACCAGGGAGGAACCGGCAACGTGACCGAAGAGACAGATCGAGAGAAGGCCGTCTTCCGAGTTCGCATTCGGGGCTCGGTGGACGATGTGTGGCGAGAGCTCACCCGCACCGATCGGCCGCAGTGGGCGATGTTCAACTCGGTGCTCCACACCGACGGCGTCGTTCCCGGAGCCGAGCTGCGGATGCGCTCGAAGAACGGCCGGTACACGGCGGTGGCCGGGCGCTACATCGAGGTGGAGGAGAATGTGAGGCTCTCCCACACGATGCGCTTCACCACCTACGACGACCCGGAGTCGACCGTGACCTACACTCTGAACGAGGTCGATGATGGCGTCGAGCTCACGCTCACCGTCCGCGACATGACGCCGGGGACGAAGTCGACCAAGCAGATGAAGCAGGGAGGAAGCTTCATCGTCAAGAACCTGAAGGCGATCGTCGAGGGCGGTCGGCCGACCTTCGGAGCGCGCCTCCTGTTCGTGGTGTTCAAGCTGGCCGAGCCCTTCAATCCGAGATCGACCCGCACGGAGAATTGGCGGCTACCCTCCGAGGAGGCCGCCGAAGCGTAGCTTCCTCAACCGTCGGCAGCGCCTCGACCAGTGGTTGAAAGTCGTGGCCGCGAGCGGCCCGGAGAAGCACGGCCAGATCGTCGAGCACTCGAAGGCGAACACGGTCTGACGCAGAGCTGGCTTGGTCGAGCTTACGACGGTGCGGCACCGCGTTCTCGAGCGGATCGCCTGCGGAAGCACTTCGAGGTGTGGTCGTCGACCATCCCGACCGCCTGCATGTAGGCGTACATGATCGTCGGGCCGACGAAGCTGAAGCCGCGCTGCTTGAGGTCTTTCGAGAAAGCGCGGGATTCGGCGGTCTCTGCTGGAAGCTCGTGCCAGCTTG
The DNA here is from genome assembly GCA_945787575.1 of Thermoanaerobaculia bacterium. Classification (GTDB taxonomy): domain Bacteria; phylum Acidobacteriota; class Thermoanaerobaculia; order Multivoradales; family JAHEKO01; genus CALZKB01. The sequence goes on along the minus strand of CALZKB010000128.1, from coordinate 4,231 downwards.
CGAAGGGACCGCGGTAGATCGGCTCGCCGTCGACGAAGCGCCAAGCGTAGTCGGCGAAGCTGCCGAACTCCTCCCGGACCTCGAGAAAGCGGCGGGCGTTGTTGATCGCCGACTTCACCTTGGCGCGATTGCGGATGATCCGCTCATCACCGAGCAGGCGCTCGACGCTCCGGCGGTTGTAGCGAGCGACCTTCTCGACGTCGAAGCCGGAGAAAGCCTTGCGGTAACCTTCGCGCCGTTTGAGGATGGTGAGCCAGGAGAGGCCGGCCTGCGCGCCCTCGAGGATCAGGTGCTCGAAGAGGTGGCGGTCGTCGTGGGAGGGGACGCCCCACTCCTCGTCGTGGTAGGCGAGGTAAAGAGGGTGCTCGCCGACCCAGTCGCAGCGCTGGATCTCGGTCATCAGTGCACCCGCCTTCTACGGTTGCGAATGTAGTCGGCGAGGATGAACTCGCCGAGGTTGTAGGGAGAGGCAAAGTAGGCGCGGCCGCGGTTGATGCGGGTGAGCTTCTCGACGAACTGGGTGAGCGGCGGGTCGGTCGCCAGCATGAAGGTGGTGATGACGACTCCCTGGCGGCGGCAGAGATCCACCTCTTCGAGCGTGCGGTTGACGATCTTCAGGTCGAGGCCGAACGGGTTCTTGTAGATCTCGTTGCCTTCGGTGATGGCCGAGGGCTTGCCGTCGGTGATGAGAAAGATCTGCTTGTTCGGCTGCTTGCGGCGGGCGAGCATCGAGCGCGCCATCTGGAGCCCCTCGCGAGTGTTGGTGTGGTAGGGCCCCGCCTCGATGTAGGGGAGCGCGGTGAGCTCGACCCGCTCCGCGCGGTCGCCGAAGAGGAGGACTCCGAGGAAGTCCTTGGGGTACTTGGTGGTGATCAGCTCGGTCATCGCCAGCGCGACTTTCTTGGCGGGGGTGATGCGGTCTTCGCCGTAGAGGACCATCGAGTGACTGACGTCGATGGCGAGCACCGTGGCGCAGGCGGTCAGGTGCTCGGTCTCGTAGACCTCGAGATCCTGCTCGGCGAGGTCGAGCTCACCGACGGTGCGCCTCAGGGCGTTCTGGATCGAGCGCCCGGCGTCGATCCGATGAAGATCGTCGCCGAACTCGTAGGAGCGGGTCTCCGGCAGCCGCTCGACCCCCTCGCCGTGGGCCCGGGTGGGGTGATAGCCGGCGCTACCGCGGGCAAGCGAGGTGAAGATCTCCTCGAACGCCGACTGGCGCAGGCGGCGCTCGCCGACCGCCGTCAGGCTGACGCTGCCGTCCCCGTCGCGGCCGAACACCCGCTGGCGCTCGAGCTCCTCGAAGAACGCGTCGAGGTCGACGTCCTCGCCGATGTGGCCGCGAGCTTGGAGCTCGCGCATCCACTCCATCGCCTGTTCGACGTCGCCGCTGACCGCCAGAAGGATCTCGTTGAAGAGTCGGAGGAGGTCGAGGTTGGCCAGCAGCTGCTGAAGGAGCGCCGGGTCGAGGTGGAAGTAGCGATGACGCACGGGAGAAGCGAGATCTCTCTAGATGAAGTCGCTCTCGTCTCGTTCGCGATGAGGGTGGAGGAGCTGGAACTTGACCATCTCCTTGTAAGTGATGCCGCTGTCGAGATCCTGGCGGGCGAGCTTGAGGTGCTGGTGCAGCCCTTCGAGGATGGTCTCGGCGGCCAGCGCCCGCGCCTGCGGGGAGTCGCCATATCGTGCGGCGAGGTCCATCAGACCTGGCACCTTGGCGAGCTCGGCCTCGTAGGCGGCGAAAGGCTGCTGATCTCCGAGCTCGATCTCGTTGCCGTCGGCGAACCAACGGGTGATCGCGGCGTAGGGTCCGGTGTCGTCCTCGCCGCCGCTGCCTACCTCCCGCCCGACCTCGGGGAAACGGTCGTCGAAGACCCGTTTCACCGCTTCGCCGAGGATCTGGCGAGCGACGACCTCGACCCCCTGCTGTTCGCCCTCGTAGACCATCTCGAGCTTGCCGGTGAGGGCGGGGAGCAGCATCGGCAGGTCGCAGATCCGCGGGTAGCGCGGCTCGTCGCCGGTAGCGAGGGCCCGTCGCTCGAGGTTGGAGTGGAGAATCTCGAGCGCCGAGATCGGCATCCGAGCGCTGACTCCGGAGCTCTGGTCGATGAGCTCGCTCGCGCGCGCCACGAAGGCGATCTCTTCGATGAGCCGCCGATACTCGTCGGGCATGCGGACGGTCGAGGCGCCGTCGAGCCGCGCCTCCTGGTCGGTGATCCGGCGACTGACGTCGAGATCCCTCGGGTAGTGGGTCATGATCTGCGACGAGATCCGGTCCTTGAGCGGGGTGATGATCGAGCCTCGGTTGGTGTAGTCCTCGGGGTTGGCCGAGAAGGCCATGATCAGGTCGAGCGGCATGCGGACGGTGAAGCCGCGGATCTGGAGATCGCGCTCCTCGAGCAGGTTCAGCAGCCCGACCTGGATGCGCGGCGCGAGATCGGGCAACTCGTTGATGGCGAAGATCCCGCGGTTCGAACGCGGGATGAGGCCGAAGTGGATGACTTCTGGATCGGCGTAGGTCAGCTTGCGGGTGGCCGCCTTGATCGGGTCGATGTCGCCCAATAGGTCGGCGATCGAGACGTCGGGAGTGGCGAGCTTCTCGTGATAGCGCTCGTCGGGCGTGAGCCAGTCGATCGGCGCCTCGTCGCCCGCTTCCGCCACCAACTTGTATCCCCAGGTCGAGATCGGGGCTAGCGGATCGTCATTGATCTCGCTGCCTGCAAGGATCGGGATGGCGTCGTCGAGGTAGTCGGTCATCGCCCGTAGCAGGCGGGTTTTCGCCTGTCCGCGCAAGCCGAGCAGGATGAAATCGTGACCGGCGAGGATCGCGTTGACCACCGCCGGGATGACGGTGCGCTCGTAGCCGAGGATGCCGGGGAACAGCTCCGCCCCGGCACGGATCTTCCGCCTCAGATTCGAGCGCAGCTCGTCCTTGACCGAACGGGACTGGTAGCCGGCCGCCCTGAGCGCCCCGAGTGTGCTCGACCGGTTCACGCCTGAGCCTCGAGCCAGCGCTCGGCGTCGATCGCCGCCCGGCAGCCGGTGCCGGCCGCCGTCACCGCCTGGCGGTAGACCGAATCGGCGACGTCGCCGCAGGCGAAAACCGCTTCGACGCTGGTCTGGGTGGAAGGTTCGCGCACTGGAATGTAGCCGTTGTCGTCGAGATCGAGCTGCTCCGCGAGGAAAGAGGTGTTCGGCACGTGGCCGATAGCCACGAACACTCCCTGGGTCGGGTACTCACTCTCTTCGCCGGTCTGAGTATCGCGGATGCGGACGCCGTGAACCCCTTCCTCGCGGCTGCCGAGCACCTCGGTGAGCTGCTTGTTCCACAGCCACTCGATCTTGTCGTTGGCCATCGCCCGGTCCTGCAGGATCTTGGAGGCCCGCAGCTCCTCGCGGCGGTGAATCACCGTCACCTTGGTGGCGTGCTTGGTGAGGTAGATCGCCTCCTCGATGGCGCTGTCCCCGCCGCCGACGATAACGACCTCCTTCTCGCGGAAGAAGAAGCCGTCGCAGGTGGCGCAGGTCGACACCCCGTAGCCCATCAGCTCGCTCTCCGACTCGAGGCCGAGCAGTCTGGCGGCAGCGCCGGTGGCGACGATCAGAGCGGCCGCCAGATAGACGTCGTCGCCCTCTCCATGAACGCGGAACGGCCGCTCGGAGAGGTCGACCGAGGAGGCCTCCTCGAAACGCACTTCGGCGCCGAAACGCTGTGCCTGCTTGCGCATGAGGTCCATCAGCTCGGGGCCGAGGATGCCGTCGGGGAAGCCCGGGTAGTTCTCGACGTCGGTGGTGATCGTGAGCTGGCCTCCCGGCTGATTGCCTTCGAGGACGAGCGGCGCGAGGTTGGCGCGTGCGGCGTAGAGCGCCGCCGTCAGCCCTGCCGGGCCGGAGCCGAGGATGATCAGTTCGTGGTGCTGGCTGGAGTCATCTTTGGGCATTGCGAGGGCGAGCCTCCGTTGGGGGACTGTGGCGGTGCGCCGGGCGAGCCAGGGCTCGATCTGGGGCGTGCGAGGGTCGAAAAGTATAGCAAGCGAGTCAACCCGGTTAAGCTAGTCGCCTGCGCCCGCATCGGATAGGGTCCGAACGGAGATAGGGAGGAGTCCAAGATGGTCTCGAAGCAAGAGTTGATCGATGCTTTCAACGGCCAGATCGGGCACGAGATGGGGGCTTCCCTCCATTACGTCGCGATCGCCTCGTACTTCGCGCGCGAAGACCTCGAGCAGCTGGCAAG
>CALZKB010000127.1 GCA_945787575.1 Thermoanaerobaculia bacterium | reverse complement strand
ACGACATCCGAGAGAAGGACCTCATCTCCGGCGACGTCGACAAGGATGGCGACGTCGACCTGATCGTCGTCCGCAAGCTGCCGTTCTCCAACCCGGGCGGCTTCCGCAACGTCCTCTTCATGAACGAGAACGGCGTGATGACAGACCGCTCGTCGACTCTCGCTCCGGACTTTCTGGACGCGACGGACGACCGAGAGGTGGAGCTTGCCGACGTCGACGGAGACACTTGGCTCGACGTGATTACCGCGGGCACCTTCGATGAGCAGCCCCGGATCCTCATCAACCGCGGAGAGTCCGGAGGTGTCTGGCAGGGATTCCAGTACCAAGCCGGCCGCCTCCCGATCCTCATGTCGCCGACCGGCAACGGGCCGAAGTTCTGCGGCCTCGGCGTCGGCGACGTCACCGGCAACGGGCGACCCGATCTCTACTTCACCGACTACGAGAACGACATGGAGGACCGACTGCTGATCAACAACGGTAGCGGGTTCTTCAGCGACCAGACCGCGGCCCGCCTGACCTCCGCGATGGTGGATTCGACCTTCGGCACCGACGCCGACATCGCAGACATGAACGGCGACGGTTTCAACGACATCATCAAGAACAACGCCAGCGGCAGCGGCCTCGCCACCGAGGGCCCGGTTACGGAGGGTACGGGCGTCGTGCCGTCGGTCTCGATCCTCTACAACGACGGCAGCGGGAACTTCCTCACCTGGGACAACGTCTACACCCTGGCTCCTTACATGGTCGCGCCGGCGGACTTCACCCAAGACGGGAGGCTGGATCTTTTCGTCGTCGATGACGGCCAGGACCGCTACCTGATCAACACCGGTAACGACGGCGAAGGTCACGCCCAGTTCACCAGCAGTCCGGTGCAGAACAGCCCCAACACCAGTTTCTTCGGCGGCAACGTCAACTTTGCCGACCTCGACAACGACGGGATCCTGGACGTGTTGGTGGCCGATGTCGACACCGACCTCGATGGTTGCTCGCGACAGCTCGTTCTGCTGCAGGGTCAAGGGACTCCGCCCGCGGTCGGATACGCCGATCCTCTCGCCGGCGGCAGTCGCCCCTGGACGACCCTGGGGACCTTCGATGTCGAGGCGATGCACATCGACGGCGACGGGGTGCTCGATCTCTGGATCGGAACCTGCACCGGCACCAAGGTGTTCATCGCTGTGACCGACGAGATCTTCAGCGACGGCTTCGAGTCCGGCGACACCTCGACCTGGTCTACGACCGTTCCCTGACGGCCGTCGTCCTTCGTTGCCAACTCGTTGTCCGGGCGCTGGGAGAGAAGACGGGAAGAAGGGAAGGTGCGGGCGCCGAGGGGGAGATGTCAACGCTGCGGAGAGGACTTCGTAGGCGCAACCGGAGCGCGTTTCGACGCCGCCGCCCACCGTCGCCGAAGGGCCGCTCGGGCCTCCTCCTCCTTCAACGAAAAGTCCCTCCCGGTGCGCGCCCCCGGCATCCACTTCCACCAGAACATGCCGGCGATGTGGGGCGCGGGCTCGACGGTCTCGAGGGCGACCTCCATCAGCATCCTCCGCAGTCGCCGGTTCTCCTCGGAATCTCGGCTGCCGTGGCTCCACGGTTCGCTGGCGGCATTGGCCGCGCGGTTGTAGCCGATCTCGGCGAAGAGGATCGGCTTGCCGTGCCGCTCTGCCAACGCCTCGAGCGATCGGAGGTGCCCAATCCAGCCGGCCACGACGGTCTCGCGCGAGGGGGCGGCCTCGCTCGAGATCGGAAAGTAGGCATGAACGCCGATCAGATCGACGGCGTCCCAGAAGCGGACCTTCTCCAAGCCGTCCCAGTTGGCGGCGTAGGTCAGCCGACCGGAGTAGACGGCGCGCACCTCGCGGATGATCCGACGCCAGTCGGCTTCGCGGTGCATGGTGCTCTCGTACTCGATTCCCACGGCGAAGAGCTCGACGCCGTGCGCTTCGGCAAAGCGCGCCTGGTCGACGATGAAGTCGCGGTAGCCGGCGAAGAACCGGGCCCAGGCGGCTTCACCTACAAAGGAGATCGAGCCTCGCCAGTCGAAGCTCCCCCAGTAGCCGAGATGCGGTTTCCAGAAGATCCGGACGCCCGCTCGCCGCATGCGTCGGACGGCTTCGTCGAGAAAGCCGGTGTCGGCGGCCGGGCGTTGGCGGATCTCTCCGTCTCTCGCCACCCACGCATAGGGGTGAATGGAGATCCAGTCGGCGCCGAGCTCGGTGATCTCGACGAGCGCCTCGCTCATCTCCACCGTGCCCCAGATCTGGCCGGCCCGAGGGCAGGAGACGACGACACCGCGCATGAAGGGCTCGACGCGGACGGGGGAAGCGCCCAGCTCGCCGGTTCCGGTGCCTGCCAAGAGCGTGATCGCGATCAGCGATCCGATTCGACTCGCCACGGCGCGCGTCAGTTCTTGCGTCGGCTGAAGAGACGGACCAGCTGGTCTCGCGAGGTGCGAGCGGCGGCCTGTTGGCTGGCTTCGATGCCCGTCGGCCGTTCGGCCTGACGCCCCGCCAGCTGGGCCTCTCGCGCGCGCTCTTGCTCGAGATTCCGGCGGTAGGTTTCGATCCGCTCGAGCGTCGTCTGCCGGTCGACGAGGCCGACGAGACGCCCGTCTGCGATGACCGGGAGCGTCGGGAAATGACAGCAGAGGAACTGCTCGGCGACGCGGAAGAAGTCCATCGCGGGATCGCAGGAGGGGAACTCGGTCGACATGTGATCACCGACGCTCGCCCCTTCGGCCGTCTCCGTGTAGAGAAGCTGGGAGACGGCTCGCAGTGCGTCCTTGACGGTGAACATGCCCACCACGCTTTCAGCGTCGAGAACCGCAGACGAGGCGACCCGCGCCGCGATGAGGCGATCGATCGCCGGAAAGATCGGATCTTCCGGAGAGAGGGTGAGAGCGGGCTTGACCATCCAGTCGCGCGCGCTCGGAAGGCGAGCTTCGGTCATCGGATCACCCCCTCGCGCGCCTGTGCCTGGAGTCCGAGCAACGCCTCTTCCTTGAGCCGATCGCGGTTCGGGCAGGTGGCGCAAGTAATCGGCTCTCCATCGCCATCGAGTATCGCCGGACCGCCACACGAACCTCTCAGGCATCGGCCGGTGACGAGCACCCCGACCGACATCGCGAGCATGACGATGGCAAAGAGGCCTAGCGTGAGAAGAAGAAGGACCATGGTTCCGGGGGCGTCTCCTAGGAGCTACGCGCCTCCCACCTCAGTGGATTCTACCACCTGCCGGAAGGCCGTCGACCAACGTTCGACGAAGTCATCGCCGTCACGGACGAGGAGCAGCACCGCCCACCCTTCTCTTTCGGCCCGCGCCAGTCCCTCGCCCTCGCCGAGGACGAGAATGGCGGTCGCGAGGGCGTCGGCGACGGCGCAGCGCCGATCGAGTACGGTGGCGGAGGCGACGGGGTGGTTTGTCGGCGCGGCGGATCGAGGATCGAGGATGTGGCTGACGCGCCGGCCTTCAACTTCGCGGTAGTTGCGGTAGTCGCCGCTCGTGGCCATCGCCATGTCGCGGAGTTGCACGATTCGCTCGACGACGCCGCGCTCGGCATCGGGACGCTCGATGCCGAGAGTCCACGGCCGTCCTGACTCGTTCCTGCCCTTGGCGCGGACCTCGCCGCCGATCTCGATCATGTAGTTCCGGTGGCCGAGAGCGTCGAGGGTGTCTGCCGCGCGATCGACGGCATAGCCCTTGGCGATCCCGGAGAGGTCGATCTCGAGTTCGGGGTCCGATTTGCTCAGCGCCGTTCCGGAGGGGGCGAGGGTCAGAGAGGCGTAGCCGATTCGCCGGCGGGCGTCGGCGAGCCGCTCCGACTCCGGCGCGCCGATGATCCTCTCGGGGCCGAACCCCCACGCCTCGACCAGCGGGCCGACGGTGATGTCGAAGGCTCCGTCGGTGGCGGCCGAGATGTCGAGGGCGATCCGCACCACCTCCGCGGTCTCCTTCGAGATCGCGTGCGGCCCGCTGTCGCGGGCGGCGTTGAACCGCGTAATCTCGGACGGCCGGTAGGTCGTCATCGTGTCGTCGATCGCCCGGATGACGGAGGCGACCTCTTCTCGAGCGCGCGCGAGGTCGTCCTGGGAGAAGGCTCGGCCGACGCTCTTGACGCTGTAGGTGGTGCCCATCGCCACGCCGCGGAACTCGAGCGTGACTCGGGGCTCGGGACGATCCTGGGCGCAGGCCGCGAGGATCGCGCAGACGAGTCCACAGAGCACGAAGCCCGCGACCGTAGTCGCGGGCTTCGACAGGAGCGGGGGAGCCGTCCAGGCGATCAAGAGCTAGCCCCCGAAGTCGTCGAAGAGGATGTTCTCGGGCTCGACGCCGAGGCTGTCGAGCATCTCTCGGCACGCCTTGAGCATCAGCGGCGGACCGCAGATGTAGTACTCGCAGTCCTCGGGCGCCGGATGCTCCTTCAGGTAGTTGTCATGGAGAACCTGATGGATGAAGCCGGTGAGGCCTTCCCAATTGTCCTCGGGGAGAGGATCGGAGAGCGCCAGATGCCATTCGAAATTGTCGTTGGCCGCGGCGATCTCGTCGAAGTCCTCGTCGTAGAAGCCCTCACGCAGACTCCGCGCGCCGTACCAGAATGAGACCTTGCGATCGGTGTGAAGTCGCTTGAACTGGTCGAAGATGTGAGAGCGCATCGGCGCCATCCCGGCGCCGCCCCCGATGAAGATCATCTCCGCATCGGTGTCCCTGGCGAAGAACTCCCCGAAGGGGCCGGAGATGGTGACCTCGTCGCCCGGCTTGAGGTTGAAGATGTAGGACGACATGATGCCCGGCGGCGTTCCCTCCGGTGCCCGCGGCGGTGGAGAGGCAATCCGGACGTTGAGCATGATGATGCCCTTCTCCTCCGGGTAGCTGGCCATCGAGTAGGCGCGCTGGGCGGGCTCTTCGACGACCGACTTGTATCGCCACAGATTGAACTGGTCCCAATCGTCGCGGTACTCCTCGTCGACGTCGAAGTCGGAGTAGTCGGCGACGTGGGGCGGACATTCGATCTGGATGTATCCACCGGCTTTGAACGGCACCGATTCGCCGGGCGGCAGCTCGAGGACGAGCTCCTTGATGAAGGTCGCCACGTTGTCGTTCGAGCGCACCTTGCACACCCAACGCTTGACGTCGAAGATCTCGGCCGGCATCGCGATCGACATGTCGCTCTTGACCTTGACCTGGCAGGAGAGCCGGCAGCCCTCGCGGGCCTCGCCACGGCTGATGTGGCCGGCCTCCGTCGGCAGCATGGCCCCGCCTCCGGCCACGACGTTCACCTTGCAGACGCCGCAGCTGCCCTTGCCGCCGCACGCCGACGGGATGAAGATCCCCTTCTCGGCCAGCGCGTTGAGCAGCGTGCCGCCGGCCGGGATCTCGAGAGCGAGGTCGGGGTTGTCGTTGATGCCGATCGTGACGTCGCCCGATTGGACGAGTCGTTGCTGGGCGTAGAGGACGACGGCGACCAGCGACACGATCACCGCCGTGAACATCGCGACTCCGAGAACGATCGTCAACACCGCGCGCTCCTAGAGTTGAATTCCCGAGAAGGCGAGAAAGGCGATGGCGAGCAGGCCGGTGAGGAGGAAGGCCATCCCCAGTCCGCGCAGCCCCGCGGGCACGTTGCTGTAGCGCAGCCGTTCCCGCACCGAGGCCAGCGCCACGATGGCCAGCGCCCAGCCGACGCCGGAGCCGAAGCCGAACACGGCGCTCTCCGCCAGGTTGTAGTCGCGCTCGACCATGAACAGGGAAGCCCCGAGGATCGCGCAGTTGACGGCGATCAGCGGCAGGAAGACGCCCAGCGTGTTGTAGAGCGCCGGGGCGTAGCGGTCGAGGGTCATCTCGACGATCTGGACCGCCGCGGCGATGCTGCCGATGTAGGAGAGCAAGCCGAGGAAGGATAGGTCGTAGCCGCCCAGCGACTCGTTGACCCACGAGAGCGCGCCCTCCTTGAGAAGGTAGGTGTAGACGAGGTTGTTGAGGGGGACGGTGACGGTCATCACGAAGATGACGGCGGCACCGAGGCCGAGCGCCGTCTCGACCTTCTTCGAGCAGGCGAGGAAGGTGCACATGCCGAGGAAGAAGGAGAGCGCCATGTTCTCGACGAACACGGACTTGATCGCGAGATTCAGATACTCTTCCATCAGTCCTCCTCCGCCTGTTCCGGCTTCCAGACCCTCAGGCCCCAGATCAAGAAGGCGATGAGAAAGAAGGCGCCCGGGGAGAGCAGCATCAGGCCGTTGGGGTTGTACCAGCCTCCCTCGGTGACGAGCGGCAGCACCGGGTAAGAAACCGACCACCAGCAGCACGACGGCGTAGCCGAAACCGTTCCCGAACCCGTCGAGGAGACTCTTGAAGGGCGGGTTTTGCATCGCGTACCCCTCGGAGCGGCCCATGATGAAGCAGTTGGTGAAGATCAGCCCGACGAACACCGAGATCAGTTTCGAGATGTCGTAGAAGAAGGCCTTGAGAATCTGGTCGGCGACGATCACGAACGAGGCGATGATCGTCAGCTGCACGATGATCCGGATGCTCGACGGAATGTGGTTGCGCAGCAGACTGACCGAGAAGTTCGAAGCCGCGATCACGGCGACGACCGCCACCGACATGACCACCGAGGTCTCGAGCTTGGTGGTGACGGCCAGCGCCGAGCAGATGCCGAGCACTTGAAGCGCGATCGGGTTGTTCGTGAAGATCGGGTCGAGGACGATCCTGGAGCTCTTTTCGGCCATCAGGCGGCGCTCCTCTCGCTGCGGAAGCTCTCGAGGTAGGGTCCGAAGCCGTTCGGTCCCAGCCAGAAGTCGAGCATGTTGGTGACGCCGCGGCTGGTGATCGTGGCACCCGAGAGACCGTCGACGGCATAGGGATCGGAGTCGGCCGGGCCGGCAGGTCCCTTGAGCACGGTGAGCGCGGGCCGCCACTCGGCGTCGTATACCTTGCGGCCGGCCCACTTGTTCTTCCAGCGTGGGTTCTCGACCTCGCCTCCCAGGCCCGGGGTCTCTTTGTGGTCGTAGAAGGTCAGGCCGATGACCGTCGTCGTGTCGGCGTCGAGCGCGAGATAGCCGTACAGCGTGCCCCACAGCCCGTAGCCCTCGATCGGCAGCACCAGAGTATCGACCCCGCCCGAGTCGCCGACCACCTTGTAGACCATCGCTCGGTTGGGGAGGCGGATGACCCGCGATCGGTTGGGCGGTGCGAGCTTGCTGCGTGCGGGGTCTTTCTTGGCCCGTTGCTGGTCGAAGGCTTCGGCGTCAGCCTCTGGGATCTCGTTGCCGGTTGCGAGATCGACGAGGATCGGCTCCAGCTTGGCGAACCTCTCGGCCAGTTGCTCCGGTGGCAGCTTCTCACCAGGCTCGATGAGCCCCGCCGCCTCGAGGACGTTGAGCTTGCGGTCGAGCACCTTGTTGGCTTCCTGCTCGTCCTTGAGGCCGACCGCCGAGGTCGAGACCATGATCGCGCAGGCGACACAGAGCGCCGCCGAGAACCCCAGCGTGTAGATGGCACTATGCCGCATAGCGAGCCTGCCTCCTGCGCACGTTGGCGCGCACCACGTAGTGGTCGATGGTCGAAGCGAACACGTTCATGAAGAGAATAGCGAGCATCATCCCCTCAGGGTAGGCGGGGTTGAGCACCCGGATGAAGATCGACATCACGCCGACGAGGAAGCCGTAGAGGTAACGCCCCAGGTTGGTGTGAGCGGCGGATACCGGGTCGGTCGCCATGAAGACGGCGCCGAAGGCCCAGCCGCCGAGCACGATCTGCCAGTGGAAGGGGACGTTCAAGAGCAGGTTGGTGTCGGAACCGACGGCGTTGAGCAGCGACGTCGCGGCAAGAGTGCCGACCACCAGCGAGATCATGATTCGCCACGATCCGATTCCCGAGATGACGAGGATGACGGCCCCGATCAGGCAGGCGAGCGCGGAGGTCTCGCCCATCGAGCCGGGGACGAATCCAAGTAGCGCGTCCTTCCAGGCGAGGCCGCTCTCGAGGGCGGGCAGTCCGTCGACCGCGGCGCGCGACAGCCAGGTCGCGCCGCTGTATCCGTCGGGGCTCGTCTGCGCCGCGGTCCACACCTTGTCTCCGGAGATCTCGGCGGGGTAGGCGAAGAAGAGGAACGCGCGGGCGGTGAGAGCGGGGTTGAGGATGTTCATCCCGGTGCCGCCGAATACCTCCTTGCCGACGACGACGCCGAAGGCGATTCCCATCGCCACCTGCCACAGAGGGACCGTCGGAGGCAGGGTCAGCGGGAAGAGCATGCCGGTGACGAGGAAGCCCTCGTTGATCTCATGCTTGCGGACGACCGCGAAGAGCGCTTCGGCGCTGCCGCCGATGACGAAAGTGACGATGAGAACCGGCAGGTAATAGAACGCGCCGTGGGTGATGCAGGCGAGGACGTTGGCGGGATCGAAGGCGAGCCCGAGCCCTTGCATGGCGCTGGTCTGCCAGTTCTCGAGCGGCATGGCGCCGCCGGCGATCGCGCGGTGGGCTTGGAGTCCGGTGTTGTACGTCGCCATGAAGACCGCTGGCACGAGGGCGACGACGACCGTCATCATCATCCTCTTGAGATCGAGGCCGTCGCGAAGATGGGTCGAACCGCTGGTCACCGTCCCCGGCGAGTAGAGGAAGGTGTCGCCCATCTCGTAGAAGCTGTGGAAACGAGCCAGCTTGCCGCCCGGCTCGAAGTGCCTCCCCTGTCGATCGAGGAATCTACGCAGGAACTTCATCACCCCTCCTTCTCGATCGTCGTGAGAAGCTCGCGGAGATAACTCGCGTAGTCGTGCTTGCCGGGACAGGCGAAAGAGAGAACGCCGAGGTCCTCTTCGTCGAGCTCGAGGACGCCCAGCGATTCCGCCTGTTCCAGATCGCCGGCCGCCAGCGAGCGCAGCAGGTACGAAGGGGGGATGTCGAACGGGAAGACCTTCTCGTACATTCCGATCGGCACGATCGCGCGGTCGGAACCGTTCTTCGACGTCGTGAGGTCGAATCTCTTGCCCGGCATCAGCTTCGAGAGGAACACGTTGACGATGGAGAACTGATCCCAGCCGGGGGCCAGCCAACCGAGGAACTTGCGCTCGCGATTCTCCGCCAGAACGGACACCTGGCTGTGGTGCCGCCCGAGGTAGCCGTGCACCTCGCCCATGGCGGAGCGGCCACTCAACGGCGAGCCCGAGATCACGCGGTTCTCGCCGTCCGCGAGCTCACCGGCGACGAGATCGTCGAGATGAGCGCCGACCCGAGTGCGAACCAACCGAGGTCTGTTTACGGCGGGGCCAGCCAACGACACGACTCGCGTGAGGTCGAGGTTGCCGGTCTCGAACAGTCGGCCGACGGCCATCACTTCTTGATAGCCGATCCACCAGATCGTCCGCTGGCGACTCGCCGGCTCGAGAAGGTGGATCTGGAGCCCTGCCGTGCCGGCCGGGTGGGGGCCGGTGAACTGCTCCTGGCGGAAATCACCGCTCGAGGGGAGTGACAGTGACGCCCCGGGAGCCGTGCAGACATAGGTCGGGCCGTCGGTGAGCTTCCCGATCGCCGTCAGTCCTCGTTCGAAGTCCCCCAGTCGATCTTCCATGATGCGCCGAGGGTCGGGAGCGAGGGGGTGGGAGTCGGTCGCGGTGACGAAGATCGCCTCCGGCGTCGACTCCGGAGCCGGCACCCGGCTGAACGGCCGTTGCCGAAGCGCGACCCACTGCCCCGACTCGATCAGCAAGGCGCGGATCTGGTCGCGCGACATCGAGTTCGGGTGCTGGCCGGTGAAGCTCGCAAAGCGGCTGCCGCCTCCCCGGCCCCCTCGCTCGGCGCTCGTCAGCTCGATCACTACCGACTGGAGCGCTCGGCGATCGCCGCGGTTGACGGCGGTCACCTTCCCGTCGCCGATCGATGTGTGGACGATCCCCGGAGTCTTCTTGTCTTCGAAGAGGACCTGCCCGCGTCGCACCGAGTCCCCCGGCGACACCTTCATCGTCGGCTTCAGGCCGATGTGGTCAGCGGCCAGGACGGCGACCTTGGAGACCTGCCGGCCGTCTTCGATCACGTCTTCGGGCTGCCCGGTGATCGGTAGATCGAGGCCGCGGCGGATCCTGTGGAGTGCCATTAGAGGTTCTGGTGCTCCCCTGCAGTCGCTAGTTTGCGCGCTTGTGAAAACATTCACAAGCCATGGCGTTCGCACTCATTCGAGTCCAAGCCAAGAGCTTCGTCCTTCGGTCTGCCGTTGAACAAACTACGATGAAAGGAGACAGCCGCGGCGACCGAACGTCCCTCCGAGCCGCGCCGGTGCGTATTCTCACCGACCCGGCCGACGCAGGTCAACCTATCGGCGTCGGGCCCTCCGACGACGAATCGCCTCGAGCGAGTCTTCGGGAACCGCGGCGATGAGCTCTCGCGTGTAGTCGGCTTGGGGATCGGCATAGACTCGGCCGGCCGCGCCGAACTCGACGATCTTTCCGGAGCGCATCACGGCGATCATGTCGGCCATGAACTGGACCACCGACAGATCGTGGCTGATGAACAGATAGGTCAGTCCCCGTTCGTCCTGCAGGTCTTTTAGCAGGTTGAGAACTTGCGCCTGAACCGAGACGTCGAGCGCCGAGACGCACTCGTCGCAAATCAGCAGCTCCGGATCGGCGGCGAGCGCTCGGGCGATGGCGATCCGCTGGCGCTGACCGCCGGAAAACTCGTGGGGGTACCGTTCGAGATGACGCTCCTCGAGACCGACCTCTCGGAGCAGGTCGGCGGCGCGTGCGCGCCGCTCTTTGCGGTCGATGGCGATCTCGTGGACCGCCATCGGTTCGGTGACCAGCGCATCGACCCGCATCCGCGGGTTGAGCGAGGCGTAGGGGTCTTGAAAGACGAGTTGGAATCTGCGGCGCATCCGCCGTAGCATCCGGCCTCGCACACCGGCGAGGTCGACGCCGCCGAAGACGATCGAGCCGGCAGCGATGGCGGTCAGCTTGAGGATGGCGCGGCCGAGGGTCGTCTTGCCGCAGCCGGACTCCCCGACGAGGCCGAGAGTCTGCCCCCGGTAGACGTCGAAGCTCACCCCGTCCACCGCCCGCACCTGCGGCGCACCGCCGGCGAAGAGACCGCGGCGAGCCTCGAAGACCACCTCGAGATCGCGCACCGAGAGCAGCGGCTGTGCGTTCGAGGGCACGTGTTCGACGGCCGCCTCCTCGCCGGGGGCGGCCCCGGGGTGGAGCAGCCGAGGGCGGCCGACGTTCGAGAGCGCCTCGAGGTTGGGGGTCGCTCGCTCCTCGCCGGACGCCTCCATGAAGTCGGCGACCGTCGGCAGCCTCCGGAAGCTCGAGTCGAGCCGTGGCCTGCACGCCAGGAGTCCCTTGGTATATGGGTGCTTCGGGTTCTCGAAGAGCTCGAGAATCTCGGCCTGCTCGACCAGCTTGCCCTCGTACATCACCGCGACGTCATCGGCGATCTCGGCGATGACGCCGAGGTCATGGGTGATGAAGAGGATCGCCATCCCGCGCTCGTCGCGCAGCCGCCGCAGCAGGTCGAGGATCTGCGCCTGAATCGTCACGTCGAGGGCGGTCGTCGGCTCGTCGGCGATCAGCAGGCCCGGTGAGCAGGCCAGCGCCATCGCGATCATCACCCGCTGCTTCTGGCCGCCGGAGAGCTCGTGAGGGTAGGAGTGGACCCGCTCGGCGGGTCGCGGGATGCCGACTTCCTCGAAGAGCGCGCGAACTCGCTCCATCGCCTCCTTCCTCGACACCTTCTCGTGGATTCGAATCGTTTCGGCCACCTGCTTGCCGACCTTGAGCACCGGATTGAGCGCGGTTCCCGGCTCCTGGAAGATCATGGCGATCTCGGCGCCGCGGAGCGGGCGGAGAGCCCTCCGCGGAAGCTTGACGAGATCGCGCCCCAGATAGGAGACGCTCCCGGCGGTGATCGTCGCGGTCTCCGGGAGGAGGCCGATCACCGAGAGCGACGTGACCGACTTGCCGGAGCCGGACTCCCCGACGAGGCCGAGAGTCCGCCCCGGGGCGATCGAGAAGCTGACGCCGTCGACCGCGACCACCGGCTCGTCGCTGTCGAAGCGAGTCCGGAGTCCTTCGACCTCGAGCAGCGGCGACCGGGGGTTCGGCGGCATCGGCTCAGTGTAACTCGCGGGCCGCCCGCCGCCGCCAGAGCGTATGATCGTCCCCCAACTGTGGAAAGGAGTCTCACCTTGACCTCAGGACGACCGATTCTCGAAGTGGCACGCGAACTCGGCATCGCCGAAGAGCACGTCGTACCTTACGGCAGCGACAAGGCCAAGGTGAGGCTCGCGGCGATGCAAGGTCGGCCGCAGGGGCGGTTGGTGCTGGTCTCCGCGATTACCCCGACCAGTGCCGGGGAGGGGAAGACGACGACCTCGATCGGGCTCGCCCAGGGACTCGCGAGAATCGGCGAGAGCGTCTGCCTGGCACTGCGGGAGCCGTCGCTGGGACCTACATTCGGAAAGAAGGGGGGCGCCACCGGCGGCGGGAGGTCGATCGTCATCCCGACCGTCGACATCAACCTCCACTTCACAGGTGACTTCCATGCGATCACCAGCGCCAACAACCTGTTGGCGGCGATGGTCGACAACCACATGTACCACCGCAAGACTCCCGAGATCGACCCTCGCCGGGTGATGTGGCGGCGGGTGATCGATCTCAACGACCGGGCGCTACGGCACACCATCGTCGGTCTCGGGGGCAAGCTCCAAGGGGTGCCCCGCGAGACCGGTTTCGATATCACCCCGGCCTCCGAAGTGATGGCGATACTCTGCCTCGCTCAGGGCGAAGATGACCTGCGGCGCCGGCTGGGTCGCATCCTCGTCGGGTTCAACTACCAGGAAGAGCCGGTGCTGGCCTCCGACCTCGGGGCGGTGGGGGCGATGATGGTCCTGCTGCGAGACGCGATCATGCCCAATCTGGTGCAGAGCGTCGAGGGGGTTCCGACGTTCATCCACGGCGGCCCGTTTGCCAACATCGCGCACGGCTGCAACTCGGTGCTGGCGACCCGGATGGCGATGGCGCATTCCGACTGGACGATCACCGAGGCCGGTTTCGGCTTCGACCTCGGGGCCGAGAAGTTCTTCGACATCAAGTGTCAGTCGGCCGGCCTCGACACCGCCGCGGTGGTGCTCGTCGCGACCATTCGGGCGCTCAAGCGCCACGGCGGAGTGGCCCGCAAGGAGATCGGCGAGCCCGACGCCCGAGCGGTCGAGCGAGGACTGCCCAACCTGCACAAGCACGTTCAGAACATCCGCGCCTTCGGCGAGATCCCGGTCGTGGCGCTCAACCGCTTTGGCAGCGACACGGCGGACGAGATCGAGGTTGTACGCGACGCCTGCGCGGAGGAGGGGTTGCCGTTCGCCGTTTCCAACCATTTCGAGGAAGGGGGCGACGGGGCGGTCGAGCTTGCCCGCACCGTGCTCGAGCACGCGGAGGAGCACCAGACCCGGTTCCAGCCGCTTTACGATTGGTCAGAGCCGATTCCCGACAAGATC
This sequence comes from Thermoanaerobaculia bacterium, assembly GCA_945787575.1. Lineage (GTDB taxonomy): Bacteria > Acidobacteriota > Thermoanaerobaculia > Multivoradales > JAHEKO01 > CALZKB01. Next base: position 3,837 of record CALZKB010000127.1, on the reverse strand, counting down.
GGCAAGGTGGCGCGCACCATGTACGGCGCCGACGAAGTGGTGTTGTCCAAGCTCGCCGAGAGGCAGATGAAGCGACTGACCGAGCTGGGCTACGGTGACTTGCCAGTGTGCATCGCCAAGGCGCCGACCTCGCTCACCGACGATCCGCGGATCGCCGGCCGCCCCGAGGGGTTCGACGTCACCGTCCGCTCGTTCGAGCTGTCGGCGGGCGCCGGCTTCGTGATCCCGCTCCTGGGCGACGTCATGCGGATGCCGGGACTGCCGCGCGCCCCGCAAGCGGAGGCGATGGATCTCGTCGACGGTGAGACCGTGGGGCTGATGGGAGCGTAGAGAGGGTTGGGCGCACCCGGTTCACCGGTCATCCTGCTTCACGGTCTGGCGCGCGGACGCTGGTCGATGGTCGCGCTCGAGCGGCGATTGAGACGCCAGGGTTTCGCCGTCCACAACGTCAGCTACCCGTCGCGCCCCCGCACTTTCAAGCAGGCGATGGAGGCGGTCGAGTGTCGTCTGGAAGGGGAGGGGCTCGATCGCGCCGACCGGCTCAGCTGGGTGACCTACTCGCTCGGTGGCCTGTTGGCGCGAGCCTACGTTGCCGAGCACGATCGCCGTGGAGATCGCATGGTGATGCTGGCGCCTCCCAACCGGGGGAGCGAGATCGTCGACGCGATCGGCCATTGGCGGCTTTTTCGCTTGGCGTTCGGGGAGCTCGCGAGCGAGCTCGGGACCCGTGACGACAGCCTACCGAGACGCCTGGAAGTACCGAACGCCGAGGTGGGCGTCATCGCCGGCGACCGGTGGATCAGTCCGCTCGGCCCCTTGCTGCTCCGCGCCGACAACGACGGCTCGGTGACGGTCGACAGCACCCGGCTTCCCGGCATGCGGGACCACCTCGTCGTTCCCCACAGCCACACGTTCCTGATGAACGCGCCGAGGGTCGCGCGCCAGACCGCGCACTTCCTTCGCCACGGCTCGTTCGAGCGCGCCGTCTGACGGACCTCGTCTCATCCTTGCGCGGCCAACGCACCGCGAAGAGCCCGAGCCGCCGACGTCAGCTCGCGGGCAGCGTCGAGTTCTCCGCTAGCGCCGTCGGCGCTATCGGGCCGGTCGCCGAGCCCGGAGTCGCGCAGTCGGCGAAGATCGTGGAGAATGCGATCGCGAATCCCCTCGGCGTCGGCGACCCCCCGAAAGACAGCCTTGTGAAAGTCGTTCTTCTTGCCGGTGCCCTCGCCCTCGGCCTGACCGCCGCCGGCGGTGCGAATCTCGAGGTCGGCGATCCCGAGCCAACGCTGCACCGGTCCCTGTCGGACTCCGACATTCTGGATGTTGGCGAAGCTCACAGTCTGCTCGCGGATCTTGAAGAGGCCCTGGCGGATTCGCAGACTGCGGTCGGTGACGACGTACCAACGCCAGAGGTAGTCGAGCCGGACGAGCGAGAACGACAGTGCCAGCTGCAGGGCGAACAGGCCGAGGGCGATGAGCTCCACGATCCGAATGGGGCCGCCGAGGAGCATCTCCAGCTCTTTGGGGAGGATGTTGCCGGCGGCGAATCCGAACAGGATGCCGGCGAGCGCCGCGGCCTGACGCCAACCCCAGACGAGCAGGCGCTGGCGGAAAAATCCCGGAGCCGCCTTGAGGACCCGGCTTGCCTCGCTGCTACCCGCGGGGGCTTGCGGCGGTGGCGGTACCCGAAGGACGCGCAGGACCCAGGCATCGAACGCGGGGATCACGACGGATCGCCCTTCGGACGCACCTCGATCAGCTCGCGGATCGCCTTCAGTTCGGTGGTCGCGGCGGCCAATTCGCGGGCGAGCGGGCTCGCCACCGAGCCCTCTCGCGCTTCGGCCAGACCGCGCATCCGAAAGTAGAGGAAATCGCGGACCGCCTCGAAATCCGGCAGCCCCTCGAGGGTCATCTCGGCCTTCGAGCTACCGCTGGCGGTCTGGATCTGGATGCGGGCGAGCCCGAGCCAGCGTTCGATCGCGTTGCTCACCAAGTGAATGTCCTGGATCCGCGCGTAGGTCAGGTGGACCTCCCGCCGAAACATCACGCCCCAGCGCATCGAGACCCCCTCCTCGTCGAAGCGATAACGTATCGAGCGGTAACGCAACCTCAAGAAGGCGAGCGGGACGAGAAAGAAAGGCCCGGCGGTGAACGAGACGAAGACGTAGTAGAGCCACAGCGACGGGTCGGGCCGCTCGAGCGACCAGATGCGCTCGAAGCTCGATTCGGCTCGCGACTCCGCCGTCCCGTCGCCCACCGTCTAGTGAACCCAGCCGTGCTCGAGCTCGAGCTCCCGCAGCCACTGCACTGTTGCCGGGTGGATCGTGTCGCCCCCTTCGAGCTCGAAGAAGAACGGCTCCCGGGTCGAGCTCTCGTTGCCCACCTGGTTCATCGTCTCGGTCTCGTAGAGCCGCCCGTTGATCATGGTGTGGGTGACGAACTCCGATCGGCGAATGTCCTCGAGCGGGTTGCCGTCGACGACGACGAGATCCGCCAGCTTGCCGGTCTCGAGGGAACCGAGGTCGCCGTCGAGACCGAGGTACCAGGCGCCGTCTAGAGTCGCGCCCCGCAGCGCCTCCCACGGCGTGAAGCCACCCTGCTCCATCATCCAGATCTCCCAGTGCGCGGCGAGGCCTTCACGCTGGCCGTGCGCTCCGATGAGCACCGACACCCCTTCGTCTCGCAGCCGCTTCGCGAACTTCGCCACCTCGAAGTGGTTGTAGTGCGAGTCGGGAGCCTTGGGCCGGCGAATCGCCCGCGGCTCGACGACGAATCGCGGCACGTAGCGCATGAGGCGCTCGTTCTCCCAGACGTTGGTGCGGTCGTACCAGTAGTACTCGCCGGTCAGCCCGCCGTAGGAGACGCCGAAGGTGGGGGAGTAGCCGGTGTCGCTCTGCGACCAGAGCTGGAGCACGTCGTCGTAGCCGCGGACAAGTGAGAGCGAGTGCTCGATGCCGGTGTGGCCGTCGATGATCTCGGTCATGTTGTGATGGAAGTTCATACCCCCTTCGGGGACCACCATCACCCCCAGCTCGCGCGCGGCGGCGATCACCTGCTGGCGCTGGTCGCGCCGCGGCTGTTGGTAGCTCTTAACCGAGAAGGCTCCGACGTCGTTGAGCCGCCGGATGTGGAAACGCGCGTCGTCGAGACTGTCGATCACCGACGAAAAGCCTGGCACCCGGGCGCCGTAGAGGATGGTTCCGGTCGAGAAGATGCGGGGGGCGAGGGTCAGTCCCGCCTTTTGCAGTTCGGCGGCCGAGAAGATGCTGCTGGTGTCGTTCGACGGGTCGTGGATCGCGGTGACACCGAACGCCAGGTTCGAGAACTGGTTCCAGTTCTGCTGGGGGCTGAGCTCGGCGCGCGCCATGGCGCCGTGGGCGTGGACATCGATCAGGCCCGGCAGGACGGTCTTGCCGGTGACGTCGATGACGGCGGCTCCAGCCGGCAGCTCGACGTCACCGGCCGCACCGACGGCGGCGATCCGGTTGCCCTCGACGACGACGACGCCCTTCTCGACCACCTCTTCGACGCCGTCTCGAGCGCCGCGCATGGTGACGACCCGGCCGCCGGTCAGAGCGATGGTGCCACTCGGCTTGTCGGCCGCGACGTCGAAGGCGAGGTCGAGGCCCTCCTCGACCGGCTCCGGCAGCTCTTCGGGCGCCCCTTCGAGGAAGGCGAAGGCGTCCGCGAGGTCGCGCGAGTAGAGGGTCGAGCCGTTGGCCCAATGAAGGCTCGACGAATCGGCCGACCAGTGGAGGAACTCGCCCGAGCGCTTGGACACCTGCCGCACCGGGATCGCCTCGGTCGAGGCGCTCACCGCCACCGCCTTGCCGGTGC
>CALZKB010000126.1 GCA_945787575.1 Thermoanaerobaculia bacterium | reverse complement strand
GGCAGGAGATCCGCGAGATCTCGTTCGTCTACTCGCCGAGCGCCGATGCGGAGCACGGCGAGGTCCTGTTTCGGGAGGAATGCATCGACTGTCACGGTTTGACCGTGGAGGAGAGCGAGACGCCGGGGTTGGGAGATCCGGGGTTCCAGGCGACCTATAGCGACGCCTTGATCGGGCACACGATCAAGTTCGGGCGCGAAGACACCATGATGATCCCCTACGGAGAGGAAGCCGACGGCGACTTCACCGATGAGCAGATCTCCGACCTGGTGGCTTTCATCCGGACCCTGAAGTAGGGAGCGCGCGGGCTCGACCTCCGCCGTACTACGAATCCCGCCCCGGGGGGGCCACCCCGAAGGGGGGTTCTCGCGCCCACCCGCAACGAGGCTCCTGGCCATGCCAAGGGGTGTTCCTGTCAGGGAGTGCCGTGGCTAGCCTTGCTCTGGCAATCGCGCAGAAGAACTGATGCCTCGGTGCGCCGGGGCTCCGATCATGCCGGACGAGAGAATCGAGAAGGGACAGGCTCCGACAGGCCCGTCGACGGGCGAGCCAGCCGGCGTCGTCGCCAGCGCGGCGATCGGCTTCCTCGTCTTCCTCCTCCTGACCACCGGCCTCCTCACCGTGGGCTCGGGCGGCTCGTCGAGTCGGCCGGTCGACCAGCCCGTCGAGTTCAACCACCGGCTCCACGTCGAGGACGTCGGGCTCGAGTGCAACGAATGTCACGAGTTTGCCGAGAGCGAATCCTTCTCGGGACTGCCCACCGCGGAGACCTGCGCTTTCTGCCACGAGGAGGCACAAGGGAACAGCCCCGAGGAGGCGAAGCTGGTCGCTCTGCTGAGCGGGGGGCAACCTCTCGAATGGGGTCGGCTGTACCGTCAGCCCGCGCACGTCTACTACGCGCACAGCCAGCATGTCTCGGTCGCCGGCTTGGAGTGCGAGCGCTGTCATGCGGGTCTTGCCGCGAGCAGCCGGCCGCCGCGGCGGGTCCGAAAGCTCACCATGGACGATTGCATCGACTGTCACGAGGACGGCGACGCGGAGAGCGATTGCACGACATGTCATCGATGAACGTCACCCGACGGCGCTTTCTGGGCTTCGCCGCCGGGACGGTGGCCGGAACGGCTGCCGGCGTGCCGGCTAGCTGGACCCTCTCTGACTGGATGGCGGCGATCGATCCGGGGGTGCGGCCGCCGACCGGTCCGGAAGATGCGGTTCTCTCGGTCTGCAAGCTCTGTCCGGGTGGGTGCGGACTTCGCGTCCGCCGCATCGGGGGCCGGCCGGTCAAGGTCGACGGCAATCTGCTCCACCCGGTGAGCGGGGGCCGACTCTGTCCCAAGGGACAAGCGGCTCTGCAGTCGCTCTTTCACCCCGATCGTCTTTCCAGCCCGCTGCGGAGAGTCGGGCCGGTCGGCTCCTTGGATTCCTTCGAGCCCCGCCCCTGGGAGGAAGCTCTGGCGGAGATCTCCGAGCGGCTGAGACTGCTTCATCAGGTCGGACGACCGGAGTCACTCGCGATCCTCCGCGGTAACCAGCGAGGAGTCGCCGATCGGGTGGCACGTCGCTTTCTAGACGCCTTCGGCTCGCCGACCGACGTGGTCGTCGACCGCGGTGAGCAAGCCGCTACCCTCGCGCTCTATCTGACCCAGGGGGTACGAGCGGCCCCTGCCTACGACGTCCGGTCGACGGACTACGTGCTTTCGTTCGGGTCGTCCCTGCTCGAGGCTTGGAGCTCACCTGTGCACATGATGCGTGCTTACGGAGAGTTCCGCCAAGGTCGACCCGGCCGGCGGGGCAAGCTGGTGCAAATCGAGCCGCGTCTCTCGGTGACCGGTTCTTCCGCCGACGAGTGGATCGACGTGCGCCCCGGGAGCGAAGGGATCTTGGCTCTCGGGATCGCCAACGTATTGGTGTCCGAGGGACTCTACGATCGCGACTTCGTGAGCGAACGGTGCGTTGGCTTTCTCGAGCCGCTCGCCGGCTCGGGCGGCCGCTTGAGCTTGGCCGAGCTGCTGAGCCGACGCTACGGCCTCGAAGAGGTCGCCGACCGGACCGGGGTCTCCAACAACGTGATCCTGCGGATCGCGAGGGAGTTTGCGACGGCGCGGAGTCGGCTGGCCGTCGGGCCGCGCAAAGGCCCGCTGCTACCGGGGTCGCTGTTCGACCATCTCGCGGTCCAGACCCTCAACGCTCTGGCTGGAAACCCCGACCGTCCGGGGGGCGTGCTCGTGCCGGAGGAAGCGCCGCTCGCGGGCTGGCCCGAGCTTCCGTCCGACGAATCCGCGGCGGCGGGCCGGGCACGGCCCCGTCTCGATTCCGCGGAGGGGGGCTTCGAGCTGGGCCTCTCCGACCCCGAGAGGTTGGCCGAGCTCGTGCTGAGGGGCGGCTTCTATCCGATCGAGGTCGCCTTCGTCATGGGCGCCGATCCGGTCTTGACCTCGATGACCCCGGAGCGCTTCGCGCAGGCGATCGAGAAGATCCCGCTGGTCGTCTCGTTTGCCACGGTGCCCACCGACACCGCTCTCTATGGGGATTGGATCCTCCCCGAGACCCACTTTCTCGAACGTTGGGACCTGGAAACCGGACCGCCCGGCGTTCCGTTCCCGCTGGTGAGCCTGTCGCAGCCGGTCTGGGGCAAAGCGAGCCCGGGCACCCGCTCGGCTCCCGACGTGCTGATCGAGCTGGCGGCGGAAGTGGGCGGGTCGGTGGCTTCCGCTTTCCCTTGGCCGGACGTTCCGTCGATGATCCGTGCCGAGGTGGCAGGCCTCTTCGCCGCACGCCGTGGAGCGCTCATGGGAAGCGAGTTCGACGAGGCGTGGGTGCGCATGATGGAGGGCGCCGGTTGGTGGGCTCCCGGCTACCGGACGGCCGAAGAGTTGTGGAGCGGAATGCGCGAATCGGGCGGCTGGTGGGATCCCTTCTACGACCATGGCGACTGGCGGCGAGTGCTGCTCACCGATTCGGGGCGCTTCGAGTTTCGCACCGACCTGTTGCAACAGCTGGGCGACGACCGCAGGCCTCCCTACGCGCTCGCCGCCGCCGGAAGCGAGGGCGAGCCGCTCGGCGCGAGACCCCTGCTGGCGCTGGTTCTGTTCGAGCCCCTTCCGGTCGCCGGAGGCGTCGGGGCAGAGCTTCCTTTTCTTCAAGAGCTTCTCGAGCCCGGGCTCGAGGAGAGCTGGTCGACCTGGGTGGAGATCCACCCGGAGACCGCGGCCCGTATCGGGATCCGAGATCACGACCGCGTCCGGCTCACCTCCGATCAGGGCTCGATCGAGGCCAAGGCGCGGGTCACCGCCCGGATCGTCGAGGGCGCCGTCGCCGTGCCCGTCGGCCTGGGCAGGAAGGGTGGCGGACGGTGGGCGAGCGGCTGTGGGGCGAACCCGCTGCGTCTGCTGGTGGCGGCACGCGAAACGGTCAGTGGTCTGCCCGCTCCGGAGGCGACCCGGGTGAGGGTGGCCGTGGTCGGCCGTGACGGTCACGGCGAGGGGAGGGCTTGACGATGGCGCGTTGGGGGATGGTCATCGATCTCGACCGCTGCACCGCGTGTCAAGCTTGTGTCGTCGCCTGTCAAGTGGAGAACAACGTTCCGCCGACCGGGGCCGACCAGGCCGAGCTCGGGCGCTCGATCTCGTGGCTGCGCCTGGCGCCGCACGGGGAGGCGGAGCACGGGACCCGACCGCAGATGCATCTCATGCCGGTGCCCTGCATGCACTGCGACAATCCTCCTTGCACGAAAGTGTGCCCGGTGCAGGCGACCCAGATCGGCGAGGAGGGTCTCGTAGGCCAGATCTACGCCCGCTGTATAGGCTGCCGCTATTGCACGACCGCTTGTCCCTACACGGTGAGGGAGTTCAATTGGAAGCAGCCGGACTTTCCGGAGCCGATGGAGCAGGGACTCAGTCCCGATGTCTCCATACGCCCCAAGGGTGTGGTCGAGAAATGTACTTTCTGTCATCACCGGCTGCAGGTCGCGCGGGATCGAGCGCAGCTCGAGGATCGGCCGCTGGCGGAGGGGGACTACGTGCCGGCCTGTGTCGAAAGCTGCCCGGCTGCAGCGATGACCTTCGGAGATCTCGAAGATCCCAACAGCGAAGTCTCGAGGCTCAAGCAGAGCCAACGAGCGTTCCAGCTGCTGGAGGAGCTCGGCACCGAGCCCAAGGTGACGTATCTTTCGAAAGGAGAGTGGGGTGGCCAGGTTTGAGCTCGATCTAGGCGAAGACGAGCGGCTGCTCGAGCCGATCGCCAAGACGGGCCGGAAGTTCTGGATTCTCGTCGCTATCCTGTTGGCGATCTGGCTCTTCGGGATGGTCGGCTACTTCACCCAGCTCAGAAAGGGGCTTCAGGTAACCGGGCTCAACACCCCGGTCTACTGGGGGCTCTACATCACGAATTTCGTCTTCTTTATCGGCATCAGTCACGCCGGTACCTTGATCTCCGCCATTCTGCGCCTGTCGCAGGCGGAATGGCGGCGCTCGATCACGCGAGCGGCCGAGGTCATCACCGTCCTGGTGCTGTTCTTCGGCGTCGGCTGTGTGCTGCTCGATCTAGGTCGTCCCGACCGAGCGCTCAACGTGCTGAAGCACCCGAATTTCAGCTCGCCTCTGCTGTGGGACGTGACCTCGATCACGATCTACTTGATCTGTTCCACGATCTACCTCTACCTGCCGCTGATACCGGACATCGCGATTCTGCGCGACCGGCTCGGCAAGCGCCAGCGGTTCTATCGCGCCCTGGCGTTGGGCTGGACCGGGAGCGAGAAGCAGCAGAAGCTGCTCAACCGCGCGATCGGCATCATGGCGATCCTGGTGATTCCGGTCGCCGTCTCCGTCCACACGGTCGTCTCCTGGGTCTTCGCCATGACAGTGCAGCCGATGTGGCATTCGACGATCTTCGGTCCCTACTTTGTCGTCGGCGCGATCTTCTCGGGCATTGCCGCGATCATCATCGCCATGGCGGTGATCCGCAAGGTGTACCACCTCGAGGACTACCTGAAGATCATCCACTTCAACAACCTCGGTATCCTGCTGCTGGTGATGACCCTGCTCTGGTTCTACTTCACCTTTGCCGAGTTCCTGACGACCTACTACGGGGCGGAGCCGAGCCACATGCAGGTCTTTCTCTCGAAGACGGAAGGCGAGTTTGCGCCTTACTTCTGGACCATGTTCGTGACCTGCTTCGTCATTCCGTTCGCCTTCCTGGCGAATCATCGCACCCGAGGGACGGTGTGGGGGTGCGTCGTGGCCTCGGTGTCGGTACAGATCGGCATGTGGCTCGAGCGCTTCTTGATCGTCATCCCGAGCCTGTCGGCCCCACGACTGCCGATGGAGGCGTCGACCTACCGCGCCAGCTGGGTCGAATGGTCGCTGCTTGCCGGGTTCGTAGCGATGTTCATTCTCTTGTACGCGGTCTTCACCAAGCTCTTTCCGATCGTCTCCATCTGGGAGATCCACGAGGGACGCGAGCATTCCGTGACCGAAGTCACGGAGCGAGTCGAGAGCTACCTGCCCGGCGTGGCGGAGTCGAGTCATGGCTGAGTCACGCTCAGCGATCGCGGCGATCGCGCTCTTCGTTACCGGGCTGGTCGCGGCGCTCCCGCTCGCTGCGCAAATGGGCATGGGTGACCCGATCCGGGGGCAGGTTCTGTTTGCCAGCAAGGGGTGTGTCGACTGTCACGCGATCCGAGGAGCGGGTGGGCGCATCGGTCCCGACCTCGGACGGACTGCCGCCAAGGACTCGTTCTTCGAGATCGCCTCCGGCATGTGGAACCACTCGGTCGGCATGGAAGAGAAGATCCGCGAATTGAGGAGAGTCCGGCCGGTTTTCGAGGACACGGAGCTCCGGGATCTGGTCGCCTTCGTCTATTTCCTCAACTACTTCGACGAGCCCGGGGACGCGAAGACGGGGAAGATCCTGTTCACCGAAAAGCACTGCGTCCAATGTCACCGGGTCGAAGGCGAAGGCGGCCGCGAAGGGCCGAGCCTCGAGAGCCTACCGAGAGGTGTCTCGCCGCTGCGCATCGCTCAGGGCCTGTGGAACCACGGACCCGAGATGGTGAGCTCCATGCGACGCAGAGGCCTCAACGTTCCACAGTTCCGCGGCGCCGAGATCATCGACCTGTTCGCCTATCTTCGTAGTCAAGGTCAGGCCCGAGAAGCGCGGGAGTTCCAGTCGGCAGGTGATCCCGGAGCGGGCGAGCGGCTCTTCGCCGCCAAGGGGTGCTCGCGATGTCACGCCGTGTTCGGCGACGAAGGCGAGATCGGCCCCGACCTCGGTCGCATGGAGTTCGGCGGGAGCGTGACCCAGATCGCCGGCCGGATGTGGAACCACTGGCCGGCGATGGTCGAGGCGATGGACATGCTCGAGATGCGCTTCCCGACGTTCGAGGAAGAGGAGCTCGCCGATCTGTTGGCCTATGTCTTCGTCTCGCGCTACGCCGGAACCAAGGGGGATCCCGTCAGGGGAAGGGAGATCTACCGGGCGGAGGGCTGTGCCTTCTGCCACGGTCTCGACGGTGAAGGTACGCTCGGCCCTCCGCTCGAACAGGTGACGCCGGGTAGCGACAGCGAAGAGATCATCCAGCGCATGTGGAACCACGCACCGGAGATGTGGGGCGAGATGGGTGAGCACCAGATCGAGTGGCCGCGATTCGAAGCGCACCAGCTTGCGGATCTGCTGTCGTTCTTGCGCACTGCATGGGAGTGAGACGATAGGAGGCTCGCGGCTTCAGGTAGCATCTCGCTCGTGGCTATAGATGGGTTGCGCCTTGGGAATAGACGGTCTATGAGAGTCGGTTGCGGCAAGATGGAAAGGAGAATCACCGTGCGGAGGATAGCTGGAGCTTGTTTGTTCGTGTTTGTCGTCAGCGTGGCGTTCGCCTCGCCGGTAGCGGCTGAAGAAGGTGGCCATGCCTACGTCGGCACGAAGAACTGCAAGAAATGCCATATCAAGGAGTGGAAGTCTTGGGCCGAAACGAAGATGGCCACCTCGTTCGAAGCGCTCAGGCCCGGAGAGCGGTCGGAGGCGAAGACCGCTGCCGGATTGGATCCAGCAACCGACTACACGACCGACCCGGAGTGCGTGCGCTGCCACGTCACCGGCTACGGGGAACCGGGCGGCTACGACATCGCCAAGAGCCCCGAGGAGCAGGAGGGGCTCCTGGGTACCGGCTGCGAGATGTGCCACGGCGCCGGCGGCACCTACACGCAGGACGAGTACATGAGCTTGAAGAACAAGGAATACTCCAGGCCGGACATCGTCGCCGTCGGACTGACGGACGTCATCACCGAGGAGGTGTGTGTGACCTGCCACAACACCGACAGCCCGTTCGTTGGCGATGACTACGTTTTCGATTTCGAGACACGCAAGGAAGAGGGAACGCACGAGAACTTCCCGCTCAAGTACTCGCACTGAGCCGGGAGCTCCTGTAGAGCTCGAAAGTGAGGAGCGCCCGCGCGCGCGGGCGGGGCCATCACTACCACCCCACGGGGTGTCGCTCCCGGCGCGGCTCTTCGGTAGACAAGGACAGCTTTGCTCGGCGCGATGTTAATGTCGCTGCTCGACGCGCGAGCGCAATTCGCTCACAGCACTAGGATCCGGACCTGCTCGAAGAAGTGTTGAAGCCCGCAACTCTGTTCTCGGTACTCGCTCTCGCCGCCGGGGGCGCATTCGCTACCGAGCATCCGGCCCTCGTCAGCCTCGCCACGACGGATTGCGCCGACTGCCACGACGATCTGGTCGAGGGGAGGGGTTGGGTCCACGCGGCCACCGAGGACTGCACGACCTGTCACGACATGACGATCGGGGACGATGGAACGAATGTCGAGCTGACCGAATCGGAGCCGGAGCTCTGCCTGCTCTGTCATGACGAGCTCACCGCCGCGGTGGAGGTGGAGCTCGAGACGCCGCATTTCCCCGTCACCGAGTCTTGCCTGAACTGCCATGATCCTCACGGGACCGATCAGCCGGGTCCGTTGAACGCCCCGATGGTCGAGCTGTGCCGCGACTGCCACGACTTCGACGACCTCCAGGGCGTTCATGGAAACCAGCTGTCCTCGGAGAGCGACTGTACCTTCTGCCACGATCCGCATGGATCGAACTACGACCGAATGCTCCTCGGCCGCCACCAGCATCCACCGTTCGCCGAAGGCAGTTGCGATGCGTGCCATCGGCCCCCGTTCGGTGGCCGGATCCGCCTCCGGGCTCGGGGAGAGCGCCTCTGCTCCGCCTGTCACGGAGACGTCGCGGATGGTGCCAAGGGCAGCGTCCACCCCGCGCTCGTCGGGGACGGTCGGGCACCAGGGTGTCTCTCTTGCCACAACCCGCACATGAGCGATCGTTCGAGCCTGTTGATCGCTGACGGCCCGGCCGTTTGTGCCGGGTGCCATGCCGAAGTCTCCGAAGCGGCCGAGAGTGACGGCGGACACCCCCCGGCCGCGGACGACTGTCTCACCTGTCACCTGCCTCATGGCTCCGACGAGAGGCGGCTCTTGAGCACCGCCGCCGACGAGCTGTGCACCGACTGTCACGACGCCGACGACGAAGATCTCACCGCGGTGCATCTGGGGGCCGACCTCGCTCGTCTGGATTGCGTCGCCTGCCACTCTCCGCATGGCTCGCGGCACGCGAGCCTGCTCGCCGAGAACCTTCACGAAGCGATCGAGGCGGGCTGCGATATCTGTCATCTCGGCGCGTTCGACGAGCTCGAGGAGGACGGCGGCAGCGAGCTCTGTCTGTTCTGCCACGACGATCTGGGTGAGACGATCGCTTCGGCGACGGTTCCCCACGCGGCGCTGGAGTTCGGAGCCTGCATCGATTGCCACAATCCGCACGCTTCGCCGCAGGAGCATCTCGTCAAGGCGCCCGGTGCCGGCCCGTGCGCGGACTGCCACGACGATCAAGTGCCGGCGAGCGGCGAGACCGCGCATGGCGTGATCGACCTCGTCGGCTGCCGGGCCTGCCACGAGCCTCACGGGGGAGCTCGGGAGAAGCTCTTGCGTGACGAGCCGACCCGACTCTGCTTGTCGTGTCACGCGAGCTCGCCGGCGCCTGGTCCCGAGGCCGGGACGGCGCTTCTTCTCGGACGGTTCGAGGTTTCGAGCGACGATGCGCGGGCCATTGTCAAGCTCAATCTCTCCGCCGACGGAGAGCACAATCATCCGGTCACAGGACACCGCGTGCTGGGCCCGCCGAGCGAAGAGCGTCTGATCAGAGTCAAGACCGACTTCGAGGGCGAGTTCACCTGCCTGACCTGCCACGACCCCCACAAAGGACGTTCATCGGCGCTTCTGCGCTGGAATGCTGCCACGAGCGATGAGGCCTGTGCCGCCTGCCACGCCAAGTGACACGCCGAAGCGGAAAGGGAGTATCGAAGTGCACCTGAGAATCGGCCTGGCCCTGGTCTTGGCGCTTCTCCTGCTCGGAGAGGCGCCCGCATCCGCCGCCCGCAAGGGTAAGAAGAAGAAGCCGGAGGCGGACCCTTACGCCGAGTTCGTGTGGCCCCCGCCGCCGGCCGTCGCTCGCATCAAGCTCCAAGCGGTGATTCGGGGGCGGGCCGACGTCGAGCCGAAGTCGGGGTTCGCCCGGAGGCTCCTCGGGGCGTCACCGCAAAGTCCCTACGATTCTCTGGTCAAACCGTTCGCCGTCGCCTTCGACGGCGAGGGGCGTATCCTGGTGACCGACTCGGGCACCCGGGCCTTGATTCGCTTTGACATCGACGAGCGCCGTATGGACGTGCTCGGCACTCGTGGCAACGTCCGCCTCAAGCTCCCGCTGGGTCTCCACGTCGCTCCCGACGGAACCATCTACGTGGCGGATGCCGGGCTGGCAGCGATCGTCGCCTTCGATGCCGAGGGAAGAGTCAAGAGCGTGATCGGCGGCGGTGAGCTGACCAACCCGACCGACTCGGTGCTCTCGGCGGACGGCACGAAGCTCTACGTTGCCGACTCCAAGGCGCACCAGATCGTCGTCTTCGATCCGACGAGCGGTCGCAAGATCTCGACGCTGGGCCGACCCGGTGACGAGGAGGGGGAGTTCGGGTTTCCGACGTCGCTCGCCCTGGGGCCGGACGGGACCCTCTACGTCGTCGATCAGATCAACTCACGGGTGCAGCTGTTCAGCGAGGACGGCGAGTACGTGGATCAACTGGGTGGGCTCGGAGTCGGCTTCGGCAACCTCGTGCGCCCCAAGGACGTCGCGGTGGACGAAGTCGGTTTCATCTACGTCACCGACAACGCATTCAACAACCTTCAGCTCTTCGATGTCGACTTCACCTTGTTGACCTTCGTCGGCTCGGGGGGAACTCAGACCGGTCAGTTCCACGGCGCCTCCGGGGTGGCCGTCTCGGGACAACGATTCGCGGTCGTCGATCAGCTGGGACGCAGGGTCCAGCTGTTTCGCTTCCTGGTGCCGAAGGAAGAGGAACCGCGCCCGAGCGTGGCGGCAGCGCCCGAGGCGAGGCCGTCGACCCCGGAGCGCGAGGACGTGGCGAGAACTGCCGCGGAGGCCGAGCCGCGACCGGCCCGGGACGAGGTCGAGCGAGCGTCCCCCGCGTTGGAGACGCCTCAACCGTCCGCTCCGAGCCCGGCGGTCGAGCCTGACGCGGTCATCGCCGAGGTCGAGGAGGCGATTCCAACCGAGCCGACGCTGCCGGCTCCGACCCTCGAGCCCGAGGTGCCGGATGCCGAGGTCCCGGAGCCCGAAGCGCAGCCGGCCGAAGCCGAGAAGGCGGTCCCGACGCTGCCGACTCCATCATCGCCTCCGACGGTCGAAGACGAAGCGACGGCCACGGAGGCACCGACCCCTCCCACCACCAAAGGCGATGCGGTTCCGACCGCGGTCGCGCATGCGGTCGAGATCGGGAGCATGGTGCGAGCGTGGGCGGCAGCCTGGTCCGATCAGGACGTCGCTCGCTACCTGGCGTTCTACTCCGACGAGTTTCGCCCCGAAGCGATGAGTCGCGAGGCCTGGTTGGAGCAGCGTCGACAACGTCTCGCCGGCCCGGCATTCATCGAGGTTTCGGTCACCGACTTGAGGATCGACATGGTGGACCCCACCAAAGCCATTGCCGCTTTCGAGCAGGCGTATACATCTAGCACCTATCGAGATAGAGTACGCAAAGTCCTGGAGCTGCAGCTCCGAGACTCCGAATGGAGAATAATCAGAGAGGGAGCTTTGGAACAGTAGCCGGTCTTAGAGCTACCCGTCAGGGTGGTCCTCAGCCGGTCCGT
>CALZKB010000125.1 GCA_945787575.1 Thermoanaerobaculia bacterium | reverse complement strand
CGCATGCACCGGCTCGCCCAGGCCGATGCCGCCTTCATTCGCCCGTCACCCAGCGACCTCGCCCTCGGCGGCGTCACTCGCCGCACTCGCGAAGCAATGTTCTTGTGCGAGGCTGCCGGCTTCGACCGCATTCTCGTCGAGACCGTCGGCGTCGGCCAGTCCGAGATCGAGGTCGCGGGCCTCGTCGACAGCTTCCTCCTGCTGCTGCAACCGGGCTCGGGCGACGAGCTCCAGGGCATCAAGAAGGGGATCGTCGAGCTCGCCGACCTGCTGGCGGTGAACAAGGCGGACGGCGACACCCTCGCCGCCGCGCGCGAGGCGCAGGCGGAGTACTCGGCGGCGCTACGCTACCTGCGCCCGCGTTCGGAGGGCTGGCGGCCCGACGCCTTGGTGGTCAGCGCGCGCACCGGTGACGGACTCGCCGAGCTCGCCGATCGGATCGACGGCCATCTCGCCTATCTCCGGGAGAACGGCGACTTCGAGAGCCACCGCCGCCGCGACGCCGCGGCCTGGCTGCAGGGCCTCGCCGAAGAGCGAGTGCTCGAGCGCTTCCGCGCCAGCGAGACGGTCAGGCAGCGCCTTGGTGCCGCCACCGAGGCGGTCGCCTCCGGTGAGACCACCGCCCGTCAAGCAGCCTTCGACCTGGCCGAGTGAGAGACCTCGACGGCGAGGTCGCCGGTCCCGCCGTCGACCGCGGTCCGCGAGTCGGTCCGAGCAGCCCTGATAGCATCGACATCTTGGCAGCCACGCACGAGCAGTTGTCACCGGTGGAGCCGTATCGCGACTTCGACGCGGCGGCCTCGGGGGTACTGCAGCTCCTCCAGAAGAACCTCGGGCTCGGCTTATGGATGGTCACCCGCAAGGAGAGCGACGACTGGATCGTTCTCACCGCCGAGGATAGGAGCTACGGCGTCAAGGCGGGAGACGTATTCAACTGGTCGGACTCGTTTTGTTCCCGGATGGTCGAAGGCCTCGGACCGCGCATCGCACCGATCGCCAGGGAGGTCGAGGCCTACAACGAGGCGCCGATCGGCTCCCAAATCGAGATTGGAGCGTACGTCGGCGTTCCTCTCCGCGCGCCCGACGGCAGTCTTTTCGGAACCCTTTGCGCGATCGATCCCGAGCCGCAGTCGCAGGACCTCGAGGCTTGGCAGGGCAATGTCGAGACCTACGCCCGGCTGCTCGCGACGATCCTCGGCGCAGAACTGGAGCGTCAGGGCGAACTCCGCAAGCGGGAGCATCTCGAAGCGAAGTCCACAATCGACTCAGTGACCGGGCTCTACGATGGCGAGGCGTGGAAGCAACTACGAGACGGAGAGGAGCAGCGTTGCAGGCGCTACGGCACCCCGGCGGGAATCGTCCTCATCGAGGTCGACTCCAGCTCCGAGGATGAGGGTGCCGCGTCGCTGGAGCACCGCCTTCGCCGGACCAGCGCAGCGCTTCAGACCGCGATTCGAGGTAGTGACGTCCTAGCCCGGACCGGCGAACGCGTGTTCGCGATCCTCGCTCCCGACGAGAGCGCTCACGCCCTAGAACAGCTGGAGAAGCGGCTGATCGCAACCTTGGCGGACGCCGGCGTTCCATGCCAGGTCGGCGGCGCGCGGCGCGACCCCCGGGAGAACCTGCGAGCGACTCAGCGCCACGCCGAGGCGATGATCTTCACTCGCCGCCACGTGGCTGGCGGCAAAGACACGGACTAGCAGCTCGCGGCCGACGCCCGGGACTCGGCAGGCCGGTCCAAGGTGTCACGGATCAGCTCCGCGATCTGAGAGGCGGTGAACGGCTTCTGGAGAAAGGGAGCGCTCGCGTCGAGTTCCCCCTTACCGGCGATCAAGTCGTCCGCGTAGCCGGACACGAAGATGACCCGGATCTCCGGGAGGATCTCCTTGATTCGCTCGACCGCGTCGGGTCCGCTTTCCCCAGGCAGCACGACGTCGCTGACGACGAGGTCGATCTCGCTCCCCCCCGTCGCCACGAGGTCGACCGCTTCCCTCGCGTCGGCGGCGACGAGCACCCGGAAGCCGAGCGACGTCAACCCGACTCGAAGCAGCTCGCGAACCGCCTTCTCGTCCTCGATGATCAGCACCGTCTCGCAGCCGACCGCTTGCGGGGTCTCCACCTCCCGCCCCGGCCGCCTCGCCGACCCTTGCGCCGCCAGCGGGAAGTGAAGCGCGAAGGTCGCGCCCTCGCCGGGCCGGCTGTCGACCGTCACGTACCCCCCGCTCTGCGTGACGACACCGTAGACCATGGCGAGTCCCAAACCGGTACCCTGCCCCCGGGGCTTGGTCGTGAAGAACGGCTCGAAGACCTTCTTGGCCGTCACCGAGGACATTCCCTTGCCGGTGTCCCGGACCGCGAGCCGTCCGTAGCACCCCGCCGGCACCGTGTCCGCCCCCCGCTCGAAGCCCGTCTCGAGCTCGACCACCGAGGTCTCGATCGCGATCGTGCCCCCGTCAGGCATGGCGTCGCGACCGTTCGCGACCAGGTTGACGACCGCCTGTTCGACCTGGCCGGCATCGGCGACGATCGACTTCATCGCCGGGTCGAGGTCGGTTTCCACGGCGACGTCCTCTCCGACGAGCAGCTTGAGCATTTCAGACATCTCTTCGACCACCTCATTGAGGTCGAACGGTTGCAGTTTCATCACCTGGCGGCGACTGAAGGCGAGGAGTTGACTCGTGAGGGTCGCCGCTCGGTCTCCCGACGCTCGGATCTGCTCGAGCTCGCCGCGCAGCTCACCATCGAGGTCGACACGCGCCAGAGCGAGGTCGCAGTAACCGGTGATCACGGTGAGCAGGTTGTTGAAATCGTGAGCGATCCCGCCCGCCAGGCGACCGATCGACTCGAGGCGCTGCGACTGCCGCAGCTGGTCTCGCATCGCGACCCGATCGGACACGTCGATGATGCTGCCACGGACCTGTGGCTTACCGTTGGCGGTGAGCGCGGTCAGGAACACTTCGCAGTAGATCTCTTCCCCCGAGGAACTGCGGTGCACCCATTCGAAGCTCGGGTTGTCGCCGCGGCGCGCTCGCTCGACATGAGCCATCCAGCTCAACGCCGAGGGCGTCTCGTCCGGCTGTACCGGAGGGCTCGGGAGCATCGGGCCGAGCCGGCGCAGCTCCTCGCGACTGACCTGAAAGAGGTCCAGTGCTTGCACGTTGAAATCCACGAATTTGCCCGATTCGATATCGAGGACGACGATCGCCTCGGGAGCATTCTCGACGAGCTTGCGATAGCGCGCCTCACTTTCTCGCAGAGCTCCCTCGGCGCGCCTCCGCCTCATCTGTTCGCCCAGACGCATGCGCATCATCTGGGATCCCTCGAGAGCTGCCAGCGCCCCCAAGACGATGACCGAGCCGAGAACGACGTACTCGCGCGCCTCCCTCATCCCTGGATCGACGAGGCCCGAAGACGAGAAGACCAGGTGCAGGAGGGGGAACGTGACCGTCGACACCAACGCGACATTGGCGAGTCTCCGTCTCTTCGAGGGGGGGTCTTCTCGAGCCGCCGCGACGTCCGGAACCAGGTCGGCGCGACGCAGCCGCGACGCTGCGACCAGAGCCATGAGCGGCGAGTTCCACAACAGATCGAACGGACCGGCTCCCGGCAACTCGAGCGCTCCGGCGTAGTCGAGGCACTCGACGAGGTCGAGGCCGGCCCAAAGGACGGGGGCGATGATCAACGCCCCATAGAGTGACCGCCAACGCGAGCACCGAGCGTCTCGATAGAGCCGGGCGTAATAGAAGACCAGCATGAGGTCGAGGACCAGGAACAGGTACATCGAAGGCAGCCAAGACCGGTACCGCTCGACGTCGACGTAGCTCGGGACGAGAACGAAGTAGGCCAGAAAACCGCACATCGAGACCGTCAGGCCGAGCGTCTCGAGTCCGAATCTGGGCGCCGCTGCCCCGTTCTCCCGATGGGGCGCCGTCAGCGCCGCGACGGCCAGCAGCAGATAGAAAAGAAGGTAGAGACCGTCGGTCAGAATGAGCCAAGGCAGCGGCGTGGCGACTCCCGACGATACGGTCATCGCCTGTCCCCCCAGCCATAGAGCAGCCACTGCTCCCGCCACGAGCCTCCAGAGCCTGCGCTCGCGAGCCGATGGGAGTGACCGCACTCCCCGCAGGATGACCGCGACCACGAGTCCGTGCACAACCGCCGGGAAGATTGTCCGCGAGTAGAGCGGAAAGCCCTCCGGAGGGAGGAGGGGTCCAAGAAACGGCAGGGAGAGGAGCGCAAAAAAGGCCAAGCAGGAGTGCAGGACCGAATCTCGGCGGAGCGCTTGCCAGACTGCTGGTTTCGGGGTCATCACTGCCTTGGTGCAGGGGATGTAGTCTGCGAACCGCCCTTTGCTCGCAAGGTCGGTTCCTTCCACGCCTAGATGTGCAGCAACCCTCGTGCCAAACTCCGATTGAACCTCCGCCGACACTGGGCCGTAATGGTGTTGCTAGAGTCAGCGCTGGTAAGCGCTTCGATCCAAGAAAACTAAACCGAGGAGAAACAACCTATGCGATTCGCCTTTCACGCAACCTTGCCCGCCGCCGGTCTACTGGCCCTCGCGCTCGTAGTCCCGTCAGCCGCCAGCGCAGCGACCTGGGGCGTCGATGCCGCCCATACCGAGGTCAACTTCTCGATCTCCCACTTCTTCACCCCGGTAACGGGCTCGTTCAAGGACTTCGAGATCGATCTCGACTACGACCCCGACAACCCGGAGAACAGCTCGGTCTCGGCGAGGATCGCCGTTGCCAGCGTCGACACCGGTAACGAGCAACGCGACGGGCACCTCCGGACCGCCGACTGGTTCGAGACCGACGCCCATCCCAACATGATCTTCGTCAGCAAGTCCGTCCGAGCGAAGGGCGACGACCTTCTCGTAGCCGCCGGCACGCTGACCATCAAGGACCATTCGCGAGAGATCGAGCTCCCCATCCAGATCCTCGGCACTCAGGAGATCCCCGAGGAGATGCGAGAGATGCTCGGAGGTAGCGAGAAGGTCGCCAGCTTCAAGGCCGCGCTCACGATCCCGCGCGGCGACTACGACGTCGGCACCGGCAGCTGGGCCGGTACGCTCGTGGTCGGCAGCGACGTTTCGGTCGAGCTTCTCGTCGAAGCTCACCTCCGTCCCTGACCGATCCTCCCCCACTGATTCATCGAGAGCGCGCTCCGCGAGGGGCGCGGTCTTCCTGTCTCCGCGGGTTCTCGCACAGCCGTCTCAGGTCGGCCGAGCCGGGCTCGGCGCTCCGATCGGGTACGCTTGGAGAGGTCACTCGATTCGTGAAAGGAGCGCCCGTGCAGCCGCGAGGCACCTTCAAGGTCTGCCCTATCTTCGCCGCACTGTTTCTCTTGGTGGTGCTGCCTGCACGCGCCGATTTGAATGCCGAACGGCTCGAGGCGTTGACGCTACGCAGCATCGGTCCCGCCCTCATGGGCGGCCGGATCGCCGACATCGCCATCCATCCCGCTCGCCCGAAGACCTGGTACGTCGCCGCCGGCTCGGGAGGCGTCTGGAAGAGCGACAACGCCGGCCTCACCTGGGAGCCGATCTTCGACGACCAGCCCTCGTATTCGATCGGCTGCATCACGATCGATCCCTCGAACCCCGACGTCCTCTGGGTGGGAACCGGCGAGAACGTGAGCGGGCGGCACGTGGCCTGGGGGGACGGTCTGTATCGCACGCTCGACGGCGGCCAGAGCTGGGAGCAGAAGGGACTCGAGAGAACGGAGCACATCAGCCGAATCGTCATCGATCCGCGTGATTCGAACGTGATGTACGTGGCGGCCGAAGGCCCGCTGTGGTCGTCGGGTGGCGAGCGCGGCCTGTACAAGAGCTCGGACGGCGGGGACAGCTGGGAGCGGGTGCTCTTCGTGAACGACGACACCGGGGTGACGAGCCTCGACTTCGATCCGCGAGATCCGGACGTGCTCTACGCGGCGACCTATGAACGCCGCCGCACGGTCTGGTCGCATCTTGCCGGCGGTCCCGGCTCCGGCATCTACCGATCGCTCGACGCGGGAGCGACCTGGACCCGGCTGGAGAGCGGACTTCCCAAAGACGACATGGGCAAGATCGGCCTTGCGGTGTCGCCGGCCGACCCGGACGTCGTCTACGCGACGATCGAAGCGGGCGAGGACGAACGAGGCTTCTATCGCTCGCTCGACCGCGGCGCCTCTTGGGAGCATCGCAACAGCTACCTCTCGGACGGCACCGGACCTCACTATTACCAGGAGATCTTCGCCTCGCCCCACGACGTCGACGAGGTGTACCAGATGGATGTCTTCCTGCATTTCACGCCGGACGGCGGCGAGACGTTCGAGATCGTCGGCAACGGTCGGGAGAAGCACAGTGACAACCACGCGCTGGTGATCGACCCGGCGGATCCCGATCACCTGCTGATCGGGACCGATGCCGGTCTGTTCGAGACCTTCGATCGCGGGATCAAGTGGCGCCACACCCCCAATCTCCCGATCTCGCAGTTCTACAAGCTCGCTCTCGATGATTCCGAGCCGTTCTACAACATCCTCGGTGGCGCGCAGGACCTGGGTACGCTGTTCGGCCCGTCGCGCACCAACAGCCTTGAAGGGGTTCGCAATCAGGACTGGTACGTGCCCCTCGGCGCCGACGGCTACTCGTCGGCGTTCGATCGTCAAGACCCCCACCTTCTCTACATCGAGTGGCAGGGGGGGCGCCTCGTGCGCTATGACCGGAGGAGCGAGGAGGCGCTCGACATCCAGCCGGTGCCGAGCCCCGGCGAACCGCCCGAGCGATTCAACTGGGACGCGCCCGTGCGCACCAGCCCTCACTCACCGACTCGGCTGTATTTCGGCTCGCAGCGCCTGTGGCGAAGCGATGATCGGGGCGACTCGTGGACACCCGTCAGCGACGACCTCACCCGCAACGACAACCGCTATGAGCTGCCGGTGGGAGGCCACGTGCGGAGCATCGACGCGCTTTATGACAACGGAGCGATGTCGTGGTACTCGACCCTCACGACGATCGCCGAGTCGCCGCTCGACGAGAACCTGATCTATGCGGGGAGCGACGACGGAGTCGTTTCCGTGACCGAGGACGGCGGAGCCAACTGGCGGCGAGCCGCCTCCGCGCCCGGGGTGCCCGACCGTGCCTTCGTCAACGACCTCAGGGCGTCCCAGCATGACGCTGACACCGTCTTCGCGGTCTTCGACGCCCACAAGATCGGCGACTATCGTCCGCTCGTCTTCGTGAGCAGCGATCGCGGCCGAACGTGGGGCTCGATCGCCGGCGATCTACCCGCGCGCTCGATCGTCTGGGCAATCGACGAGGACCACCAGATGGCGGAACTGCTCTTCGTCGGCGCCGAACACGGCCTCTACTTCACTCCCGACGGCGGTGACCGCTGGCTGAGGCTCGGCGGCGGAGTGCCGACCATCGCCTTCCGCGACATCGAGATTCAGCGCTCGCGCGACGACCTCGTGGGAGCCACCTTCGGCCGAGGGTTCTACATCCTCGACGACTACTCACCGCTGCGCGCCATAGCCCACGGAGCCCTGTCGGAAGACGTGATGCTCTTTCCCGTACGCGATGCATGGTGGTACATCCCGCTGGTACCGATGCAGGCACCAGGGAAGCCGACTCTCGGAAGCACCGACTTCGCGGCTCCGAATCCCCCGTTCGGGGCGGTGTTCACCTACTACCTAAACGATGAGCCGGCGACCTCGCGCGATGAGCGCCGCGCCGGCGAGAAAGAGCTCCGCGAAGCAGGCAAGGACATCCCCTTCCCCGGTTGGGAGGCCCTTCGCGACGAGAGCCTGGAGGAGGCTCCCCGCGTCCTCGTGACGATCCGAGACGGCTCCGGCGAGCCAGTCCGGCGACTCGACGGGCCGGCTACCGAGGGTCTTCATCGAGTTTCCTGGGATCTGCGGCGCCCTCCGCCCGACCCCGTCGACCTCGATCCGCCGAGCTTCCGTCCCCCGTGGGCGGGAGAGCGGCAGGGTCCGCTGGCTCCGCCGGGCCGCTATACCGTGGAGCTCGAGCTCGTCGAGGCGAAAGGGTCCCGCCGTCTCGCCGACAGCCGACCGTTCGAGGTCAAGCCGGTGCCTGACTCGTCGCTCCCGGTCCCCGACTATCTCGCCGTGACCGCATTCCAGAAGGAGACCGCCGACCTTCTGCGGCGGGTGCGCGGCGCCACCGCCGAGCTTCGCCGCGCGGAAGACGCGATGCGCTTCCTCGAAGCGACCCTCGTCGAAACCCCGGGAGCGGAGACCTCCCTCTTCACCGAACTGAGTGGAATCCGTCGCGAGCTCGCCGACGTCCGCCTCGCGCTCGTCGGAGATCGGATTCGCGGCCGGCACCACGAGCCGTCGACTCCGAGCATCCAGCGGCGAGTCGGCCAAGTCGCGGGCGGCCACTGGGATACCCGCCAGACGCCCACGACCACTCAACGGCGTAGCCTCGAGGTCGCCGCCGAGCAGTTTGCCGTCGTCTCAGCGGCCCTGACGAAGATCCTCGAGGAACGCCTTCCAGCCTTCGAGGCGCGGCTGGAAGAGGCCGGTGCGACCTGGACGCCTTGACTCGAGCCGCCCGCACAGCCGCAGGCCCGCACCTATCAGTGACTTTCGAGGCCAAACAAGCTAGAATCGAACTCGTTCAGGGGAGGTCGCGGTAGATTTCCCCGGTCGCCGATCCTCGGCGGTCGCCACGTTGTCAGGGCCTATCCAAGCGACAGTCCGAAGCAGCACTGAGCAAACGCGGGATACGCCCGCAAACAACTGAGGCCCGTCTGTAGGGTGGGTTTCGCGTATTTGAGGAGTTTCAAGATGAGCAGCACAGGAACAGTAAAGTGGTTCAACGACACCAAGGGCTTCGGCTTCATCTCCGTGGATGAGAGCACGGACGAGTGCTTCGTGCACCACAGCTCGATTCAGGGTTCGGGATTCAAGTCCCTGAGCGAGGGCGACCGCGTCCAGTTCGACAAGGTCCAGGGCCAGAAGGGCCCGGCGGCCGAGAACGTCGTCAAGATCTGACGATCGCCGTCACTAACTGAGAATCCAGATGCCGCCTCGGGGTTTCCCGAGGCGGTTTTTTTTGCCCGGGTTCCAGTAGGCTCGACCGATGAAGCCGATTCTCGAAGACCTTATCCGGCTGCTCTCGCTCGAACGCATCGACACCAATCTCTTCCGCGGCGAGAGTCGAGACATCGGCACTCGACGCGTCTTTGGCGGCCAGGTGCTCGGGCAGGCGCTCGCGGCCGCGAACTACACGACCGAAGACCGGATCGTCCATTCGCTTCACGCCTACTTCCTGCGCGAGGGAGACCACGGCGCTCCGATCGTCTACGAGGTGGATCGCCAACGCGATGGGCGTAGCTTCTCGAGCCGACGGGTCGTGGCGATCCAGCACGGCCGGCCGATCCTCAACCTCGCGGCCTCGTTCCAGAGCGAGGAAGAGGGGCTCGAGCACCAGGCGCCGGCGCCGGAAGTTGCTGCCCCCGAAGATCTCAAAGACATCACCGAATACCAGCGGGAGCTGATCGACAAGACTCCGCCGGCGGAGCTTCCTCGACCGCTGCTGCAGGAGAGGCCGTTCGAGTTTCGCCCGGTCCAGCCGCGGCGCGGCTTCAACCCGGAGGCGGCCGAGCCTGAACAACAAGTCTGGTTCCGGACGGCCGGCTCCCTACCCGACGACGACGACCTCCACCGCAACATCCTCGCCTACGGCTCTGACTACTTTCTTCTCGTCACTTCGTTGCGTCCCCACGGGCTGTCACTCTTCTCCGAGAACCTGCAGGTCGCGAGCCTCGATCACGCGCTGTGGTTTCATCGCTCCTTTCGCGCCGATGAGTGGCTGCTCTATGCCATGGACAGCCCGAACGCGTCGGGCGGGCGAGGTCTCGCTCACGGTCGGATCTTCCGCCGCGACGGCACCCTGGTCGCCTCGGTGGCGCAGGAGGGTGTCATCCGACTTTGGAAGACCGGCAAAGCCGCCGGCTAGCAGCCCGCGGTGTCAGTTCTGCGGGTCGGGCGGCCCAGCTCTTGCGTCAGAGCTGCTAGGCGTACGCGACGCTGACCACCTCGGCCCGGCAAACGATCTGAGCCAGCTGGCCGGTCGTCAGACTCGCCTCGAAGCCATTGGCAAAAGTCTCGCTGGCCTTGAAGCCGATCTGGGCCTCCAGGCGCGTGATGATCCGGGCAACGTCTAGAGACCCGTCCAGTCGGACGTCGAAGGTCTGGTCGCCGGCGGCGTTGGTGCCCGGCTCGCCTGTCACCGACACGGAATTCGCGCACAGACCGGCAACCACTGCATTCGCTTCGCCCGCGCGGGATCCGACCCGGGCCGAAATGGTCGCGCTCCCCACCTCGTAGCCGGTCGTCGCCATCCCGTTCGAGTCGATCGACAGGACTCGCGGATCGGACGAGCTCCACGCCACCCCCTGAGTGACCGGCGCACCGCCTTCATCCAGCGCCGTGAACTGTGCTGCTCCTCCGGTTACCAGAGCGACGGTAGCCGGCTCGACGACCAGCTGCCCGTTCGGGCTCGTCGGCGTGCTGTCGTTGCACGCTGCCAGCACCGGCAACAGCACCACCATCAACACCAGTTTGGACGAGTGATTCATGGGTAAGCCTCCTCGGGACTCAGCGTTTCTCTCGGCGCTACTCTAGCAGCAGCCGGCACCAGACCCCTGCGGAGTGCGACGCGAGCGCCCTACTCCTCTTCGCCGAAGACCGTCTCTTTGAGGTCTCCGACCGCCGCCACCGCCTTGTCCTTGACTCCCTCCGCGACGTCCGCCGCTGCCCGCCCGACATCTTTGGCCTTGTCGATGACTCCGCCTTCCTCCGCGAGAGTCTCGCGGACCTCGCTCCCTCGCTCCACGGCCGCGCGGCCGAGATCTTGCACCCTGTCCGCGGCGGCGCCGACGGTCTCGGCAGCCGCCGCCTTGACGTCGCCCGCCTTGTCGATCGCCGAACCACCTACGTCCGCGGCCTTGTCCACCGCCGATTCGGCGAGCCCACCGACCCTCTCTCCGGCCGATTCCGCCCCGCCGATGATCTTGTTCCACAGATCCTTCAAACCCACGATGACACCTCCTCAGTCTGTCGACCGAGCCTACCCGAGCGGGGACGCAAACGCGATATCGCGAGAAGCCTCGACAAGCTCAGCCCGGTGCGGAACACGACGGCACGGTCGCCCTCGAGAGCGTCCGGGGCAGACCGCGATCTCCTCCGACCCCGCGCTATTGACGACGTGGAGGCGCTTGATGCCGGCAGCGTTGAGCCACACGGACTGGCCGTCCCGTAGCGGGTTGTGGCCCGAAGTTCTCGGCCGCAAGCAGCGGCCGGAGCCTGCTGGTTCCCGGGGCTCTCTTCGAGCGGGCCCCGCTTCAGACCCTTCGGCGACGGACTCGCCGCGTCAGGTCAGTTTGTCGCAACGCCTCCTGGCGCAGTGAAGCTACCACCCTCGCCGACCTACCGTGAACGTCATTTCCAAAGGACTTGCTCGACCGCCGAGATCGCCAGCTCCGACCTCGATTCGAACGGGCCGGCGACTTCGACGAAGGTCAGCCCGCGATCGATCAAGGCCCGGAGGAAGAGCTGTTGCATCTCGTCACGCCGGTGACCGCGATCGCGCTGCTCCCCGTCCGCGACCCACTGTACATCGATGCCGACGAGAAGGTAGAGATCGGCCGTCCGGTCCCGCAGCGCCTCCTCGACCCACGGTGGACAGTCGCCGTAGTAGTGCCGGCAGTAGACCACGGTGCTCAGCAGGTCGGTATCCTGGATGAGGAGATCGGTGGCTCCGGCTGCCAGCTCGTCCTCTAGCTCGATCTGGCCGCGAGCGATGGCATCGACGTCCCCGCGCTCGGGAGCGCGACGGTGCTCGAGCACGAACCGCCGCAAGTACTCTGGAACCACGTCGACGCCGAAGTGCTCGCCCAGCGCCGTGGCCAGGGTCGTCTTGCCGGTGCACTCAGACCCGGTGACGACCACCCGGATCATGCGACGGTCCCGAGCGCGGTCGACGGCGAGTCCCCTAGCGATCGACGCCACCGGACGAAGCCGAGAACCGCGAGATAGAGAAAGACCGCATAGAGGCCGGCCGTCAGATAGAGCCCCTTGTAGAGGAACATGCCGACGTAGAAGACGTCGACCACCAGCCAGACGAGCCAGGACTCGAGGAGCTTGCGGGTCTGCATCCACTGCGCCGCGATGCTGAACGAGGTCAAGAGCGAATCCATGAAGGGCAGAGAGGCGTCGGTGAGGCGGTCGAGGGTCTGACCGAGGACGACGCCACCGAGTGCCGCGAGGACGAGGAGCACGGCACGCAGACGGTTCGACGCCAGCGACACGTCGAGCTCGCCGTGATCCGCGCCACCGTGGAGCCAGGCCCACCAGCCGTAGATAGCGAGCGCGAAGTAAAGTCCCTGCAGCCCCATGTCGGCATAGAGCTTGGCCTGGAAGAAGACCACGGCGTAGAGGGTCACGCTGAACATCCCGAGCGGCCAGCACCAGATGACCTGGCGGGTCGTCAGGTACACCGCCGCCAGGGTGACGACGACGGCTGCCAGTTCGAGAAAGCTCAAGGCGTCTCGGCGATCAAAGGCTGAGCTCGAGGGCGAGCACGGCGCGTCGAGTCGCCACAGGATAGAAGAACGGAATGCCGCTGAGACTGTCCCGACCCGCGGCGTCGAGGTTGATGAACTGATAGCTGTAACCGCTGGCAAACTGGCCGTCGTCGTCCAAGAGATTGCTCACGTAGAGCGTCACTCGCGGCTCCGCGGCGGCCCACCAGCGCGCGAGATCCAGCGACGCTCGCAGGTCCACGTTGGCGAAGGACGGCAGCCGAAAGTCGAGTCCGGTGTTGTCGAGGTGGGCCGCGCCGACATGGCGCACCTGGAGCTGAGCCCGCGCCTCGCTGCGCGACCACTCGGCGCCGAGATTGAGCACTGTCTCCGGCGACAGCAGAGGCGGCACGTCGCGGTAGGCGATCGGTTCGCTACCGACGAAGACTCCGGCGGCATCGTAGACGTCGTAGAACTGCGTCCATTCGCTGATCCGGTTGCGGCTCAGATTGGCGCTGTGGACCAGGGACCAGCGCTCGGTGGCCCGCCACCGGAGGTCGACCTCGAGACCTCGACGGTAGGATTCCTCGACATTGCGGCGCATCGGCAGGCCGATGTCCGACAGCTCGCCCGTGAGCGCGATCTCGTCGGTGAACTCCATCGCGTAGAGGTTGGCTTGAAAGGCCAGTCGCGGCGTCCTCAGGTCCACCCCGAGCTCGAAGTCAAGGACCTCTTCGGGGCGCACGGCTTCGAGATCGTGCCGCACCGTGGCGTTGTCTTCCCCCGACAGCAGGTCCATCCTGGTCGGCTCACGCTGCGCTCGGCCGAGCGACGCGTAGAGACTCGCGCTCGGCGAGAGCGTTCGTCGAGCGCCGATCTTGAGGTCGAGGAAGTCCCAGTCGACCCCACCGAGGTCGAGGTCCCCGACGTAGGAGAATTCCGCGCGGCGCACTTGCAGGTCGCCGAACAGCAGCCAACGTTCCAGCTCGTAGCTGATCTTGCCGAACGCGCTCGCCGTCCGCTTCACTCCTGTGTTGCGGTAGATCCGTTGACCCTCGATGTCCAGCGTGTGGTCGCCGCTGAAGTCGTTAGCGTGGAAGCCCACGGTGGTCGACAGCCGATCGCGGCTCCGGCTCACCGTCACCATCGAGCCCACGAAGGCCTGATCGATGCCGAATTGCAGCAGGTCGGTCCGCGCCACCGGGTCGTCCCACAAGCGGAACCAGCCCGCCGCGCCGTTGTAGTAGAGGGAGGCTGTGACCAGCGTGTTCTCGCCGGCCGCCCGGGTGTACTTGAGCTGGGCGAAATCTTGGCCGAAGTCGTCCCGCTCCTCCTCGGCCAACGGATTGAAGCGCCGGTTGCGTGCCAGAACGTCACTCGGCGTTGAGGAAGAGCGTCCCGTGGCGGGTGCCCGAGCGCTCGCGATAGCCGTCGGTGTCGGCCAACGACACCCGGCCCGAGGCTGCGAAGCCGTTGTCAAAGCGACCCGACTCGAAGCCCAGCGAGGCCCGCCGGGTGTCGTCAGAGCCCAGAACCAGACGCAGATCGGCACCTGGTCTTGATGAGAGAGGCCGGCTGGCGAAGTTGATCGACCCACCGTAGGAGGGCGCACCGACGGACGAGGTGCCCACTCCGCGCTGGATCTGGATGCTGTCGACGGCCGAGGCGAAGTCGTGGAAGTTGTTGAAGAAGAGGGCATGCTCGGCCGGGTCGTTGAGCGGCGCGCCATCGAAGGTCATGTTGATCCGGCTCTGCTGGATTCCCCGCAGGCTGAAGTAGGAGTAGTTGGAGCCCGTCCCCGAGTCCGAGTACCAGGTCATCGACGGACTGTGCTGCAGGAGCGCCGGGACATCCTGGCCGTGGCTGAGCTTCTCGATTTCGTCGCGCTCCAAGGTGCGCTGGGTCACCGGCAGCTCCTCCCCCGCCCGGATTCCCTCGACGGTGATCGCCGCCGCCACCGACAGTGCCGCTTCGAGGCGCAGCTCGACATGCAGAGACTCCTCGGCCAGGGTGAGCCGAGAGCTCAGCGTCCGGTACCCGGGATGCCGCACCTGAATCTCCCGCTCCCCCCGTGGCGCCTCGATCGCGAACCGGCCGTCCTCGCCGGTGACCACCGACGCTCCGGTATCGATCGTCACGCTGGCTCCGACCAACGGCGTCCCGGCTGGAGCGAGCACGACGCCTCGCATCCACAGTCTCTTCGGCGCCGCGGCGGCGGATGGGATCGCGGCCCCGAGCGCCACGGTCAACGCGAGCACGATCAGGAAGCGCGGAGGTACACTCGAAGTCGCGCCGTCAGCGCTCGCTTGAAACATGATCCTCCTTCCTCACGCGCCAGGAAGTGACCGAGTCGACTCGGCCTTCGATTCACTCGAACTGTCGGGGGGCGTTTGGAGTGCCGCTCCCTACGCCGGCATGACCCGGTTCAGGTTCGAGGGTGTGTTCTCAGGCCGATCGGCCACCCCTGGGCAGCCCTGACTTTGTACCGTCGGAGGCGCCAACGTCAAGGACAGCGGACGCTGCTGCTAACCCTTCGCCTCCTTGAAGATAGGCTCCAGGAACGGCTTGTGCCGATAGATCTCCTCTTCGGTGAGGCCGTCGAGCTCCCAAGGCAGGACGAGCCACTTGTCGGTCTCGTGCAGGTAGTAGTCGGGAACCCGCTGGGTCCGATTGTTGGACGGTTTGTACCAGGGAACGGCGACCCGGACGTCGCGCGGCATGTTGCGCTTCGTGCGGTATGAGAGCCGATCGATCACCCGGTTGACGTTCAGCCCTGAGTTGTAGACGTCGTCGACGATCAGCAGTCCGTCTGCGGCGTTCAGGTTCTCCAGAAGGTAGCGGGTCCCGTGGACACGGATCGCGTCCGCGTTCTCGATCATGTTCGCGTAGCTGGTCATTCCCCGATAGGACGTACGGATCGAGATGTGGTCGGTCGCGACCCCCAAGTACTGCAGGCACTCCTGAACCGCGATGCCGATCGGGGTGCCGCCGCGCCAGATGCCGACGATGAAGGTCGGCCGGAAACCGCTCTCGTAGACCTGGACGGCCAGGCGGTAGGAGTCCACGAGCAGATCTTCTTCTTGAACGAAGAGCTTCTCCACGTACTCTACTCCTCCTCTTCCCCGGCGGACCCCTTGAGGACCTCCCAGATCTCCGGACGGTGCGTCCGGATCTCCTCTCGACTGAGGCCTTCCAACGAGTACGGGAACTTGATCCAGCGCTCGGTCTCGTGCAGGTAGTAGTCGGGCACGAGCTCAGTCTGATTGCGCGCCGGCTTGTAGTAAGGCACCGCCACCCGGATCTCTTCCGGCGTGTTGCGCCGCACCTTCTCCCTCAAGTGTCGGATCAGAGCCTGGATGGTGTAGCCGGTGTCGAACACGTCGTCGACGATCAGCAGACGGTCGCCGTGCTCGATCTTCTTGATCAAGTAGCTGGTGCCGTAGACGCGCACCTCGGGCTCGCGTCCGTCGATTCCGCTGTAGGAGGAGGTGCGGATCGAGATGTGGTCCGACCTGACGTTGAAGTAGTCGAGAAACTCCTGGACGGCGGTACCGATCGGTGCGCCACCTCTCCAGATCGCGACGATGAAGCTCGGCCGGAAACCGCTGCGGAGAACTCTCGCGCCCAGGCGGAAGGAGTCCTCGAGCAGCTGTTGCGCGCTGAGGTAGAGCTTCTCGGTCATGGAGAGTCAGCAAGTAATCCGAAGCATTCAGGCTAGCACGGGCGCAGGCGGCGACGAGGGGAACCGCGGGGCTCGGGTGCAGCAGCTCCGAGATGGCACCGGCCGATTGGGGCTCTGGAGCTCCGCCTGGTCTCCCTCTCGACACGTCCGGACCCAAGCCGGCGAGGAGTTCCACGACCTGGACGACGTGCGGTACCTGCTCCCGGGCGCGGCAATGCAGGTTAGTCGTCGCTCGTCTGGGCATGGTCCTGCAGAAACATGGCGATCTCGGCCTTGGAGGTCCGGCCCTCGGCGACTCTGAGCACGAGATCCGTGAGCGCGTCGTCGTCCCCTTCGACCTCGGTGTCGTTCATCCACAGGAAGGTGAGGGCCGAGACCAAAGCGGTCCGCTTGTTGCCATCCACGAACGGGTGATTCTGAGCGAGGTAGAACAGATAGGCGGCTGCCATCTCGAAGAGGCTCAGATGAAGGAGCCTGCCGCCGAACGTGGCCGAGACCGCTCCGAGGGCCGAGGAAAGGAGATTCGGCTCGCGCAGGCCGGGGCTGCCACCATAGCGCTGGATCTGGTCTTCGTGGAGAGCCAGTACCTCTTCGAGGGTCAGGAAAACCGGGTCCACTACTCGGCCAGGCGGCGGAAGACTCCCGCGTATCGGCGGTTGATGCTCTCGACACCGGTGCGGAACTTGGCCGTGCGGCGCTCATCCCGCAAGGGCGAGATCACGATGACGTCACCGTCGGTCGAAATCTCGAGCTCCGTCTCAGCGTCGATGTTCGTCGCTTCGAGCAGCGGTCGGTCTAGCACCAGGGCCAGGCTATTACCGGTCTTGGTCAATCGCTTCACCATGATGCACCTCGTAAGGACATCTTACCAGAACCGTACTTACGGGCCAACCCGAAAGCTCCAGCATCGGCTGGAAGACAGGCTCCGTGTAAGGAAGCGATCAACTTGTGCTTCGCCGCGATGGGAAGGGTCAGTTCCGGCCCGACCCCTCCTTCTCGGGTCCGAAGATCACATGCCGTCTCCGAAGTCCCTGATCCGTGCCGAGTACGCAGGATCCTCGCCGAAGCGGCCCGAGCGCCCGCTAACCCAGTAGCGCGCCCGTGCCTGCTCGAGCTCGAGATCAGACACTACGAGGTAGCGCCCATCGGCGAAGCCGAAACTGAGGAACAGATGAGCCAGAGCCTTCGGGCCCGGTATGTCTGACACCCCGAGCCAGACGGAATCCAACGAACTTAGATCGAACTCTCGGTCCTCCCACGACTCGATCGCTTCCTTCCCTGCCGTGTGGCGGAAGTTTCGAACGTCGCGCACCACCACGAGACCCCCGCCGGCCTCCGCCGTCGCCTGTCGCGCGTGGCCCGGCAGCCACGGGCCCTCGCTCGATCCACGCGCCGACTCGAGCCAGAAGGCGACGCCCGCCACCAGAAGCACGACGAGCAAGACCGCAGCGCGACGTCCTCTGATCATTCAAGAAGCCCGCAACGGTTCTCTATTGCTGCCCGCCATGCTAGCGACCGGTCTCCAGAACAACGCCATCGATCTCGCCGCTGGGCGGCGCACCGAGCTTCCAGGCGAGCGTCGGCGCCAGATCGACCGTGCGGACGCGGTCTCCCCGTGGACCCGCGGTCACGCCGGCGCCGGCGATCATCAGCGGCACGTGGGTGTCGTAGGCCCACGGCGTGCCGTGACTCGAGGCCGCGGTCCGGGAGCTCAGGAAGAACTCATCGCGAAGCACCATTAGATCGGGGCTACGGTCGGGATGAAACGAGTGAGCAAACTGCCGACCGATCGGATCTTCGGCCGCAGTCGGATCGAGCAGATTGGTGCGGGTCCAAACTCGCCGGACGCCCGGACAGCTCGCCATCAGCTCGGCGGCGGCGCGCTCGACTTCTCCCTCGCGCTCCGCCTCCTTGGCCTCCTTCGAGATGAACGGTCCCGGCTCGAGCCACCGACCGTCGCCGAAACGGCCCTGCAGACGCGCGTAGACCCCCTGCATGCAGAGCACGTCGTCGTCGTCAGCCCGGTGGCCCGCCAGTTCCCGGGTTTCGCGCACCTCGGGGACCGGCACCGCACCGTGGTCGCCGCTCAGGGCGAGGAGCACGTGATCGAGACCTACTCGGCGATCGAGAAAATCGAACAGCTCACCGAGGGTTCGATCGAGTCGCCTCAGCGAATCGAGCAGTTGCGGGCTGTCGGGGCCGTAGCGGTGGCCGACCGCATCCGGACCGGAGAACCCGATCGCGAGCAGGTCGGGAACCTCGTCGCCG